>CABRIF010000110.1 GCA_902470925.1 uncultured Collinsella sp. | reverse complement strand
GCCCGCTTCCACCCCGCCCGCCGCTGCTCCGCCCGCCACCGTCGCGCATGCAGCGCCGCGGCACCGGGTATCATGTACCGCAGTCATTCGCTAAGGAGTCCCCATGACCGACGTATTCACCGGCATCATCACCGCACTCGAGCAACCCCTGGTCAAACAGGTTTTCTGGGCCGCGGCAATCGGAGTCATCACCGTCATCACCGCGCGCATCGCCGCCCGGGCGCTGCAGCACATCCTCAGCCGCGACAGCAATCCGCTGCCCTCTTCGAGCATCATCGTGAATATCGCGCGCGCCGCCATATGGATCATCGGCGGCAGCATCATTCTCGATGCCTGCTTCGGCATCAACGCAAACGCACTGGTCACCGCCCTTGGCGTCGGCGGTATCGCCGTGTCCCTCGGTTTTCAGGACACCCTGTCGAACCTGATCGGGGGCCTGCAGGTCACCTTCATGGGCATCGTGCGGCCCGGCGACAATATCGAAGTCGGCGCGGAGGCCGGCGTGGTGCAGGACGTGACCTGGCGCCACACCACCATCCGCGACAGCCTGGGCCAAACGGTCATCATCCCCAACTCCGTCATCTCCAAAACGGCGCTTGTGCACCTGCTGCCGCCCAGCCGCGTGGTGGTGCCCTTTGCCGTCCCGCACGGGCAGGAACTCAGCGGCGAGGCCTCCTCGATCGAGGAGCTCACCGACCGCGTGACCGAACTCGCCCGCACGGCTGCGCGCAACATCTCCCCCGTTATCGACGGCCCGCGCGTGCTCCTGTCCGAGATCGGGGAGTTCGGCATCAAGGGCAAGGTCATCCTGCAGATCGAGGACGCCGCGCAGACCTCGGCGGCCGCCGACGCCATCGTACGCGCCATCGCCGCCGAACTCGGCTAGCATGCGTCTGGACAGCGGCACCATCACCGCGCGTGGGCGGCAGCGCCCCTCACCGCGCCTATAACAGCAGGGCAGACGAACCACCCGGATCGCCTGCCCTGCCCATTCATCATTATGCCGATTTGCCCCGGCCCAAGGCCCGCTATGTGCACTGCCGAGTCTTCGCCGAGTCTTCGTCGACTCCAGCTCGGCAGCCGGATCAAAAGCAACGCCTCCCGCTATCGTTCCGCCAGCTCGCAAACCTCATCGTAGAAGCTGGCGGATGTGCACTCCTTCACCAGCGCACTCCATGCGGTTGCATCGTCTAGCAGGTCGGGAGAAAATCCGCCCGCATGGTCCGCCGGAAACGCCTGGCATCGCACCTCCATCATCTCCCGATCGAAGACATAGAAATCTCGCTCAGCGGCGCTATCCCCCTGCTCCTGCACACCGATCTGCACCTGAGACACCTCGGGCAGCACGGTGAACAGCGCCATCGCGTCAAAGGCCAGCACGCGCTCGACCGCATCGTCGTCCAGTGCATCCGGGATATTCGTCAACTCGAACGACACCGTATCGCCCGCCGCGCTGCCTGTGACGGATTGTGCGTAATCCGCTCCAAGCGGCAATGCGGCAATCAGGCCCGTCAGCTGGTTAGCATCGGCAACCGACAAGCCCACATAGCCCGCGAGCACTGCCGGATCGACAGCGAGAATGCTCTGGCCGAGCTCAGCGGAGGCATCGTTTCCCACCGAACCAAGAACGCCTTCAACTGCGCCGGTCACCTTATCCTCAACACGGTCCTCCACGGCTTCGACGCGCGACTCAACCGCCTCATCGATGCCGAACAGCTCAACGAACACCCACATTCCCAGGCCGCCGAGACACAGCAGACCCACCAACACCGCGACGACGATCTTCGTCGTCTTGCTGAGCCCCGTGGGCGCACGGCGCGATGAGGGGGCCACCGGGCTCCCGGAGACCGCGGAAGCCGCGCCGTTCTCACGCACCGTAGCGCCATCGGAAGTGCCAGCGGCGTCTCCATCCCCGTGCCAGCGCGCTCCGTCCGCGATCGGAGCTGTCATCCCGCCATCGCGCAGGACCGCGCCATCAGGAACCACGGCCGTCGCCCCATCCTCACGAGAAACTACGCCAACGGGTGCCGCGGAAGCCGCGCCGCTCGCACCGGCCCGCGCAGCATCCGTCACCGCAGATGCCGCAACGCCCTCGTGAGCAGCAGCCGCGTCAGCCGCGGTGTCGGCAGCGCCAGCCGCGGTGCCAGCCGCATCACGCTTCCCGGACGCACTATCCACCGAAAGCGCCTGCTCGGCACTGCCCGCCATCGACACAGGTTCCTCGAGCACATCGTCGATGCTCGTCATGCTCTCCTTCGTCCGGCGCAGTGCCTCGGCCTCAGAAACACCCTCGGCAAGGAGGTCCTCATACCGGGCAACCAGATTGCCGTAAATCTCCTCTTTCAGCTCGATCGCATCGGCCGTGAGGACCTTGCCCTCGAACAGGAGCTCAACGTACATGCGCAGCTCGTTCATTGCGCTTCCCCTTCCTGCTTCAATAGACGGTCGATAATGCGACGCACATGCACCCATCGGTCCGTCGCCTCCGCAAGCTCGCTTGAGCCCGTCGGGGTGATGCGGTAGTACTTGCGGCGAGCCCCTTGCGTCTCGCTCCCCCAGTAGCTCTCCACGAACCCCGCGCGCTCCAGACGCTTGAGGCTCGTGTAGAGCGAGGGCTCCTTCATCTCGTACTCCCCGCGGCTCGTGCTCGCGATCTCCTTCAAGATCTCGTAGCCGTAGCTGTCCGACGTCGAAAGCGTGCAGAGGATGATCGCATCGATGTTGCCACGTATCAAGTCGCTGACGGCATCCCGTGCTGCCATGGGTCACCTCCCCTTGGTTGCTGACGAGATTACTCTATCACACAGTACTATGTGTGTCGATATACTATTCGATTGAGAATAGCCTCTGCATCCCATTTTCGTGATCAACAGCCGCTCAATCGGTACATACAAAAACACCCGGCTCGCGCGTGCGAACCGGGTGCTCAGCAACTTGGATGCTGTAAGAAGACCTTAGGCCTCCATGAAGTTGCGCTGGATGGCAGCATCGACCTTGACGCCGGGGCCCATCGTGGAAGAGACGGAAACGCTCTTGACGTACTTACCCTTCGCGGAGGAGGGCTTCACGCGGAGGATCTCGGTGTAGAGCGCGCCATAGTTCTCAACGAGCTTCTCGATGTCGAAGGACACGCGACCCAGCGGCACGTGGCAGATGCCGTAACGGTCAGCACGGTACTCCACACGACCGGCCTTGAGCTCGGAGACCATCTTGGCGACCTCCATGGTCACGGTGCCGAGCTTGGGGTTCGGCATGAGACCGCGGGGGCCGAGGATCTTACCGATGCGGCCGACCTTGGCCATCATCATCGGGGTGGCGATGGCGGCGTCGAAGTTGATCTCGCCGTTCTGGATGGCGGCGATCAGATCGTCGGAACCAACGATGTCGGCACCGGCCTCCTGAGCCTGCTCGGCCTGAGCACCCTCAGCGAACACGGCAACGCGAACGGTCTTGCCGGTGCCGTGGGGCAGAGAGATGGAACCGCGAATGTTCTGATCGGCCTTGCGGGTGTCAACGCCCAGGCGGAAGTGAACCTCAACGGTCTCGTCGAACTTGGCGACGGAGATCTCCTTCACGAGCTTCAGAGCCTCAACGGGCGCATACAGCTTCGCGGAATCAACCTTGGCGGCCGCGGCGCGGAAATTCTTACCATGCTTCTGTGCCATAGTGAACACCTCCTGTGGTACCAACGGGCACATGCCCTCCCACATCGATCGCGCAGAATGCGCGGGTTACAAACAAATACCGACGAGCGAGCTACTCGGCGATGGTGACGCCCATGGAACGAGCGGTGCCGGCCACGATCTTATTGGCGGCATCGATGTCGTTCGCGTTGAGGTCGGGCATCTTGATCTCGGCGATCTTGGTGAGCTGCTCCTGGGAGAGCTCGCCAACCTTGTCACGCTGCGGAACGGCGGAACCGCTCTTCAGCTTGAGCTCCTTCTTGATGAGGTGAGCCGCCGGCGGGGTCTTGGTGACGAAGTCGAACGAACGGTCCTCGTAGACGGAGATGACCACGGGGATGATGTCGCCCATCTTGTCCTGCGTAGCGGCGTTGAACGCCTGGCAGAACTGCATGATGTTGACCTGGGCGGCACCGAGGGCAGGACCCACCGGAGGAGCCGGGTTGGCCTGACCGGCCGGAATCTGAAGCTTGATGACGGTGGCGATTTTCTTCTCAGCCATGTCGAACCTTCCTAAACGCAATCACGTGAAACTATGTGACCAGCGCGGGCACGCTAGAAGCACGCAGCAGATGAGCGGTCTGCAGCGAAACGAGCAGCGCGGGAAACCAAAGGAGCCGCTAGGAGATAACGGCGATCTGGTCGAACGTGAGCTCGACCGGGGTCTCGCGACCGAAGATTATGAGGGAGACCTTGATCTTGCCGGCCTCGGCGTTGACCTCGGATACCTCGCCATCGAAATCGGCTAGCGGGCCGGAGGTTACGCGGACCATGGTGCCGACCTCGATGTTGACAGCGGTACGCTTGGGCGCGCCCGACGGATCGCTCTTGCGCATCATCTTGTTAAACTCATCGCGCGAGAGCGGAGCGGGCTTGTTGCCGTTGCCGCCGAGGAAACCGGTGACGCCGGGGGTGTTGCGCACGCAGGTCCAAGAGTCATCGTCCATCTCCATGCGAACGAGCACATAGCCCGGGAAGATCTTGGAATCCTTGGTATCGCGCTTACCGCCCTCTTTGATCTCGGTAACACGCTCGGTGGGGATCTGAATATCGAAGATACGGTCCTGCATGCCCATGGTCTCGATGCGATGCTCGAGATCGGACTTCACGCGGTTCTCATATCCCGAATAGGTGTGGACAACGTACCAACGCTTGGACATCTGCTACCCCCTCAGACCGGCGAAGAGCACCAGGCCCTGACCGATCACAGCATCGAGGAGGGCGATGACAACGCCTACGACAATCAGCGAGACGCACACGGCAACGGAGTAGTTCAGCAGGTCCTTTTTGCTCGGCCACACCACGCGCTTCATCTCGGAGCGAACCGAGGTGAAGTACGACTTCGTGCGAGCGAAGAAACCGGGCTTCTCAGACTTGCTCTTAGAAGCCTTCTTGGCCGGCTTGGGCGCCTGCTTGGCGGCAACGGCCTTCTTGGTCGGGGCTTTGGAAGCCGCCACAGGAGCGGCCTTGGACTCGCTGACCTCAGCGGCCTTCTTCTTGCTGCTCTTCTTGTTGGCCATTGACCTTACCTCCGCGCTATGCGCTTAACGTAGAAACCGTAAGCCTCGCGAGGAGGCTTACGGATAAAAGACTGGCACGCCAGGAAGGACTCGAACCCTCAACACTCGGTTTTGGAGACCGATGCTCTACCAATTGAACTACTGGCGTATATACAAGAGACTAACGGGTCTCTTTGTGAACGGTGTGCTTATGGCACCAAGGGCAATACTTCTTGATCTCCATACGATCAGGCATGTTTGCCTTGTTCTTCGTCGTGTTGTAATTACGACGCTTGCACTCGGTGCAAGCCAGGGTAACCATAGTGCGCATGTGAACTGAAACCTCCATTGACCGCCCATGTGCGGGCACGGTCGTTTACGATAGCATGTCGCTTCGTATCCTGTCAATGCCGGCTGTATTGCCGTGCCTATTCTGCAGATTCGTTCCACATCTACAGCGCACGCACGACAATGCAAACCGCCAGCCTGTTGCGAGAACAGCCGGAAAAGAACCCGGTACCCCGAAAGGTACCGGGTTCTACAAGCAACCGATAAACGGTTTGTTACTTGATGATGGTGGAGACGATGCCCGAACCAACGGTGTGACCACCCTCGCGGATAGCGAAGCGCAGGCCCTCCTCCATGGCGATCGGGTGAATGAGCTCGCCCTCGATGGTGACGTGGTCACCAGGCATGGCCATCTCGGTGCCCTCGGGCAGCTTGACGGAGCCGGTCACGTCAGTGGTACGGAAGTAGAACTGCGGACGGTAGCCGTTGAAGAACGGGGTGTGACGGCCGCCCTCCTCCTTGGTGAGAACGTAGATCTCGCCGGTGAACTGGGTGTGCGGGGTAACGGAACCCGGCTTGCACAGAACCTGGCCGCGCTCGATGTCCTCACGCTTCACGCCACGGAGCAGGATACCGACGTTGTCGCCAGCCTCGCAGAAGTCCATGGACTTACGGAACATCTCGATACCGGTGGCAACGGAGGAAGCGGTCTCCTTGATGCCGACGATCTCGACCTGGTCGTTGAGCTTGAGCTCGCCGCGCTCGACACGACCGGTAGCAACGGTACCACGACCGGAGATGGTCATGACGTCCTCGACAGCCATCAGGAACGGCTTCTCGTTGTCGCGCTCCGGGGTCGGGATGTACTCGTCGACGGCAGCCATGAGCTCGCGGATGGCGTCCATCCACTTGGCCTCGCCGTTGAGGGCGCCCAGAGCGGAACCGCGGATGATCGGCAGGTCGTCGCCCGGGAAGTCGTACTCGGAGAGCAGGTCACGGGTCTCCATCTCGACGAGGTCGATGAGCTCGTCATCGTCGACCATGTCGCACTTGTTCAGGAAGACGACGATGTAGGGAACGCCGACCTGACGGGCGAGCAGAATGTGCTCGCGGGTCTGAGCCATCGGGCCGTCGGTGGCGGCGATGACCAGGATAGCGCCGTCCATCTGGGCAGCACCGGAGATCATGTTCTTGACGTAGTCGGCGTGGCCGGGGCAGTCAACGTGAGCGTAGTGGCGGTTGGCCGTCTCGTACTCAACGTGGGCGACGGAGATCGTAATACCACGCTCGCGCTCCTCGGGAGCCTTGTCGATGTTCTCGAACGCGGTGAAGTCGGCCTTGCAGCCCTCGGTCTCGGAGAGAACCTTGGTGATGGCTGCCGTCAGGGTCGTCTTGCCATGGTCAACGTGACCGATGGTGCCGATGTTAACATGCGGCTTGGTGCGCTCGAACTTTTCCTTGGCCATGAAGCCCTCCTCCTTAAGGTCGCCCCCGTTTGGGGCTACGCCTTCCTTAACTCTAAGCGGCCCCCTTGTTGCCAAGGGAAGCCGCCTTAGTTACCTGGTAGCGGTGACTGGATTCGAACCAGTGACAACACGGGTATGAACCGTGCGCTCTGACCAACTGAGCTACACCGCCAAAGTGGAGCCTGCAACCAGACTTGAACTGGTGACCTCTTCGTTACCAACGAAGTGCTCTACCGACTGAGCTATACAGGCCTGACTGGTGGGGATGATAGGACTCGAACCTATGAACCCAGAGGGAGCGGATTTACAGTCCGCCGCAGTTGCCGCTGTGCCACATCCCCAGTCTGTCAATACCTGCAAACAAGGGGCGGTTTTTGCCGCTTCTCGTTCGCAAGCAGGAGAATAGTACGCCGCCTTGCGGCATCGTGTCAATAACTCTTCTACAATACACGCCTTCGGGCGTATCGCATCGCAGGTAAACGGTGGATAGCTTGTGAATCTCCCAGGATTTCGCCAGTTTATGGGACGTCCGCTGGGCAGCTGAGCGTCTTATAACGGAGCGCGGTGTGGCACTCATACATATGCGCGTGGGCGCCCCTCGTGTACCGGGGCGCCCACGCGCAGTTTTCAAGCAGCGTTTCCTGCTTGCTGTCAGCTTTCCGTTAGCGGCGCCT
>CABRIF010000109.1 GCA_902470925.1 uncultured Collinsella sp. | reverse complement strand
AGACAGATACAAAGATATGTGATATTCAAATAAAATATCCAACATTCCGACTCGGTAAACAGATTAGGGCGTTAGATAATAAAGATAGGCTGTAGGATGTGGTCGCAAATGGCATCTAATGGGTGTTTGCATGGGACTGAGTAGGCCTTCATCGGCACCGATGTCGTCCGGTGGGCTCACTTGGCCCGTCGTTTACCCGATTTTCATCGTGTTGGAGCCGCTCGCGGTGCGTTTCGGGGCTCATCTCGCCTCCGGAAGGGTTTGACGGTGCTGCATGCATGCGGGTTCGCAGCGACGAAACACCCATTAGATGGCATTTGCGACCATGGGCGCTCGGGCCATTTCAAACCGTATACACAGTTACAAGTACTTAATAACAAATATGCTACTTTGTGAATCTATGTGCATTTGAGGTCCTGTTGGGGGCTGTGCGCTGCGCCGTAGAGGCCTGTGTACGGGGAAAGCGATGCACGAGGCGACCGCGCCTCGCATGTTCGGGGCGTCGCACGCTGGGCAACGCGGCCCAAACGCTTGGGGATGTGCGTGGAAACGCTTCAGCCCACGCGCTCGCGGTGTGCGCGACATCGTTGCGGCAGCTCTTGCGGGCTCGCGCATGAAAGCGCCGCGGCTCGCATGCCTGGAGGTACGGGTGACATCGTCGCGGCAGCTCTTGCGGGTATCGCGCGCGGTGTCGCCTCGGCCCATGCGCCTGAGGTCGCGTGTGGAAGCGCCTCGGCCCATGCGCTTGGGGTCGCGCGTGGAGACGCCCCGGTTCGAACATCGGTGGGCGCCCGCGTCTGTCCGCGCGTCCCCGGCTCGGCGCCCGTGCGGTTGCCCCGGACCCGATCTCTATCCCCGCGGCACCTCGCGCACAGTGCCGCCGCCCAGAACCGTATCGAGAGCGTAGACCACCACCGCCTGGCCCGGCGCGATCGCGCGCTCGGGCGCGGCGAACACGAGTCGTATCCCGTTCTCCGCGCGATACATGCGGCACGCATGGCTGGGGTGGTGGTAGCGGATCTTGGCGCTCGCCGGCACGCCCGCGTCGCCAGCCTCGTCGAGCAGCGCCTCCATGGCAGATGCCGGCGCGCTCCAGATCCAGTCATCGGCAATGAGGGCGGATGCCATGAGCTCGTCGTTTTCGCCCAGGGTGACGGTGTTCGCCCGCGCATCGATGCCGGTGACGTAGACGGGGTGCGCGCACGCCACGCCCAGGCCCTTGCGCTGCCCGACGGTGTAGCGGATGGCGCCCCGGTGCGTTCCAAGCACTCGCCCGTGCGCATCCACGATATTGCCCGTCGGCAGTGCGTGCCCGCGTCGCTCCTCGATGTAGCGGGCGAAATCGCCGTCGGGTACGAAGCAGATGCCCTGGCTGTCGCGTTTCGCGGCATTCGAAAAGCCCTGTTCGCGGGCGATCTTTCGCACGTCACGCTCCTTGACGAGCCCGCCGAGCGGCAGCAGCGTGTGCGCCAAGCGCTCCTGCGTGAGCGCGTAGAGCACGTAGCTTTGGTCTTTGGCAGGGTCCACTCCGAGCGAAAGCGTCCGCACCGGACCGCCCGCCAGCTCGGCGATGCGCCGCAGTACGGCCCGCTCGGCGGCGCGGTCGCGGTTGTCCATTGGGTGCGCGGGGACCTGCGGCTGCATGCCGCTTGATGGACGTCCGCCATCGGCGGGACCGCCCGCCGCCGCACCCGCCGCGTCGCCGCATGGCGCAACCCCCGCAATAGAGCGCGCCGTATCGATGACACCGCCGGCGTCTGCATCGATGCCTTTGCCAGTGTCCCCGCCGATGCTCCCGCGGCCGACCCCTGCCGTTTCGGCAAGCACACGGTCCAAGGTGCTCACGCGCGCGTAGTGCCCGGTTGCCACGAAGTCGCAGCCCACCTCGCGCGCCCGGTCGAGCAGCGCGCCGAACTTGAGGTAGCGGTTGCAGTCGATGCAAGGGTTGGGGGTGCGCCCCTGCTCATAGGTGCTGACGAACTTGTCGATGACCGCACGCGAGAACGTCTCGCGGAAGTCGATGGCTTGCCAGGGGATGCCCAGCCGCGCGCAGACGGCCTCGGCGTCCTCCAGGTCGGCCAGCGAGCAGCAGGAACGCTCGGTGTCGTCGCCGAAGGTGCGGCTGCACGTGAGGCGCATGGTCGCCCCGATGCATTCGTATCCCTGCTGCTGGAGCACGTAGGCGGTGACGCTTGAATCGACGCCGCCGCTCATGGCAACCAGTACGCGCTTTCTCGCCACCGCTTCTCCTTATGCGAACGAGGGCGGGGCCGTCTGCCAGCCCCGCCCGTGCGGACAGTGCCCCGCGCCTGTCGAAACACGGGGCGGCCTTGTGTGCGGCTGTCTATTCTACTCGCTGAACAGCGGGGTGGACAGGTAACGCTCGCCGGTGTCGGCCAGCAGCGCCACGATGGTCTTGCCCTTGTTCTCAGGCTTGGCGGCCAGCTCGAGCGCCGCCCACACCGCCGCGCCCGACGAGATGCCCACCAGCACGCCCTCGCGGTGCCCAACCAGGCGCCCGGTGGAGAAGGCGTCCTCGTTGGCGACCGTCATGACCTCGTCGTAGACGTGGGTGTCGAGCACGTCGGGGACAAAGCCGGCGCCGATGCCCTGGATCTTATGCGGGCCGGCGTGCCCCTCGGAAAGCACCGGCGAGGCGGCCGGCTCCACCGCCACCACGCGGACCTCGGGCTTCTTGCTCTTCAGGTAGTGGCCCACACCCGTGACGGTGCCGCCGGTGCCCACGCCCGCCACGAAGATGTCGACGGCGCCGTCGGTGTCGCGCCAGATCTCGGGGCCGGTGGTCTGCTCGTGGGCGGCGGGGTTCGCCGGGTTCGAGAACTGGCCGGCCACCCAGCTCTTGGGCGTCTCGGCCGCCAGCTGCTGAGCGCGCGCGATGGCGCCCTTCATGCCCTCGGCGCCCGGGGTGAGGACCAGCTCGGCTCCGTAGGCGCCCATGAGCAGGCGACGCTCCATGCTCATGGTCTCAGGCATGGTGATGACGACCCGGTAGCCGCGTGCCGTGGCCATGGAGGCGAGGCCCACGCCAGTGTTTCCGCTGGTAGGCTCGATGATGGTGTAGCCGGCGTTCGGCGCGATGATGCCTTCGTCCTCGGCGCGGTCGAGCATGCTGCGCGCTACGCGGTCCTTGACGGACCCCGCGGGGTTGAAATACTCGAGCTTCACGAGAACGCGCGCTTGCAGGTTGCGCTCGCGTTCAATATGGGTGAGTTCGAGCAGGGGCGTATTGCCGACGAGTTGGTCGATAGAGGTGTAGATGGCGCTCATGGCGGTCCTTTCTGTGCGCGCGACAGGGTATACTTGCACGACTGTCCAGTGCCTTTGATTTACATACAAACACAAAGGGTATATATGTAAATATTGCCTTGGAGATTAGGACATCTAACCCTATCTTGTCAATAGGATTTTGAGAAAAATCGTTTTGCAGGAGGTTTATCTGCTATCCTCTAACCCGAGAGCAGTATGAAAGGGGCAGATACCATGTTGGTGTCAACGAAAGGGCGCTACGCCTTGCGTGTTCTTGTTGATCTGGCTGAGCACCAGGCCAACGGCCGCATTCCGCTGAAGGAGATCGCCGACCGCCAGGATATTTCGGAGAAGTATCTCGAGAACATCCTGGCAACCTTGGTGCGCAACGGCGTGCTGACGGGCATGCGCGGCAAGGGCGGCGGCTACCGGTTGAACGGCGATGCGGACCAGATCACGGTGGGGCACGTGCTGCGTCTGACCGAGGGGAGCCTGGCGCCCGTCGCCTGTTTGGACAAGGGATGCGAGGGCCGCGGCCGCGCGTCGGAGTGCTCGACGATCGGCATGTGGATGGAGCTCGACCGCATCATCTCCGAGTACCTGGACAGCGTCACCATCGCCGATTTGGCGAACGCGCCGCGCGAGTCGGATTTCGATTACGTGATCTAGAGGCGTTTCATTCGAGTGGTTTTCGGCAACGTTGCTGCGGCTGCGCTTCCATGCCGCCGCAGCAACGGCGTTCAGGCGCTCGTGCGCCGCACGCCCGCCCGTGGCAGCAACGGCTTTCGGGCACCCGTGGCAGCAACGGGCGTTCAGGCGTCCCGTGACGGCAATGATACCGGCGTCCGAACGCGGTAGTAAGGCCCCCGGCGCCCGCTCGCGCCAGCAACGGCGTTCGCACGCCCGCCTGCCCGCCCATTGCGCGCCCGTCCGCGGTTGGTGCCCGCGGCTAGTCCTGGGTGACGGTGCCCAGGATCGAGCACAGGACGCTGATGAGGATCGCGCCCATGAAGGCCGGGAAGAAGCCGTGGATGGCAATGCCGGTACCCAGCAGGTTGACCGACAGCCAGCTCGCCAGCTCCAGCATGAAGCTGTTGACCACCAGCTGGAACACACCGAGGGTCAGGCAGGTCAGCGGCAGGGAGATCATGGTGATGAGCGGCTTGACGACCGAATTCACCAAGCCCAGGAATAGCCCCACGCCCGCAAAGCTAATCCACGCCTCGGTGGTTCCGAACGGCTCGATGCCCGGAACGATGAACGTGGCGATGGCGATCGCGATCGAGGTGACGATCCAGTTGAGTAGAAACCGCATGGAGAATCCTTTCTATGCGCACCGCCCGTGCGCCGGCATCCAGCGGCTGGATGCGCGCGGTGCATGCAGGGTGCATGGTCGCACCATTTTACCCGAATCGCCCCGGCGGCATCTGCGCTGCGGGGGATGCCGACGATGAGCGGGTACATGTCGCCGGCCGAGGACGGCGCCGCCGGTGCCCATGCGCTGCGGGTCGCAGACGATGCTGCTGGCGGTCGCATGCTGCGCTTCGAGGCGTTCGATACGGAGGTGGCGCTCCATGCGTACCCGGGCGATGCGTGCCCGCGTGGCGCATGCCCGGGCGACGGGGCGAGCTCGGCGTCGGTGGGCGCCCGCGCCGCTTGCGATCCCCGACAGCTCGATGATGCGCTGCTGGCCTGCGCCGAGCGCTGCGCCTACTTCGAGCGCCATCTCTCCCGTACGCGCCCCGACTCGGACATCGCGCGAGCGCATGCGGCCGCGCCGCGGCCCGTTGCCGTGCAGCCCGAGACCGCCGAGTTGGTGCATCTGGCTGCCGGCTATTGCGCGCGCAGCGGCGGACGGTTCGATGTGACCATGGGCGGGGTCACGGGTCTGTGGGACTTCAAACGGGGGCGGGTCCCCAGCCGCCTGGAGCTCGCCCGGGCCTGCGCGCATGTGGGTATGGACCACGTGCATGTGGACGGTTGGCCCGCATTGGCCGCCGCGCGCCCCACGCTCGCCATCGACGATCCGGATTGCGTGCTCGATTTGGGCGGCATCGCGAAGGGCTATATCGCCGACGACCTGGCGCGTCTGTGCCGCCGCCACGGCGTGAGCCGCTTCGCGTTCAACCTGGGCGGCAACGTGCTGGTGGGCGGAGGCAAGCCTGAAACGCCGATGCGTGCAACGGGGGCGTCCGCGGGCGCGCCGGCGCCGTGGCGGATCGGCATCGTGGATCCGCATGACCCTCGGCGTACCTGCGCGGTCGTCGAGCTGGTCGACGGTACGGTGGTGACCAGCGGGCTGCACGAGCGGCGCTTCACGCGCGGGGGACGGATCTTCCATCACATCCTCGACCCGCGCGACGGCATGCCCGTCCGCACCGATGCCGCGAGCGTGTCGATCGTGGCGGCTCGCTCGCTGGACGGCGATGGGTACTCAACTGCCGCGCTCATGATGGGATCGGCGGGCGCGTTGGCGTTTGTCGAATCGCTGCCGGGTGTCGAGGCGGTGGTGGTGGACAGCGCCGGCGCGGTGCGCTGGACCACAGGGCTTGCGGGCAGGGTGTCGCGCACGTCCCGCGCGTGAAGCGGCTGCGAGGGCCGCGTTCTGCGCCGCATGCCGCCGCGCCGCCGCCGGTTTCGCCCGGCGGGCACCGCAGCCGGGCGCCTTGCGGGGCGGGTGGTGCGGCGACAGCGGCAGCCGCCTCGGCAGGCGGGTCGGAGCTGCATCGCTCGGTTCCTGGCGCCGGTGGTGCGGCCGTGCCCGATGGGTTCATGGCAAAACGGTGAAGCGCCTGATGGGGCCCTAGATACTTTAGCGCGACAGTGTGCTACACTCTGCTGCGGCAAAGCGCTCAAGAGGGCGTTGCGCAATGCATAGACGGACCCGCGGAGCGGGGAGGCGATAGGATGGCGATGGACATGAATATCGAGAAGATGTTCGAGCGTGCGGATGTCGAGCAGCTGGTGGAGGCCTGTCTGTTGCTGGAGGATGCCGATGATGTGCGGGCGTTCCTCACCGACCTGTGCACTCCGCGCGAGATCTGCGATTTTGCCCAGCGCCTGCAGGTGGCGCGCTATCTTGACGAGGGCGAGCCCTACGTTGAGGTGCAGGCGCGCACCGGCGCCTCGTCCACCACGGTGAGCCGCGTCTCCAAGGCCCTGAACGGCGAATACGGCGGATACCGTCGCGTTCTGGAGAAGCTCGAGGGGTCGCGCTAGCGGAGAGGCGGGGCGCGCGGGCGACGGTGCGCGCGGACGCCCGCGGCGGATGGTCGTCTTGCCCTGTGGGCCGGCTGCCGCGTGCTCGCCGTTTTGTGGCATGAGCTGTCGAAAAGCAACAATCTGATGATGGTTTGATTCCGAGCGACCTGCGGCACCGGGGCGCCGCCGCATGGTGTTCGTCCGGTCTCCGCCGTTCTGGGAAAAACGTGTCTGCGCGGGCAGGTAGGATAGATGCAAGCGAGAACACGGAGACGGGCCACGGAGAGGGCGAACGCGTATGCCGATGACCATATATAGCACCGCAGCCGGTGCGTCCCTTGAGAAGCCGGAGGTCGAGCTGTTGGCACAGGCGGCCGCCGCCGGGCGCGCCGTCTTGCTCGCCCCGTCATCTGCATGCGGCATGCACCGTCGCACGTTGGCAGAGGCCGGAGTGGGCGTCGGTGCCGAGGTGCTGGCGGTTTCCCACTGGGTTGCGGGCCTGTGGGCGCTGCTGGGGGATGGTCGCCGCCTGATTTCCGGCATGGAGCGCCGCCTGCTGATGGCGCAGGTGCTCGAGGATGCCCAGGGCGCCGGCCTGTCCGGTTTGCGCAGTACCCCGGGCACGGCGCGCATGCTGGCGCTCATGGCGCAGGACCTGCTTCCGGCGGCTTGCGATGCCGTGGGCGCAAGCCCGGTGGAGCAAACGGTGCTGCAGCTGCTGGCAACCTATCGGCGGCGCACGGAGCGGCTGGGCCTTGTCGAGGAGGCGGAGGCCGCCGAGTATGCGGCGCGTCGATGTGTCGAGGGGCTGCCGGCCTGCGCCCGGTGCGTGCTGCTGCGCGACATCTGGCGGCTTCCCGCCTCGACCCTGCGGCTCCTGGGCGCGATCGCCGAGGCGGGCGGTCGGGTCGGCGTCCTGCTCGGTGCCGGTCAGGAGGCGTTCGCGCCCGCGGTCGCGGAGGCGTTTGGGGGCATGGGCGTTGCGTGCGAGCGGGCCGAGCTGGCGGCGTCTGCCGCCCCGCGCGGAGGCGCTGCCGCATCTCCCTCGTTTCTCGAGGTGGCGGGCCCTGCGGCGCGCAAGGCCGCCTATATGCGCGAGCTGATGCGCCTGGTGGGGGATGCTGCTGCGCACGGGGGCGTTCCCGCGGCTGCGGAAGCCGCCGCATCGGCCGGCGCCTCGGCCGCTTCAGCGGCGCGGGCCGCGGACTCGGCGCCCGCCGCGCCCGCCGCGCCTGC
>CABRIF010000108.1 GCA_902470925.1 uncultured Collinsella sp. | reverse complement strand
GGGCGCCGCTGACCGGTGGACGGCTCCCCCGTCAAGGGGGCGCGTCGAGGGGCCCTTCGGGGCCCCCTCTGCTATTTCGGGGGGTCCAGCCGGTCCCTTTCGCATTTTCGGGGGCCTGCGGGCCCTTCCGCCATCTAGGGGGATGCGCGCTCCCCTGCGCGTCTCGTGGGGACCCCGGACGGCCCTTCCTCGTCGCGCACGGGACGCGGCCCCGTTTCGCCTAGGCGCTCTGAGGCGGTCCCGCGTCCATCGGCCGGGCGTCTCGGAGCCCAGCCTTGTCCATTCGTGTTTTACATTTCAAAGGCCCTTGGGGCCTTTTCTGCGTTGAGTTGCGGATGTGGCTCCGTCTTCTCTGATCTAATTCGATTAGGCATTTCACTTCTTTCGCGTTTGCGGCGCCTTTCTCGGACTGCGGCTCGCCTTTTCTCGCTACATTTCGTCACCGATGGCCGTAGGGGCGGCATTCATGTCCATAGCCGTCATTTCTCATGCTTAACGCTATGCGATCGGACCGATCCAGCGAGGGTCGCACTGAGGGATCAAGGCAAACGCCAGCGATGCGTCCATCCCTCACTGCGTGCGCTTTCCGTGCGCGGGCGGGCGAGCGGATACAATAGATGAACCTATGTGCTGTGCAGGGAGGTGCGGATGGCCGAAGCTGGAATTGGAGTCGATATCGTCGAGATCGCTCGCATGGAGCGCATCTTAGAGAAGACGCCGAGCTTTTCTGCTCGCATGTTTACCGACGAGGAGCGTGCCTACTGCGATGCCGCTGCGCGACCGGCTGCGCATTATGCATGTCGCTTCGCTGCGCGCGAGGCGGTTTTGAAAGCGCTCGGTACGGGTTTTTCCCAGGGCGTGGGGCGTCGTGATGTCTCGGTTTCACGTGACGCGAGCGGTCGTCCCAAAGCGGTGCTTGTCGGTGCGGCGGCTCGTATTGCCCAGCAGCTGGGCATCGTTGAGGTTGCCCTCTCCCTTTCCTTCACGTCGGATTTGGCCGTTGCCAATGCCATGGCGATCACGGAGGATGCACGGCCCAAGCCAAAGGTCGAGAAGCGTGACGAGAAGGCGGTCATCGCACAGTCGTTTCGTGAGGCGCGTGCCTTGCTCGATGAGCTCGAGCGCGCGCAGGATGATGAATTGGTTTCTACGACCGGTCTTTCGCCGGTTCTTGAGCAGGGGAGCGTAGATGAAGCCTGTTCTGAGCACTGAAGAAGTCGTTCGACTTGAAAATATCATCGAGAAGGCTGGAACCTCGAAGGCAGAGCTGATGGAGCTGGCTGGTGAGTTTGCCGCCCAGGTTGCCCAGCGCATGGAGCCCAAACGTGTGGCTGTTCTGACAGGTTTTGGAAACAACGGCGGTGACGGTTGGGTTGCGGCGGACATCCTGCAGCATGCCGGTATCACCGTTGACGTGGTGACCCCGATCGAGCCCAACGAGATTAAAAGCTCCCTTGCGCGCCACGTGGCGCGTCGAACGGCGGGGCGTGACGTGAATGTGGTCGTGGGTCCTTCTCGCGACGAGCTGATTCCGCTGCTTGAAAAGGCCGACGTGGTTATCGACGCCATTTTGGGGACGGGTTTTTCCGGCTCGGTCCGTCCGCCGTTCTCGATCTGGATCCCTGCGCTCAACGAACTCGATACGCCGGTCATCTCGGTGGACGTGCCTTCGGGCCTCAATGCCGAGACGGGCGTTGCCGAGGGTCCGTGTGTGCGCGCGACCATGACGGCAACCATGATTGCGCCCAAGATTGGTCTATACAGCGCGGACGGTCCGGAGTATACCGGGGAGCTGGTGTGCGGTGAGCTGTACGATCAACTCGATGAGGTTATCAACGACGTCGATCATGCGGCGGATATCGTCGAGCCGGCCGATTTGATCGACTATGTTCCCCAGCTGCCGGCAAATGTGAACAAATACAGCCGCGGCTCGGTTTTGGTGGTGGGCGGATCTGCGTCCTATCCGGGCGCCGCCATGATGGCTGCCAAGGCGGCGGCACGCGCTGGTGCCGGCTATGTGGCGGTGGCGGCCCCCGATGCGTGCGCGAATCTGATTCGCATGGCAATCCCGACCGTTCCCGTGGTGGGCATCCCCTCGGATACGCGGGGCGCATTCGGCGCTGCGGCGAGTTCGGCCGTGTGCGATCTTGCGGCGAAGTTCGACTGCGTGCTGTGCGGCCCGGGCATGACGACGGCATCGGGCGGCATGCAGGTGGTAACCGACCTGCTGAACGTCAACGTGCCGCTGGTGCTGGATGCCGACGCGCTGAACTGCATGAGCCGTCTGTCCATCGACGGCATCGATCGCACGCCGGAATTCTACCGGCGCGATGCCCCGCTTATCTTGACCCCGCATTACCGGGAGCTCTCGCGCTTGGTGGGTGACGAGGCGGTCGATAATCTGGGCGACGCCATCACAGCCTCTCAGAAGATTCTGTGGGCGGCGGGCTCGGACAACATGATCGTGGTGGCAAAGGGCCCTACGACCGCCATCGTGGGGGTCGAGAAGGTGCTGCTGCCGATCTCGGGGCCGGCGTCGCTGGCGACGGCCGGATCGGGTGACGTGCTCGCCGGCATCATGGCGGCGAACGTGGCCATGAGCCATGGTGAGGTGGACCGTTGGGAGATGCTGGCCTCATATGCGGTCGCCGTGCATTCCTATACCGGATTCGCTGCGGCTTCCCTTATGGGCGAGATGAGCGTCATCGCAACCGATCTGATCGACTGCATGGGCGACGCGATGCGCATGGTTGAGCATGAAGCGCTGAAGGATGCGGGAATCGGAGTGGAGGACTAGCCATGCCGATGCTGAAGGAGCCTCAGGACCGTTGGGCGTGGGTGGAGGTCGATACGGGCGCGCTGCGTCGCAATACGCGTGCGTTCAAAAGCCTGGTGGGAGCTCGCAAGCGCCTGTGCTGTGTGGTCAAGGCCGACGCCTACGGCCATGGTGTGGCTGCGTGCGCGAAGATCATGCATGCGGCCGGCGCCGATATGTTCGCGGTGGCGACGGTCAAGGAGGGCGTCGAGCTGCGTCAGGCTGGTCAGCGCCTGCCGATCCTTGTGCTCAGCGAGCCGCCGGCAACCTCAATCGACGCGTTGCTCGAGTTCGACATCATGCCGTCGGTGTTCACGCCGGAATTCGCGCTTGCCTACGGTGAGCGTGCGGTCGAGCTGGGGCGCGTGGGCAAGTACCACATGGCGATCGATACGGGCATGAACCGTGTGGGCGTGCGCTATACCGAGGCGCTCGAGTTCCGTCGCGGGATCGATTTTCATCGCGGCTTGCTCTGCGACGGTACCTTCACTCACTTTGCCACGGCCGATGAGCCGGACGGCTGGGACTATCAGCTGCAGCGCAAACGCTTCGAGGAGGCGGTGGGTGAGCTTGTTGCCGCCGGCTTCGACTGCGGCATCGTGCACTGCGACAACACGCCGGCCTCCATCCTCGATACGAGCTCGCATTTCGACATGATACGAGCGGGCATCGGGCTCTACGGCCTGCAGCCGTGCGCGCGCACCGCATCGGCGTTGCCGTTGGAGCCGGTTATGAGTGTGCGCGCCCGCGTGACGAACACGATGTATCCGGCTATGGGCGAGGGTGTGGGCTACGGCTACACCTACCGCGTCCCCCGCGCGCGGGTTGAGATCTGCACGCTGCCGCTCGGATACGCGGATGGCCTGGCGCGCGCGCTGTCCAATCGCATGGAGGTGCTGTTCGGCGGCGAGCGCATCCGTCAGGTGGGCAATATCTGCATGGACCAGTGCATGGTCGCCATCAGCGAGACGAGCCTGCGCCCGGTTGTTGAGGCCGAGGTGGGCGATCTGATGACGATCGTGGGCCGCGATGGTGACGCCGAGATCACGATGGACGAGATGGCGCAGCTGCGCGGCACGATCAACTACGAAGTCGCATGCGATTTCGGCATGCGCCTGGACAAGGTTTATCTGTAGGGAGGCGCTATGGGCGTGATGCACATCCCCGGTCATTCCGGGCAGAAGCCCCGCGAGGTGACGCTCGAGGAGATTCGCTCGGTGATGGGCGATTGCCGTGGGTGCCAGCTGTGCCAAACGCGCACGAATATCGTGTTCGGCGTGGGCAATCCAGGTGCCCGCGTGATGTTCGTGGGCGAGGCTCCCGGGAAAAATGAGGACTTGCAGGGCGAGCCGTTCGTTGGCCGCGCGGGTGAGAACCTGAACGGCGTGCTGGGGCTCGCGGGCTTGGCGCGCGAGGAGATCTACATCGCCAACGTGCTCAAATGCCGCCCGCCGGGAAACCGCAACCCGCAGGCCGATGAGGTGCTGGCGTGCTCGCCGTATCTGCGCGAGCAGATCCGCAGCATCTGGCCCGACGTGATCGTGACGCTCGGCAACCCCGCCACCCATTTCGTCTTGAAGACCGAGACCGGTATCACCAAGCTGCGGGGACGCTTCCATCAGATGGGACACTTCACCGTGATGCCGACCTTCCATCCGGCGGCGGCGCTGCGCAATCCCGCGTGGCAGCAGCTGCTGGAGGAGGATTTCAAGATGCTCGGGACGTACCTGGCCAAGCATCCTGCCGGCGCGGTGCCCGGGGAGGCGGCGAGCGGCGTTGCCGGTTCTGACGGAAATGCGCCTGCGTCGGCTCCTCATTCCGATGCCCTTCCGCGGATAGGCGAGTGATATGGCGTTGACGCGTACGGCCGCAGGGCTGTTTTCCAGCAACGACGTTGAGGATACGGTGCGCTTGGGTGAGCTGATCGCGGGATGTGTGGAAGAAGGGGACGTGCTCATCCTTTCCGGCGGTCTGGGTGTGGGCAAGACCCATCTCACGAAGGGCGTGGCGCGCGGTTTGGGCGACGAGCATCCGGTGACGAGCCCTACATTCGCCCTGATGGCGGTCCACGATGGCGGACGGCTCCCGCTGTTCCATTTCGATCTGTATCGGTTGGAGCATGCCTGGCAGCTTGAGGACACGGGCATCTTCGACGTGCTGGGGTACGAGGGCGTCTGCCTGCTTGAGTGGGGTGAGCAGTTTCAGGATGAGCTGTGCGACGCCTACCTGCAGGTGCTGTTGTCGCGCGTGCCGGGAGACGAGGAAGCGCGCACGGTCCGGTTGGAGCCGCGCGGCGCGCGTGCCGAGGAGCTGGCGCGCGCCATCGATGCGGCGGTTGCTGCCGAGACGGGACGCTAGCGCCGGTGCCGGGGCACGGCGGCGTGTGTCGCTTGAGCGCGAATGGAAGAGGAATCGATGAAGCTGAATGAATTTCGCACGTTAATCGTGGCGATGGATGCGTCGACCGATATGCTTGCCTGCGCGGCGGGCTGGTGGGTGCCCGAGGTGTTCTTCGACGGCACGCCCTCGCGCGCCAGTATCGAGGTTCTGGCGAGCCGTGACCATATGTGCCGGCGGCATGCGAACGTGGAGCTGGTGCAAACGGTCGAGGACGTCCTCGCCGACGCGGGCATGCGCATGGAGGATGTGGGCGGCTTTCTGGTGGGCCGTGGCCCGGGGTCGTTCACGGGTGTGCGCATCGGCATCTCCACCGCCAAGGGCCTGGCGCGCGGCGCGAATGTGATGCTGCAGGGCGTTTCGACCTTGGATGCCGTGGCTTGGCGCGCCTGGCGTTCCGGTGCGCGCGGCTTGGTGGGCGTGGTGGCCGACGCGATGCGCGGCGAGGTGTATCCGGCGCTGTATGAGGTGGGCGAGGCGGGTCCCCGGCGCCTGTTCGAGCGCGAGCGCGTGGTGAAGGCGGCGCTTGCCGCCGAGGAGTGGGCGGCGCGTCCCGATGCGGCCGATCTGCAGCTCACGGGCGATGGCCTGGTGCGGTATGGCAGGCTGCTCGACGAGGCGGGGCTGATGGCCCGGGCGCTCGAGCGGGAGCTGTGGTGGCCTACGGGCGAGAGCCTGCTGCTGGCTGCGGCAAGCCCCGAGCGCTACGGGGCCATGGAGAGCGGCGACCCGGCACTCGTGCTGCCGGTGTACACGCGCCTGTCCGATGCGGAGGAAAACGAGCGCAAGCGCCTGGGGCTGGCTGAGAGCGCGCACACGGCGGTGACCGGCGTTGCCGATGAGCTGGCCGGCCGTCATCTGCAGTTTCGTCCCATGGGCGCGGCCGATGCCGAGGCACTGGCTGCGCTCGAGCGCACGGTGTTTGCCGACGCCGGCCATGAACCC
The DNA here is from genome assembly GCA_902470925.1 of uncultured Collinsella sp. GTDB lineage: Bacteria > Actinomycetota > Coriobacteriia > Coriobacteriales > Coriobacteriaceae > Collinsella. The sequence continues at coordinate 1,601 of CABRIF010000108.1, read as the reverse complement.
TGGAGCGCATCGCTGTTTTTGGCCGAGCTTGACCCCGAGGCCCCCGCTGCCCGCTCGTGGTGGGTGGCACACGACAACGGCGAACTGATCGGCTATGTGGGTGGCATGGTTGTAGACCATGCGATTGAGATCTTGAACGTGGCGGTGGCGCCGGCGTATCGGCGCGGCGGCGTGGCGCGCAAGCTGCTCGGCCACGTGAGCTACGACGCGCAGATGCTCGGGTGCACGAGCGCGACGCTTGAGGTCGAAGTTGGCAACGATGCCGCTATCGCGCTCTATGAGAGCCTGGGCTTCGCCGAGGTGGGGCGTCGCCGCGGCTACTACGGGCCGGGGGCGGATGCGCTGGTGATGCAGGCGTCCCTGCCGCTGGTGCTGCCGGTTGACCCGGCCTCCCCGGAACCTACCGCCGCTGCGGCGCGCGCGTGGCCGCTGCCCGAGCCCGAGCGCACGGAGGCGGAGCGCGCCGAGCTTGAGCGCCGTCAGCTGGTGCTTGCCATCGAGAGCTCGTGCGACGAGACGGCGGTGGCCGTAATCGATGCGCAGGGTACCATGCTGGCCAACCAGGTATCGACCCAGATCGACTTCCATGCGCGTTTCGGTGGCGTGGTGCCCGAGATCGCCTCGCGCAAGCATGTCGAGGTGATCGTGGGCGTGGTGGACGCCGCCCTTGAGGAGGCCGCAGCTTCGATGGGGCTTGCGGGCGGCGCGGTGGCTCCGCGCGAGCTTGCGGCGGTGGGCGTGACGCAAGGGCCCGGTTTGGTGGGCGCGCTCGTGGTGGGCGTGGCGTTTGCCAAGGGATTCGCGTGCGCTGCCGGAAAGCCGCTCATCGCGGTCAACCATCTGGAGGGGCATCTGTACGCGAATCTGCTCACGACGCCCGACCTGAAGCCGCCGTTCATCTTCACGCTGGTTTCCGGTGGTCACACCATGCTCGTGCATGTGCGGGCGTGGGGTGATTACGAGGTGCTCGGCGAGACGCTCGACGATGCGGTGGGCGAGGCGTTCGACAAGGTGGCAAAGGCCCTGGGGCTGGGATATCCCGGCGGTCCGATCATCTCGCGCCTGGCCGAGACAGGGAATCCCCGGGCGATTGAGTTCCCGCGCGCGCTCAACAGCCGGGGCGACTACCGGTTCTCGCTGTCGGGCTTGAAGACGGCCGTGACGCTGTATATCGAGCAGGAAACGGCGGCGGGCCGCACGATCGACCTGCACGATCTGGCGGCGTCCTTTGAGGCGGCGGTGTTCGATGTGCAGTATAAGAAGGCGAAGAACGCCCTGCGTGAGACCGGCGCGCGTGAATACTGCATCGGTGGCGGGGTGGCTGCCAATCCGCATCTGAGGCGCATGATGGTCGAGAAGCTGGGGCGTCAGGGCATTCGCGTGACGGTGCCGCCGCAGAACGCGTGCACCGACAACGCCGCCATGATCGCGGTGGTGGCGCGCGAGAAGTTCCAGCGCGGTGAGTTTGCGCCGCTGGATATCGATGCCGACCCGAACATGACGCTGTAGCACGGCGGGGCTGGGGTTTGGGTCTTGGATGCTGGCGGGTTTTGGCTGCTGGCGGGGCTTGGGGTCTGGTCTTGGCTGCCGGCGGGTTTGGG
>CABRIF010000107.1 GCA_902470925.1 uncultured Collinsella sp. | reverse complement strand
GCGATACATGTCGCGCTGAGTGTTGGAAGTGTTTCGCTAAGGTTGGAAATCAACGTTTGATAGTCTGTCGAGAGGCGAGTCGTGTAAAAAGTTTTTGACGGCGAGCGGCATGCGCTATAGTTAAGACAGCGGTTATGGCGGGATGCATCTACGGGTCTCCCGCCCCAGCGGAGGGAGCGGCTGTCCGAGCGGGCGGCCGCTCTTCTCATTTAAGGGGTCGGTATGGACAAACCGTTCACTTCAATCGACGATCAAATCAAGCTGCTGGAAAAGCGCGGGGTGCGGACCGATGGGAAGACCCGAATGGTTCTGATGCGTGAAGGGTACTATTCAGTCATCAATGGTTACAAAGATCCATTTATCGATCGCGGCAGAACGGCTGAGGTGAAGGACGATAGATATGTCGAGGGAACCTCATTTTCCGACATCTATCGGCTGTTCTTGTTCGACAGGGCGCTTCGCGAAACAACGTTTCACTATCTCATCAGAGTCGAGGCCCTCATTAAGACGGCGTGTGCGTACTGCTTCAGCGAGCGACATGGGATGAGCGACGACTACCTGCGGTTTGATTCGTATGCTTCAGAAGAGGAATATCGATGTTTTGGCCTCAAAGATTATGCGAAGAGCCTCGTCAAACTAACCTCGACCCTCCAATCTCGGGCAGCGCAAAGCAGGAGTGAGTTCATACGTCACTATCGCGAAAAGCATGGGTCAGTGCCTCTGTGGGTGCTCGTGAATGACTTGACTTTCGGTAACGTGCAGTACTTCTTCAACCTTATGAAAACCGAGGAAAAGTCTCGTGTTTGCAGGCACATATCGGTTGCGACCGGAAGGGTTGGAGATGCTTCCCTCGGCTACTTCGATCCAAAGGAAGCGAGGGTGAGTATCGACTATCTTGTAAAGTTCAGGAACAGCTGTGCTCATGATGACAGACTGTACTGTACTCGAGTTGGACCGCACCACGAATGCGATTTCGCTATGATGCTCAAGCGGATCGAGAGATTCCTCCCCTCGGAGGAGTACGACAGCCTAATCAGCAGCGTTATGGGACTTCTTGGCCCTCATGTGACGGCAAATCCGGTCATGAGACACCTGATAGAGAACATGGGATTTGCTATGGAGCAGCGGGAAGACGAAGCTTACATTTCATTCAAGTAGCAAGCCTGCCGGTCGTCGGGATGCTGAGTCGGCTGCCGGTCTAATTGACTGTATGTTGGTTTGGGCATTTGGATCCTTTTAGAAAAAGGAGAACGAGGACTGCAGATTCGATAACGTCTCGGTCGACGCCAGCGCGTCATCGTGACGCATATCTCTGAGCTGATAAAACCTCGCCGTTACGTTCATTTCGACTTCGACGGCGAGGTTGACGGTGGCCTGCGCCAGCCAGCAGTCGCAGGGCCGGTGGCGCCGTCGCCCTGAACGAAACGACCCCGTCCCCATTTTGATGGATGTGCCGGCCGAACGAAACGACCCCGTCCCCAAACTGCAGGTTCTTTTTCGGAGTCCGATGGCTGCCGTGTCCGGCTTGTCTCGGTGCAAGTACAATGAGGGCATGCCCTGCGTGCCAATACTCAAAAAGGAGCCGCCATGATCGACCGCTATACCCGCCCGGAGATGGGTCACATCTTCTCGCTCGAGAACAAGTACGCCGTTTGGCAGGAGATCGAGGTGCTCGCCTGCGAGGCCCAGGCCGAGCTCGGCACATGCGGCATCACCAAGGAAGAGGCCGCGTGGATCCGCGCGCATGCCTCCTTCAACAAGGCCGAGGTGGATGAGATCGAGGCCACCACGAACCACGATGTCATCGCGTTCCTCACCAACATGGGTTCCTATATCGACGCCGAGGTGCCCGCAGGCGAGCCCAAGCCCAGCCGCTGGGTCCACTATGGCATGACCAGCTCCGACCTGGGCGACACCGCCCTGTGCTACCAGCTCGTTCAGGCCACCGATATCATTATCGAGGACGTGCGCAAGCTCGGCGAGATCTGCCGCCGCCGCGCCTTCGAGGAGCGCAACACCCTGTGCGTGGGCCGCACGCACGGCATCCACGCCGAGCCCATGACGTTCGGCATGAAGTTCGGCAGCTGGGCCTGGGAGCTCAAGCGCGACCTCGACCGCCTGCTGGACGCCCGCAAGAACGTGGCGTTCGGCGCGATCTCTGGCGCGGTGGGCACCTACAGCTCCATCGACCCCTTTGTCGAGGAGTACGTGTGCGAGCATCTGGGCCTGGCCCACGATCCGCTGTCCACGCAGGTCATCTCCCGCGATCACCACGCGTACCTCGCCGGGGTGCTGGCCACGACGGCGGCAACCTGCGACCGCATCGCCACCGAGATCCGCAACCTGCAGAAGACCGACACCCTTGAAGCCGAGGAGCCGTTCCGCAAGGGTCAGAAGGGCAGCTCGGCCATGCCGCACAAGCGTAATCCCATCACGCTGGAGAAGGTCTGCGGCCTCAGCCGCGTGGTGAAGGCCAATGCCCAGGTGGCCTTCGACAACGTGGCCCTGTGGCACGAGCGCGACATCTCGCACAGCTCCGCCGAGCGCGTGGCGCAGGCCGACAGCTTCATTGCGCTCGACCACATGCTCACCTGCCTTATCCGCATTGTGGACGGGCTCATTCTCTATCCGGCGCGCATGCAGGCCAACCTCAACCTCACGCGCGGCCTGATCTTTTCGTCCAAGGTCCTGCTGGCGCTGGTCGACACCGGCATCACGCGCGAGGACGCCTACAAGATCGTGCAGCGCAACTCGATGGCCGTGTGGGATGACGTGCACGCCGCCCAGGACGGCCCGACCCTGCGCGAGCGTCTGGAGGCCGATCCGGAGTGCACGGTGAGCCCCGAGAAGCTCGATGAGATCTTCGATCCGTGGGACTTCCTTACGCGCGTCGACACGGTGTTCGACCGCCTGGAGCAGCTGAGCTTCGAGTAGCCGCCGGAGAAGATGGAAGCCTTCTGCTTGCAGCGATCTCCATCTATCCGCGCAACAAGTAATGCGTTACAGGGGCGCTGCCGGTCTATGCCGGCGGCGCCTTTTTTGTCTGAGCTCAGTGGCGCGTCACAAGTATCCGGACTGTCGACTCATGTAAATAAGAGCACTAGCAAATGGTAAAGGAAGAATATTCTTTGCATTTTTACGTAAATATGTGCTAAAAAATACCGTTATAGAATTTCTGATGCTAAAAATCAAAATCTTCCGTATTCTAATATTGAGCGCTCGACAAGCTTCGGTTTCTTTATAAGGAGAAAGCAATGAAGTTCTTTTCGAAGGATAGGGGCGCGCTGTTGAGGTGCGCTGCAGCGCCTCGATCCCTTTTGAATGCAACCAGTTTTGGTATGGAGTCCTGACAGCCTGTAGGGCAGTCTAGGTAGTCGTTGCGAAACCTAAGGAGAGCGGGATGAGCAGGGCGAAACGAGTGGGAACCGCGCTCTGCGTCGTCCTCGCTCTCCTTGTTGTTGGCTCAGCTGTATACATGATTATGAATCCCTCAACGAGCAGCCTGCTTGCGAATTCACCTATCGCTCAGCTAGTAAAATACATCACACCTCCTCCCATGGAATTGACGAGCATTCCGGCCCCGGAAACGAGGCCGCCCGAAGCGGCCATTGGCCAGACGTACACGGTATCGGGGTATGAGGTGACGGTGCACGACATTCGGGTGGGGAAAGTCCGGGGGTCCCTACCGTTGCTGCCCGTTGAGGAAATGAATCTCATGCGCAACGAAACTGCGCAGCTAGATGCAGACGGGACGTTTCAAGACGACCACCTGTACGTGGACGTTGAGCTGACGGTCAAGAATGCGTCTCATACGGAGGACGATAAGTTCCTGGCAACCGCTTGCAACCTCAAGGCGAACTCGAAAGATGGCATCTTTTACGGTGCGGAGCCGGTGGCGAGCGATTTTGCGGATTTTACCGAGCAGAGTCACGATGCGGGCAAGGTGCCCTTGGCCGTGGGCGAGTCGGTATCGGGGCATGTTGGCTTCGTGGTGACCGAGGAGGCCGTGAGCAATCAGGATGCCCCGCTGTTTTTCACGGTGGACGTGAATGGTTTGGTGGAGCAAGCTCCCGAGGAGGCTGGTACATCATGGACACCGGTACCAACAGAATGGAGATAGCCATATGGCCCCTTGCCTTCGTTTGGAGCTGAAGAGGGCGTTTACAAGCAGGGGGATGCTCATTGCGCTCCTGTTTGCCTGCCTGCTTGCAGCCCATCATTTCATCATGGACATATTGGACGCCACATCTGGTATGGCTGGTTTTGCCTCCGAGGCTGCCCTGCACGCGGCCATGAACTTCTCGCCCGATTTCATCTGGATGCACTGGATGCCGGCGGACGCGTTCTCCTTTCACGGCTACCTGTACTTCCTGCTGCTTCCCTTGTTAGCCGGGTTACCCCATGCGGGCAGCCTGCTGCGCGACCGCGCCGATCACTATGCCCAGGTGATATGCACGCGCGTGAGCAGGGGAACCTATCTCTGTTCCAAGTGGATCGCGACGTTTGTCTCTGGGGGCGTTGCGGCTGTTGTTCCCTGCGCGCTCAGCTTCCTGTTGCTGCTAACGCGTTATCCCGTCATCAATCCTGTTGCCGGCTCCGGGCATCAGGTGGCGCAGTCCACGAGCATGTTCGCCGAGCTCTATATGACACAGCCGTTGGTGTGGGTTGTTCTGTGGCTCGGCATCCTGTTCGTGGCGGGCGGCGTGCTAGCCACGCTCGGCTTGGTGGTGACCTACATCACCGAGTATGGGCTCATCGTCCACGTGCTACCGTTCCTGCTGCTGTATGTATTGACGACCGTGTTCACGGCGCTGGGCTTTGGCACCGTGAGCCCGTTGACGACCATCGACCCCTCAAGAAACGTCGGTTGCCCGTTGTGGTTGCTCGCGCTTGAGTTCGGCTTGCTTGCCTGTGCGGGGGCGATCCCGCTTGCGGTGGATGCAAAGCGGGGAGAGAGATGAGGCCGAAGGGGTCGGGCGGTGCCTCCGGGCGGTTCGTGCGCCGTGTGACAACGCGCTACGCCGCCGGTGTTGCTGCGTGTGCGATAGCGACCGTTGTCCCGCTGGCGTCCGCCGCGAACCTGCGCATGCAGGCGGGGGCGTACGTGACCGCAGGGGATATATGCTGCAACATCGTTCGAGGCGCGCGAATCCAGGACTATCTTGCCTCCGGTCAGACGTTCTCGATTCCCGTGCTGTGGCTGTGCAGCCTGCTCATCATCTCGCTGGGGGCCGTGTGCCTGCTCATGCCTCCACATGGAGATATCGAGCGCACGCGCGTGCTGGCCTCGCGCTCTCGAGCGTCGTATTGGGCACGCAGGATCGCCGCGGTGACGGGCTATGTGGCGTTCCAGCTGCTGTGGCGGCTTGTGTGCTGCGTGGTGATCGCGCTGGTGCTCGGGGGATCTCCTGGTCTTGGGTCGCTTTCTGCAGACGCTGCGGGCTTGTTTGCCATGGAGGGCCCCGTTGCATGGGACGTGGGATGCCTGCTGCGCTCATGCTGTCTGGAGTTTGCGGTGGTACTCGCCATGTCGCTCGTTGCAGGCGGCTTGGCCGTGATCGTGAGCGCTCCCGTTGGAGTGGCTGCGCTTGCGGGATATGTGACGGTGTCGGTGTTCACCGGCCTGCCCGTCCTGATTCCGAACATGCTGATGCTTCACCGGTACGTGGAGTACGAGGCCGCGGCCGCGCCGCTGCTGTGGCTCGCGGCGGGACTGTTGCCCCTGGGCGCGGTGTTCGGCCTGCTGTTTGCCAACCTTCGAACTATCGACTTTCTACACTGAGGCGGTGCTCGCACCATGCGCATTGTTGTTGAACACATGGGAAAGCGGATCGGAGCCGAGGAGGTGCTCCAAGACATCGACCTGACGTTTTGCTCGGGGCGCATCTACGGCCTGCGCGGCAAAAACGGGTCGGGGAAAACCGTGCTGCTCCGAACGCTGTGCGGTTTGATGATCCCCACAACGGGGCGCGTCCTCATCGACGGGGTGCCGTTGGGGGAGGGTTCCGGCCTGGCGTTTCCCAAAAGCGTCGGCGTGCTCATCGAGGAGCCAGGGGTCATTCGGCGCTACTCGGGCCTGCGCTACCTCAAAGAGATCGCCGCGATCCGTGGCATTGCGCAAGAGCGGGACATCGTTGATCTGATGCTGCGCCTGTCGTTGGACCCGCTGAGCAGAAAGCCCATCAGGACCTACTCGCTCGGCATGCGCCAAAAGATCGGCATCATCTCGGCCCTCATGGAGCAGCCCGACCTGGTGCTGCTCGATGAGCCGTTCAACGGGTTGGACGAAGCATCGGTTGAGGTGACCATGCAGCTGATTCGCGAGGCGCGCGAGCGGGGCGCCCTGGTGATCGTGGCTTCCCACGACAAGGAGGAGCTCGACGATCTGGCCGATGTGATCATCCAGATGAAGGGCGGCAGGGTGACAGACGCCGGCGGTGCGGGCGCGTTGGGGGGATCCGATGAAGCCGAATAGTGCTAAGCGCGAACAGGTCATGGCGGCGCTGGGCAAGCGTGCGCGCCGCTGCAAGATCGCGGCGACTCTCGGCGCGTTGCTCGTCGTGGCAGGGCTGGCATTCGTGGGCGTGCGCGCCCACGCGTTGACGACGGAGTTCCCCAATCCGCCGCGTGAGGTGTTCCAGGCCGGTGAGAGCGTGCCGTATCCCGCCTATGATGGGGTGAGCCTGCAGGTGGCCCCCGCGCAGATCTTGACCGACGATGAGGTGCGGGAACTGTGCCCGGATACGTATAAGCAGAACGCCCAGCAGGACGGCCGGTATCGCATGGTGCGCGTGGACGTGACCGTGCGCAACGACGGGGAGCAGGATATAGAGCTGTTCGACCTGCGTTCGAGCACGTTGGTGCTCGGGGTGACCTACGGCAATCAGAGCTTCATGCCGGCGGAATCCGAGGCGTTCCCGGACATCGATTATTCGAGGCTTGCAGCGGGGTCGGAAGTCACGCTGCCGCTGCTGTATGTGATATGGGATTACACTCTGCCCGCCGAGGCATGGGATGCGCTCGACCAGACGTCGCTGAGCCTGCAGGTTTCCACCTGGCCGCGCCTGCTGACCGTTGCCGTAAGGGAAGCGTAGCGGGAAAAGCGCTGAGGCCGGTACGGCGTGAGGCCGGGGGTGCTGCGCTTGCGCGAGGTGCCCGTTGAGGCTGTTGGGTTCTGGCGATATGCCTGCGCGATAACCGCGGGGGCGAGGCGCAGCATGCTGCCGCCCAGGCCCAGCGCCGTCCCCTGCTGCTGCAGCGGAGGCCTTGCTGCGCTGAGCCTTTGCGATTGATAAAGAAAAACGAGCCGCAAGGGCTCGCTTGAAAAGTGCAACTGGCGGAGGAGGAGGGATTCGAACCCTCGTACCCGGGGACACCGGATAAACGGTTTTCGAGACCGCCGCATTCAACCACTCTGCCACCCCTCCGCAGGGAATGGAACATGGCCCGTTAGGTGGTAACAGGCCATGGGAAGGTGCTGGCGGAGAGTCGGGGATTTGAACCCCGGAGACGCTTTTGACGCCTACACGATTTCCAATCGTGCTCCTTCGGCCACTCGGACAACTCTCCGTGAAATGCATTAGCCAGTTTACCGGAATGAGCGTCAGGTGCAAGCGGTTTTTGACAGAATCTCACGTTGTGCGCATTTTGCGGCCCCGGGTGATCCGGTGCCGACCGGTCTGTTCGGTCGGCGCGCCCGCGCTGTGTTGCGAGCTCTTGCCGTCGGGGCGGGTGGGGCTGTCTCTTATACACATCTCCGAGCCCACGAGACGTAGAGGAATCT
>CABRIF010000106.1 GCA_902470925.1 uncultured Collinsella sp. | reverse complement strand
TATAAGAGACAGGCATGATGGCGGGCGAGTTGGGGTGACGGGTGCTGTCGGGCGCGTTACCTGCACGTGTGGCGTGCTTGGCGGAGGTATCGACCGATGCCCGGCCGAGCCTGCGCGCAGTACCCCACCAATCAAATATGGAGAGCGCGCGATGAGTGGGCGCCGGCGGTTGACCGACCCCGCGCTGCGCGTTTAAATCTAACCTCGTTAGATAAATCCGACGCCTTGCCGTCTGCCCGAAACACGCGGCGCGTCATTTGCAACATGCCGTGGGCGCGCGGTCCGCGGGCATCGCAGGCGAACCGAGGCGTTTTCGCAGGCGCGAGAGGAGGGGCTTCATGGCAACCCAAGAGGACATTGAGGCCATGGTTGAGCTGATCGGCCGTGCGCATCCCGCGCGGTGCTTCGCGCGCCGGGACCTGTCGACCGCCGGCATCGGGGGGACCCTGCACCTGCTGGACCGCGCCCGCGAGCGCGGCATTCCGGTGACGGCGGGGTTCATCGCCGAGAAGATGGACGTGAGCACGCCGCGCGTGGCGGCCATGCTGAAGAAGATGGAGGCGCGCGGGCTGATCGAGCGTTCGCGCAGCGCCGAGGACGCGCGGATGACGGTCATCACGCTTACCGACGAGGGCGACCGCTTCATCGAGGAACTCGGGCGCGACATGCGTCGGCGCGTCGGGCTGGTCATCGACCGCATCGGGGTCGAGCGATTCCGCGCCTTCATCGAGACGGCGGTCGAGATCGGCGAGGTCATGAAGCCCCCGCGTATCGATATCTGACAACTCGCGGCGCTCCTGTGCTGCGCGTGACCGGATGTGGTCCGCGGGAGCGCGCCGTGTAAATATCTAACCGGGTTACAGAAAACGATTTCACACGAGGGAATCAGAACCAACAAAGGAGTGAACATGCTCAAGCTCTTGCGAAACCTCACCAAGCGCGAATGGGCGCTGGCGTGCGTGGCGCTGGCGTTCATCGTGTGCCAGGTGTGGCTTGACCTCAAGTCGCCCGATTACATGGCCGACATCACCCGTCTGGTGCAGGTGGAGGGCTCGACGATGGGCGAGATCCTCACCGCCGGCGCCAAGATGCTCGCCTGCTCGCTGGGCAGCCTCGCCGCTGCGGTGGTCACCGCCCTGTGCGCGTCCAATATCGCCGCGCACTTCGGCGGCACCCTGCGCGAGAAGCTCTTCGACAAGGTGCAATCCTTCTCCATGGCCGAGATCGGCCGCTTCTCCACCGCGAGCCTCATCACCCGTTCCACCAACGACGTCACCCAGGTGCAGATGCTGATCGTGCTGGGGCTGCAGATGCTCATCAAGGCGCCGATCACGGCCGTGTGGGCCTGCTCCAAGATCGCGGGCAAGCAGTGGGAGTGGACTGCGGTGACGGCCGGTGCCGTTGTGGTGCTGCTGCTCATCGTGGGCGTGGTGCTCATGGTGGCAACCCCGCGCTTCCGCCGCCTGCAGCGCCTCACCGACGACGTGAACCGCGTGACGCGCGAGAACCTCACCGGCCTGGCCGTGGTGCGCGCCTACAACGCCGAGGGCTACCAAGAGGAGAAGTTCGAGGAGGTCAACGGCCGTCTGATGGGCAATCAGCTCACCGCCAACCGCGCCATGGCCTTTCTGCTGCCGAGCATCCAGGGTGTGATGAGCGGGCTGTCGCTGGCGATCTACTGGGTGGGTGCCGCGCTGCTCAACGATGCCACCATGGCGGCCAAGATCGGCCTGTTCTCCGACATGATGGTGTTCTCGCAGTATGCCATTCAGGTGGTCATGGCGTTCATGATGCTCGTGATGATCTTCATGATCTTGCCGCGCGCCCAGGTGGCGGCCGGCCGCATCGCCGAGGTGCTGGACACCAAGCCGACGATCCAGGACGGCACCCGCACCGGCGGCGAGGCCGACCAGCGCGGCGAGATCGTCTTCGAGAACGTGGGCTTCAGCTATCCGGATGCCGAGGAGAACATGCTGCAGGGCGTGTCGTTTGTCGCGCACCGCGGTCAGACGGTGGCGCTCATCGGCTCGACGGGTTCGGGCAAGTCGACCATCATCAACCTCATCCCGCGCTTCTACGACACCACCGAGGGTCGCGTGCTCGTTGACGGCGTGGACGTGCGCTCGTGGAGCCGCCGCGCGCTGCGCAACAAGATCGGCTACGTGTCGCAGCGGGCAACGCTGTTCGGCGGATCGGTGACCTCCAACGTGGCCTACGGCGACAACGGCGCGGCCCCGGCGACGCCGGGCGACGTGGTCGATGCGGTGGATACGGCCCAGGCGCGCGAGTTCGTGGAGAAGATGGACGGCGCCTACGATGCGCACGTGGCGCAGGGCGGCACCAACCTGTCGGGCGGTCAGCGGCAGCGCCTGTCCATTGCGCGCGCGATCGCGCGCAAGCCCGAGATCCTGATCTTCGACGATTCGTTCTCGGCGCTCGACTACAAGACCGACCGCGTGCTGCGCGACGCGCTGGACGATGCCTGCCGCGACACCACGCGCATCATCGTGGCCCAGCGCATCGGCACCATCCGCGATGCCGACCAGATCATCGTGCTGGACGAGGGCAAGATTGCGGGCAAGGGAACGCATGAGGAGCTGATGCGCGATTGTGAGACGTACCGTCAGATCGCGCTGTCGCAGCTGAGCGAAGAGGAGCTGGCATAAATGGCTGAGAAGAACAACGCCGCCGCGGGCGGCGCGCGCCCCGGTAGCGGGGCCATGGGGGCGATGGGCATGGGCGGCCGCGGCGGTGCGGCGGGCGGTCCGATCGCCAAGGGAACCTGGGGCAAGCTGCTGGCGTACTGCCGCCGCTACACCGCGGTGCTGGTGCTGGCGCTCGCGTGCGCCGTGGGCGGCACGGCGCTGACGCTGGCCGGCCCGCACATGCTCTCGGATATGACCGATGCCATCACCGACGGCATCAAGCCGGATACCGACGAGCTGCAGAAAATCGTTACGGCCGTGCAGAAGAACGTGCAGGCGAACCAGCAGAAGCTGGCGGCTGCGAGCGCAAGCGCGGGCGCTGCGGCCGCGGGCGGCCAGGCGGGTGCGGACGGCGCGGCGGCCGCGATGGCGGCGCAGGCCGGTGCGGGCAGCCTGCAAGCCGGTGACGCTGCGGCCTCTGGCGGGAGCAACGAGGCGGCGTCGGGCGCGGATACGGGTGCGATGGCCGCGGGTCAGACCGGCTCGGCGGCGGGCGCTGCGGCCGCGGACGGCACCAGCTCCGCTTCCGCCGGCATGAACGCCGCGGACCTCGACAGCCTGCCAGATGCGGTGGCCGAGCAGCTCTTCACCGACATCACGGTGGACGGCGTGACCATCTCCGGCGCTGATCAGCGCGCCATGCTCGAGGTGTTCGCCAACCTGGACCAAAGCGACACCGACGCCATGATGGCGGCGCTCGATGAGCTGCCCGCCTCGGTGAAGCAGCTGGTGGAGCCCGGCATCGATATGCAGTTCGTGACGGGTCTGGGCCTGACGCTCGTGGCGTTCTACGTGGCGAGCTACCTGCTGTCGGCTGTCCAGGGCCAGGTCATGGCCGTGGTGTCGCAACGCGTGACGCGCCGTATGCGCTCGGATATCTCGCATAAGATCAACCGGCTGCCCATGGCCTACTACAATCGCGTGGCCACCGGCGACGTGCTGAGCCGCGTGACCAACGACGTGGACACCATCGGCACCTCGCTCAACCAGAGCATGGGCATGCTCGTGTCCGCGGTGGTGCTGTTCGGCGGCAGCCTTGCCATGATGCTGCTCACCAACGGGTGGATGACGTTGGCGGCGGTGGGGGCGAGCCTGGTGGGCTTCGTGCTCATGGGTCTCATCATGGGGCGCAGCCAGAAGTACTTCGCCCGCCAGCAGGCCGACCTGGGCGCGCTCAACGGACATGTCGAGGAGATGTACTCCGGGCACACGGTGGTGACCGCCTACAACGGCGAGGACGAGGCCAAAGCGGCGTTCGACAAGATGAACGGCAGCCTGGTGCGCAGCAACTTCCGCGCGCAGTGCCTGTCCGGCCTCATGATGCCCCTCATGACGTTCATCGGCAACTTCGGCTACGTGGCCGTGTGCGTGGTGGGCGGCGCGCTCGCCCTCGACGGGCAGATCGGGTTCGGCGTGATCGTGGCCTTCATGCTCTACGTGCGCTACTTCACCCAGCCGCTCGCCCAGATCGCGCAGGCGGTGCAGACGCTGCAGTCGGCCGGTGCCGCAGGCAGCCGCGTGTTCGAGTTCTTGGGCGAGCAGGAGATGCCCGAGGAGCCTGCGGCGGTGAGCCTGCCGGCGGGCGAGGTGCGCGGCGAGGTTGAGTTCGACCACGTGCGCTTCACCTACGAAGGGTCGGACAAGCCGGTGATCAAGGACTTCTCGGCGCACGCGCTGCCGGGTCAGAAGATCGCCATCGTGGGCCCCACAGGCGCGGGCAAAACCACCATGGTCAACCTGCTCATGCGCTTCCACGAGATCGACGGCGGGCAGATCCGCATCGACGGCGTGCCCACCTCCGCGATGCGCCGCGAGGACGTCCACGGGATGTTCTGCATGGTGCTGCAGGATACCTGGCTGTTCGAGGGGACGATTCGCGAGAATCTGGTGTATTGCGCCGAGGGCGTGAGTGACGAGCAGATGCGCGAGGCGTGCCGCGCGGTGGGGCTCGACCACTATATCCGGTCGCTGCCGGCGGGTTACGACACAGTGCTGAACGACCAGGTGAACCTTTCGGCTGGTCAGAAGCAGCAGATGACGATCGCGCGCGCCATGATCGCCAACAAGCCGATGCTGATCTTGGATGAGGCGACGTCGAGTGTGGACACGCGCACCGAGCAGCAGATTCAGCAGGCGATGGACGCGCTGATGGAGGGGCGGACGAGCTTCGTGATCGCGCATCGTTTGTCCACGATCAAGAATGCCGACCTCATCCTGGTGATGCGCGAGGGCGATATCGTGGAGAGCGGCACGCACGACGAACTGCTCGCCGCCGACGGATTCTACGCCGACCTGTACAACTCGCAGTTCGCCGAATAGGCCTGCAATTTGGGGACGGGGTCGTTTCGTTGCAGTTTGGGGACGGGGTCGTTTCGTACGCGAAGCGGCCCCGCCCCCTGTTGTGCAGTTTGCAGTTTGGGGACGGGGTCGTTTCAGGTTTTGGGACGGGGTCAATCCGGGTTGCGCGGTTTGTGCGGCAGTTTCAGTTTGGGGACGGGGCCGTTTCGGGCTCGGCGGGGCAGGCCCCTGCCGGCAGCGGAGCTGGTTCGGCGGGATAGGCACCTGCCGGCGGGCTACTCGCTCACCACGGAGACGTGCTCGCCCACGTGCTCGCCGCTCTCAACAAGATCGGCGATGGCGATGGCGTAGTCGGCGTAGCTGACGGTCGAGGCGCCAGCAGCATTGAGCAGCATCTCCTCGCCGCCCAGCTGGTAGGAGCCGGTGCGCTCGCCCGTGGCCTGGAAGTCGGCGGCGGGGGACACGTAGGTCCAGCGCAGGTCGGACGTGTTCTCCAGGTAGGCGAGGGCCTTGCCGTGCGCTGCGGACAGCGGCTTCCAGTCCTCGGGGAACTCGGGCGTGGCGTCGAGCGTGGTGGTGTGCGCGGCGTCGACGAACAGGCTGCCGGCGCCGCCCACGACCACCAGGCGCGTGCTCGTGCCGGTCAGCAGGTCGGCCAAGTGGCTGGCGGCGCGGGTGATGCCGGGGATGGTGTCGGGGGTCCAGGCACCGAACGCGTCGACCACGACGTCAAAGCCGGCAAGGTCCTCGCGCGTCAGGTTGAACACATCGCGCTGGAGGGCCTGCGGCGCGGCGCTTTTGTTCTCTTCACGCACGATGGCGGTGACGTCAAAATCGCGCTCGACGAGCTCGCGGGTGATGAGGCTGCCGGCTTTGCCGTTCGCGCAGACGACGGCGACGGTGGATGCGGTGCTTGCTGCCATGATGAGTCCTTTCGCTGGGGCGGTGCGCCCGGTGCGCCCCGCCGGTTCTTTGTTGGCAAGGCCATCATCGCGTGATAAGGTTCTTCTGGTAAGTAAGCACAAAAAAGTGCTGTAGGAACCATTTGGAAACTATTGCTTATAACCTGCTAGTTTATGTGTGAAGAAGCGGTGAGGAGCTCATGATCGATCGTTCGACACTGCCGGCGTGCCCCGTGGAAACCACGCTGGTGCTCATCTCGAATCGGTGGAAGACGCTGATCATTCGCGACTTGCTCGGCGGGACGCGGCGCTTCAACGAGCTACGTCGTTCGGTGAGCGGCATTTCGCAAAAGGTGCTCACCAGCAACCTGCGCGAGATGGAGTCTGACGGGCTCGTGCATCGCGAGGTGTTTGCCGAGGTGCCACCGCGCGTGGAGTATTCGCTTACGCCCTTGGGGGAGAGCCTGCGGCCGGTGCTGGACGCGCTTGCCGCCTGGGGCACGAGCTTTAAGGAGCAGCGGGAGTAGGCCTCCAGTTTGTGCAGTTTGGGGACCAGTTTGGGGACGGGGTCGTTTCGTTTGCGCGTCAGTTTGGGGACGAGGTCGATACGGTCACGGGTGGTGGTGTTGTCTCGGTTTGCCACCGCGCGATGGCGATGTGCTCCGACTGAGGGGTTCTTCAATCTGGGGACGGGGTCAATACGGTCGATCTGTCGGTCTGGGAGCGGGGTCGATGCGGTTGCTCTGTCAATCTGGGAGCGGGATCGAGCTGCGTCAATCTGAGATGCAGGTCAACTCGTCTTCTTTGAACGAAACGACCCCGTCCCCAGATTGTGCCCAGATTGTGTGAACGAAACGACCCCGTCCCCGGATTGCAGGCTGCACGGGCCTTCAGCCCGGTTCGCTTGGCGGTCCGTCTTTTGGTCGAGATAGATTGGTGGACGAGGCGGTTTCGATCGGGTCGCATGTCCCGTGCGCTCGGCTGGCTCGCGTCCGGCGAGCGCCGGCTTGGCTAGCGCCGGGTCATGAGGTGCGGGTGCAAAACCGCAGTCCCTGCATGAACGAATTGACCCCGTCCCCAAACTGACGAGCAGACGAAACGACCCCGTCCCCAAATTGCACCCAGATTGCAGGGTGAGCTATGGGACGCGTGGGTGCTGCGGGCGTGCCACGCGCGGGGTTTTCTGCTTGAACAGGCCGTGACGGTTGCAGAACAGGTAGAGCACGCCGCTGCCGCGCATGGGGAAACGCACGTCGATCTCCTGCTCGGGGTAGAGTTTCTGCAGATGCACCGCGCCGCTGGTCACGTAGGCTGCGAAGCTGATGAAGTGTTCCTTGGTTTGCGGATGGTCCAGCGTGATACGCCAGTCGTTCTCCACACGCTCGACGCAAAACGCGTGCGCCTCGCTGCCGCACGCCTCCTCCGCCTCCTGGGGCAGCAAGGTGGTGCCGCAGCAGCTGAACGACCCCTCTCCCAGGGCATGGACAACGTTGCCGCAGATGGGGCACACGTAAAAGACGCTGCGCAGCATGTTGCCGGCGCGGTTGGCGTTGGCGCGGACATCGCCGGTGAGCAGCTCGGCCACGGAAACACCCAACGCCGCCGCGAGGTCTTCGATCAGCGAGATGTCGGGCAGGCCGCGGCCGCTTTCCCACTTGGAGACGGCTTTGTCGGTGACGCCGATGCGTTCGGCGAGCTGGCGCTGGGTGAGGCCGCGCCCCTCGCGCAGGTCGCGGATGGTGTCGGCGGTGATGTAGGTGCTCATGGGGTCCTTTCTGGGTATGGGGCTGCAGGTGTATCCGGCCGGGCTGACCCGACGCCGCCCTGCGGTCTCGCATCGAGTGGCATGCGGGTCCGTTGTGACGCTCTGCCATTATTGCGGTTGCCGCCGCGCCGGCCAACCTACGCTGCGTAGAGCTTGCTGCCCGCTGTGCGCACATGCGCGGGCGAATGCGAGTGTATGCGTTTCGCCAGCGATGCGGAATTCGCCTGTACGCTTCCTGTCTCTTATACACATCTCCGAGCCCACGAGACGTAGAGGAATCT
>CABRIF010000105.1 GCA_902470925.1 uncultured Collinsella sp. | reverse complement strand
AGATTCCTCTACGTCTCGTGGGCTCGGAGATGTGTATAAGAGACAGGCCCCGTCCCCAAATTGAAAAAGGGGGTTCGATAGCAAAAGATGCTCTCCACGCTGGTCGCAAATGGCATCTAATGGGTGTTTGCTCTTTCGAAAATCGTATGCATAGTGGACATGTCGAGGCAAAACACGCCTCTCGGTCAGGAAATCAGCCATATTTTGACTTGAAGGGGCTCAATACGGAGGCTCTTTGGCCATCGGCGCCCTGACGTGCGACCCAGAAACACCCATTAGATGCCATTTGCGACCACAACAATCGACCGCTTTTCTTAACTGACCCTCCCCAAAAGAAACAGGGTGCGAAATAGTGAATAATGAGCTAATAATACTTAATTCCATGTATCATCAATCATGTTGTCAACTGCAGGGACCGTCATTCCGGCGGCACACACAGCCGAAACCGGTCCATGCGCCAAAAGCCGGCCTAATCCGAAGCCGCGACCACACAACCTCTACCCGCGTCGAGCGCGCAAGCGCACCATGGCGGTTCGCAGCACCACGCCCGCAACGATACCGCACGAATCAATCAGCACATCGATCACTTGGCCGCTGCGCCCGGGCACGAACAGCTGAATGGTCTCGTCGATCGAGGCTCCCAGCACGCAAATCACGATCGACAGGGCGATCAGATCGCGAGCGGTCGCACGCCGCGGATCGAGCGCCTGGCTAGTAAGGGCCCCGAGCACCAGATATTCCGTCACATGCGCCGCCTTGCGCATAAGCAGATTGGTCACCCAGGCACAGGGCAGCCCCAAGGCAGCAAACGCCGAACGGACGGCATCGGTCACCGTAAGGCTCAATGAGGAGCTTCCCGTGCCGGGCACCATCGAATTGCCCCATATGAGCACCATGGCCAGCGCTGCGAGAAGCAGCGCGGCCAGGTTCACATGCCGGCGTACAAATGCGATGGCACCGCTCACGCTTCTGCCTTCAAACGTGGCATTGCGGCGGTTCCGCCTTGAATGACCCGCAGGTACTCATGGGTGGTGCGACGCACGCTGCTCGAGCCCATCCGGTCGAACTCCTCCTCCAGGATCGCATCGACCCTGCGATGGTCGCGCTCGACGCAGCCGTCTTCGGCGAGCTCCGCCATGCGTCGCGCATCCATCTGCGCGGTTTCCGCCGGGGATGAGGCGGCCAACGATGAACCAGATGGAGCATCCAGTTCCTCGAGAATAGCTACCGCAGCCTCCCACATGGCCTCGTGCCCGCTGTAGTCAGCCACCGGCACCGTATAGACAACTTCCTCAGCTGGCTGCGGCGCGGCCGCGGCGGCTGCCGTTGCGGCAGACGACGCCACAGCGTCTGCATTGGTCTCACCAAGCGACGCCATGGCTGCCGCACGGTCGCGGGCGGACTCGCGAGCCGCTGCCGCATCTACATCTACCACTGCCTCTGCCGACGATGCCTCAGAAGCGCTCGTCGGCGCATGCTCGGCAAGCGCTATGAAGGCGGCCGTCGACGCCGCGGACGGCACGGTGGCGCGCAAGCGGCCCGTCTCGGCAGCCGTGGCAGGCGCCGCAGTCGACGCATCGGCACGGGCGAAACGCGAGGAAGCCGGCGCATCCGCCTGAGCCGCAGGCTCATGATGGGCCGTCGCGGCGGCGGCTCGCTCGTGCTCGGCGCGCTGCAGCTCCTCAAACGCAATTTGATACATGTCCTTCGAATGGATGGGATCGCAGCTGATGGGCGAATCGCCGGCGAACATCGCGTCGATCTCGGCCCACGCCTCCTCCTCATCAAGCGCATCGACGGCGCGCGTGATGATCGGCACGCCTTTGAGCACCGACGTCTCGGACGCGCGCGCGGAACGTGAGGGCTTCTGGGACGCCGCCTCGGGCTTTGCGGCAACCTGCTCTGCCGCATCGTCGGCTGCGGCACTCGCATCGATCAGGTAGCTGGAGAGCGCCATCAGGCCCACGCCTGCCAGCGCGCCGGCCGCGAACGGCACCGCGTCGGCACGCACGGCATTGCTAGTATCGCCAAACGGCAAGGTGGCAAGGTAGGCGAAAAACGGCAGGGCAAGACCGAAGCCGCCCGAGATGCCGACCGCGATTGCCCGATGTGACCTCATCGCCGATGCCATGGTATGCTCCTTCGTCCTCACACGCCTGCAGATACACCGGAGCCCGCATGCGGGCCCGGCTGCGATCGCGCGAAAGACGGGATGAGAAAATGCAGGGGCATCGAAATGCCCGAGCGGAAGGTGGTGCGTTTCTGGTGCGTTTTCCGCCGCAATCTTATTCTGCATTATGCGAGAACCAGCTGGTAATTGCAAGCGCACGCCCGCTGTTTATCGACAGGATCGCGCATCCCAGAGGGCAAATGCCCGAACTCTCAACCTCGAACACAGTCGTGGCCGGTCAAAACAACCGAATCAGGAATCTAGAAACAGCCCCGTAACCGCAGCTATCCCTACAGAACCATAGCTTTTCCTGCGACAATCTTTCCCGAACAGGCGATACCCCACCTGACGCGACCCTGTGCCTGCGGCGGAAGCGGGGCCTCGTCGTAGTGACGCTCTTCGATTTGCCTCAGTGCAGCCTCCGCGAGCTCCGCAAGATCCTGCGCGCTCGCCTGACGCCGATACTGCAACTCAATGGTGACCAGTGGCCGTTTGCCGCGCGCGAACGGCGACTCCACTGGCTCGATGCGAATGTCCGGCCGCCCGAGACCATGCTCGCGGTTGGACCGCGGGTCACCATAGCCTCTGATGTTGAACAGCAACCCGAGCAGCAGCATGTGCCAGCTGTTCTCGCTCGTCAAATCGAATGAGCTCGCCGCGCTCTCGGCAATGCGCGCAAGCTCGAGGCCAAACGCCTCCTCGTCCCCGGCAACAAGGGCCTCGTGCAGGCGCATGGAGCGCGTGCGCCCGCCGGCAACCGTCAGGAAGCGCTCGATGATCTCGGCGCGATACAGACGAGCAACCTCGAGATTCGGGATGCGCAAAGGGCGAAGCGACTGCGCGTCATTGGGAAGCGCCGTCTCGTCGGTTGTGAGGTAGCCCGAAAGATAGAGCATGCTCCACAGCGCATCGCCTCTGAGCCCCATCTCGGGAAAGACGACGCTCAAATCGAGCGGAGCCCATACCACGCCATCGGGCTCCAAAAGGTCATAGACCTCCTGCGTCGTCTCCGGGTCGGCATGACGAATCAGGTCGCCCACAACAGCATTGCCGGATGTGTTGCCCCAATACACGTCCGCCGTGCATCCGTAGTTGAGATAGTTGAGCACGCTCCAGGGGTTGTAGACTTCCGCGCGCCCAAAGCGATAGCCGTCGTACCAGCGGCGCGCCTCATCCATATGACCTGGGTAACCCATGTAGGCAGAAAGGGCGGCAACCTCGGCATCGGTGAAGCCGAAACGCTCATCGGAGTCGGTCGATAGCGGAGTTGACACCACGAGGTTGTTCAGATCGGAAAAGATCGATTCCTTGGAGATACGCTGCACGCCGGTAAGGCAGGCGAACGCGAGCACCTCACCGCCATCTTTGAGCGGACCGATGAACAGACGCTTGAGAAAGCTGACGACTTTACGGTAACATCCACCCTCTGGAGCCGAATAGCCCGCCATCACCGGGGCATCGTATTCGTCGATCAGCAACACGACAGGCACGTCATGGTGCGCACGCAGCAAGCGCGCAAGATGCAGTAGAGAGCCTGCGTAGTCGGATTCCGAGGCGCCTCCGGCACGGATGCGGTCGAACGACTCGAGCGTCACCCCATCCAACGCGGGAGACTTGGACAGATACGCATGACGCTCGAATTCCGCAGCAAGCATGTCCTTGAGTGCGGCATAGGTCTGTTCCCAGGTGTCGCCCTTGACGGTGCGCATGCTGAGATGGATGACGGGATAGGCAGCAAAATGACGCCGATACGCCCCGTCGCCCCGCTCCCAAACCTCAGTGCCCTCGAACAGGAATGCATTGTCGGCACCAGCAGGCGGCATTTCGAAAAACGCCTTCATCATGGTCATGTTGAGCGTCTTGCCAAACCGGCGCGGACGGCAGAAGAGCGTCGCGGTATAGCCCGAGTCCAGCACGTCGACGATGAGGCCGGTCTTGTCGATCAGCACTGAACCGACGGCTGCACGCTCGAACCCGTCATCCCCGATCGGCAGGCGGCAGCGACCCGTGCGGTCGATGATGCGCGCACCGGGAGCAGCCCATATGCCATCAGCCTGTTTCCGTAGCTCAACCGACATGGCCCCACCTTTCATAGACAGCCACCATCCTACCATGCGCGATTGCCTTCAATTGGCATGCAGCCGCCCTTGAGACCGGGCATCCTCAAATCGAGACCGCAAGGCCCGCCCTAATACGTAGGCATCACGTGCAGATGACATACGCACCGCATCCGCTCACGGCATGGTCGGCGCGCTTTTGGGCACAAGAGAGCCAGACGCATACCACGGCCCTGCTGTCGGCATGCGCGCGGAGGCGAGGCTGCGGCAGCAGCCAACACGGCAGAACCGCTGCGCGGCGGCGCATGCGGCACCGAGGCCACGGTTGAAGGCGAAACGCGGCCCGCCCTCGCACACGCCAGCAGCAGGACCACGGACAAAGGAGGCACCCCATGACGCGCATCGCCCTTATCACCGGAGCCAGCTCGGGACTTGGTCGCGAATTCGCCAAACAAGTCGATGCCGGAGGCGCCGGCCCCATCGACGAGATCTGGGCCGTGGCCCGCCGTCAGGAGCGGCTCGACGCCCTCGCGCGCACCTGCAAGACGCCCGTGCGCGCCTTGTGCCTCGACCTCACCGATCCCGCTTCCTTCGATGCGCTTGACCGCGAGCTTGCCGCCTGCAACGACGCGGACGTGCGCCTGCTGGTGAACAACGCGGGCTTCGGCACGTTCGGCCCCTTTGCGAGCGCACGCGAAACAGACGCCTCGAACATGGTCAAGCTGCTGGTCCAGGCCCCGGTTGAGCTCACGTACCGCACCCTGCCGCACATGACGGCAGGCGCCCGCATCATCAATATCGCCAGCGTTGCGGCCTTTCTCCCCCAACCCAACCTTGCGGTGTACTCGGCGTCCAAGCGCTTCATCCTCGATCTCACCAAATCGCTCGATGCCGAGCTGGGCGAGGTGGACATCCACCTGACGGCGGTCTGCCCCAAATTCATGCAGACCGAGTTTCTCGATACCCCGGGCGACGCCGCGGCGGCGCGCCGCATGACCGCCATCGGATTCGAGCGGGCCGACAACGTGGTCCGCACGGCGCTGCGCTGCGCCCGCGCCGGCCGGAGCCTGTGCATCCCCTCGCTCGACATGAAGGCCTACTATGCCGCCTCGCGCGTGCTGCCCTACCCCATGGCCCTCAAGATCGAACGGGCGCTCGGAATCTTGTAGGGACACGCCGCGCAGGGTTGGCACGCGGGCACCGGTGCACCGGCACCTGACCGCGGGCACCGGTGCACCGGCACCTGACCGCAGGAACCGATACACCGGCGCCCGGCTGCCGGAGCAGATGTCCTACAGCGACGCCTCGTGATCGGCGGCCTTCTTGGCCGTGCGGATCAGGAATTCCTGGTTGGAGTTGGTGCCCTTCAGGCCCTTGATGAAGGAGGCCGCAGCACGCTCCGTGTTGCTCATGTTCGCCAGAATGCGGCGAATGCCCCACACGAACGGACGCATCTGCTCGTCAACCAGCAAATCCTCGTTACGCGTACCGGACGCCACCGGATCGATGGCCGGGAAGATGCGGCGATCGGCCAGGTCGCGGTCGAGCTTGAGCTCCATGTTGCCGGTACCCTTGAACTCCTCGAAGATCACCTCGTCCATCTTGGAGCCGGTGTCGATGAGCGCGGAGGCGAGGATGGTGAGCGAGCCGCCGTTCTCGATATTGCGGGCGGCGCCCAGGAAGCGCTTGGGCGGGTACAGCGCCGCCGAGTCCACACCGCCCGAAAGGATGCGGCCCGAAGCGGGCGCGGCGAGGTTGTAGGCACGCGCCAGGCGGGTGATGGAGTCGAGCACCACCACGACATCGCCGCCCATCTCCACGATGCGCTTGGCGCGCTCGATCACGAGCTCCGACACGCGCGTGTGGTTGTCGGCCGGCATGTCGAAGGTCGAGGCCACCACGTCGCCCTTGATGGAGCGCTGCATGTCGGTAACCTCTTCGGGGCGCTCGTCCACGAGCAGGCAGATAAGGTGCACCTCGGGGTTGTTCACCGCAATCGACTGGCAGATCTTCTTCAGGATGGTGGTCTTGCCGGCCTTGGGCGGCGACACGATCAGGCCGCGCTGGCCCTTGCCGATCGGGCTCACGATGTCGATGGCGCGCCCGGTGATCGAATCGCGGCCGCACTCCATCTTGAGCGGCTCGTTGGGGTAGATCGGCGTGAGATCGGAGAACTTCGGACGCTGACGCACCTGCTCGGGGTCCATACCGTTCACGGAACGGAGCTTCACCAGGCCAGGGAACTTGTCGTTCACACGGGCGGGGCGCAGCGTGCCGGCTATCAGGTCGCCGGAGCGCAGGCGGGCGCCGCGGATGAGATTCGCCGCCACGAAGGCGTCGTCACGGCTGGGCATGAAGCCGTGGGCGCGGATATAGCCGAAGCCCTCGTTGGTGATGTCGAGAATGCCCTCGATCTCACGGAAGCCCTCGGCGCGCGCCGCGGCGGCGTAGACCTCCTCCACAAGCTCGGCCTTCTTCTTGCCCGCGACATCGATCTCGAGCTCCTTGGCCTTCGTGCGGAGCTCGGCGACCTTCATGGACGCCAGCTCGTCACGCGTGAGGCTCGGCTCGACCGGCGCGTTGCGATTGCGTTTATTGCGTTGGTTCTGATTTTGCTGCCGCTGCCCGCGACGGTCACCCTTGCCGTCGCGACCGGAGCGTTCGCTGTGCTCGCGGCCGGGCTTGCCGGAGCGGTCCTCGCGCTTGGCATCGTCACGCTTCGCGTCATCGCGCTTGCTGTCGTCGCGTTTGCCCTCGTCGCGCTTGTCCTGGCGCGCCTTGCGGCCCGGGCGCTCAGACGTCTTCTCGGATGCGCCGTCATGCGCACGGCCGTCGGCACCCTCACCCTTGCGCGCACGCGCCTTGCGGCCCGGGCGCACGTCGACGGCCGGCTCGGAAGCCTCACCCGACGCATGCTCGCCTTCGCCTGTAGCCGCCGCCTGTGCGGCCGCCTGCGCCGCAGCCAGGGCAGCGGCCGCGGCCTTCTCCGCCTCGACATAGGCTTTGGGCTTACGGCCGCGCCGGTGCGGGCGCAGCGCCGGATCGACGAACGGAATCACGATCTGCTCGGGAGAGGCAGGCGCCTCTGCCGTCTGCGGAGCCTCGGGACCCTTTGCGCGCCGGGACGCGGGCTGGGCGGCAGCAGATGCCGGCTCGACGGCAGCAGACGCGGCGCCGGCAGGCCCCGATGCAGGCGAGGCGGCCTCGGGGGCGGGAGCGGCCGCCCGGCGCGCGGAGGCGGTAGAAGCGGGCGCCTCGTCGGCGTCCCCGCGCTCCCCCGCCTGCGCCAGCAACTCAGCGGCGCGCTCGGCCTGCTGGCGCTGGCGACGCACCACCGACGCCTGGCTGACCTGCGCCAGGGCACGGGCCTGCATCACCTCGGCCGACTCAGGCGCACGCTCCTCCGCCGCCTTGCGTGCGCGGGGACGACGGGCGCGCTTCGGACGGGATTCCTCAGACGATGCCTCCGGCTCCTGGGACCCGTCGGAATCAGCCGCCTTGCGTGTGCG
The DNA here is from genome assembly GCA_902470925.1 of uncultured Collinsella sp. Classification (GTDB taxonomy): domain Bacteria; phylum Actinomycetota; class Coriobacteriia; order Coriobacteriales; family Coriobacteriaceae; genus Collinsella. The sequence continues at coordinate 346 of CABRIF010000105.1, read as the reverse complement.
GCGACGCGCCTTCGGCGTCTCAGGCGCCTGCGTCTCAGGCGCCTCGGGGGCCGTCTGAGATACGCTCGCCTCATTGCGCGGTGCCTCGGTATTCATTTCATCAGACACAGGTTGTACTACTTTCTTCTCATGTCCAATACAACACGGTCACACCGGACCGTTCTGGCAACTGGAGATACGTGAATCTATTCACATGAAAGATTGATGCGCTCATGCGCAGTGTGAATATACCACACCGGATAGCTGCACATGCAACCACGCAGGCATTTATTGCCGTAAAACCCGAAAACGCGTTGATTTCCAACCTTAGCGAAACACTTCCAACACTCAGCGCGACATGTATCGC
>CABRIF010000104.1 GCA_902470925.1 uncultured Collinsella sp. | reverse complement strand
TCGTGGGCTCGGAGATGTGTATAAGAGACAGGTGCTGGCCCCGACGTGTGTCGCGCCTGTTTCGTTGCTCGCGGCAGCTTCGATGCCCGCTGCGGTGACCGGGTCGGCCCCGGCGCCCGCTGCAACGGCCGTACCCGCCGCGGCCCCGGCGCCCGCCGCAGCAGCCGTACCCGCCGCGGCCCCGACGCCCGTTTGCCCCGCGCTCGCGTGGTCGGCGACCTGGTTGATATCCGATACCGAGATGCCCGCCTCGGCGAAGGCTGCCACCACCGGCGCAAGCGCACCGGCTCGGTCGCGCACACGCAGGCGCAGGTAGAAGCGGGTTTCAAGCTCCTCGATCGGGACGATCGGCTCAATGCGCCCATACGGTTCGCGCTCGGCCGGCGCCGCGATGCCGCGCGCGAGGGGCCAGGCGAGCTCAAGCGCATCGCCCACCACGGCGCTGGCGGTGGGGAAGGCTCCGGCACCCGCCCCGTAGAACATCGTCTCGCCCACGGCATCGCCCACGGCGATCACCGCGTTCATGGCGCCGGAAACGGCGGCGAGCTGATGGTCGGTCGGAATCATGGCGGGATGCACGCGCACGTCGACGCCGCGCTCGGTTTTGCGTCCGCAGGCGAGCAGCTTGATCTTCATCCCGAGGGCCCGCGCCTGCTCGATGTCGGCGGCGCTCACGCCCCGGATGCCCTCGCAGGCGATGTCTGCGGTGGTGACGCGCGTGTGGAAGGCGATGGAGGACAGGATGGCGAGCTTGGCGGCGGCGTCGAAGCCGTCCACGTCGGCGGTGGGGTCGGCCTCCGCGTAGCCGAGCTCCTGCGCCTGCGCGAGCACCTCGGTGAAGTCGAGCCCCTCGGCATCCATACGGGACAGGATGTAGTTGGTGGTGCCGTTCATGATGCCGGCGATGGTGAGGATCTCGTTGCCCACCAGCGCGTGCTCGAGCGCATTCACGATGGGGATGCCGCCGGCACACGCCGCCTCGCAGCGAATCTGCACGCCCGCGGCCGCCGCGGCGTCGGCCAGCTCGTCAACCTGCTGTCCGAGCAGCGCCTTGTTGGCGGTGACGACGTGCTTGCCGTGCGCGATGGCGTCGAGGATGATCTCGCGGGCGGGGTGCTCGCCGCCGATGACCTCGATCACGATGTCGACCGCGGGGTCGGCGGTCACCTCGTGCCAATCGGTGGTGAACACGCCCTCGGAAAGCCCAAGCTCGCGGGCGCGCTCGGGGTGCCGGGCGCAGGCGCGGCGCAGCGCAAGGTCAACGCCGTAGGCCTCGCGGTAGCTGTCGCGATGCTTGGCGATGAGGCGCACGCACCCCCCGCCGACCGTTCCCAATCCGATGATGCCGACGTTGACGGTACGTACCTGCTCCATGTGCGCTCCTTGCTGGGTGAATGTGGGTGAGAGACGTGCGGATAGTGAGAGGCGCGCGGGCGGTGGGGGCATGCGGCCGTCTCGGGGCGACTGCCCACCGCGCGGCGACCGCGGCCTTACACCTGCCGTCCGCGTCGCACGGGCGTGTGCGAACGCGTACGCGAGGCGCCCGAACGATGTCGAATCGGACATGCGCACACGGCACCTGCTGAGGCGATCCGGCACGGCGCCCGCCGAGGCGAGCCGCCCGGGCGCCGCCCGCACGCGGCCGAAGCGAGCCGGACCCACGGAGACGCACCCCGCGTCGGCGTGCGCTTCCGAGGCGTCCCGCGCCCGCTGCCCGCGCGCCGCATCGGCCGCCTGCAGCTCCGTGTCGCTTGTCGCCATTCTACCGTGGTGCACCCGCTGCCGACACCGCCTGCGCGCGCGGCTGAGCTTGAAACATAGATGTAACATCGCGCCCTGACGTCGTTATGGCATCATCACACCAGCTCAACCATGGTGTACGTCCTCTCCGGCAGGGCGTGCGAATATACAGCATCGAACTTGTAACCATTTGGAAACGCTTCTGTTGAATAAAGCGTGTACCCTGATGCGAACCGCATACGGGACCCGGCTTTGCCGCCCGCGCGGTATTCGTTCATCGCCGTGCGCATCCGCCGCGGCCGCACTCGAGAGGAGAGCCGTATGTCGAGCCTCACCGGTACGCCATGCAACGTTGTCGTGAATCGCAGGAGCGTGATCGTAGGTGCCCTGGGTCTGGGGGCGGCAGGCATTCTAGCTGGCTGCTCCGATGGCGAGGGCGGCGCGGGCAGCGCCGACGCCGCGGGTGCCTTCAAGATCGGGGCCATCGGCCCGCTCACCGGGGCCGCCGCCTCCTACGGCACCTCGGTGTGCAACGGCGTCGAGCTGGCTTGCAAGGACTTCTCCACCGACGAGCTGCCGCTCGCCTCCAAGTCCGAGGACGACGTGGCCGACGGCGAGAAGTCGGTCAACGCCTTCAACAGCCTGGCCGACTGGGGCATGCAGGCGCTCGTGGGCCCCACCACCACCGGTGCGTCCATCGCGGTGGCCGAGGTCGCCAACACCGACCCGAAGATCTTCATGATTACGCCGTCGGCCTCCAGCCCGGATGTGACCGACGGCAAGGACTGCGTCTTCCAGGCCTGCTTCAGCGACCCCAACCAGGGCGCAAACGCCGCCGCCAAGCTGGCCGAGATGTTCCCGAACGAGAAGTTCGCCGTGTTCTACAACTCCGGCGACACCTACTCCTCCGGCATCCGTGATGCCTTCTCCGAGAAGGCCGCCGACCTCAAGCTCGATATCGTGGACGAGGAGACCTTCAAGGACGATTCGCAGACGAGCTTCACCAACCAGCTCACCAAGGCCAAAAACGCCGGCGCCACGATGATCTTCGCCCCGATCTACTACACGCCCGCCTCGGTGCTGCTCAGCAACGCGCACGAGATGGGCTACGACGTCAAGGTCATGGGCTGCGACGGCATGGACGGCATCCTGGGCGTGGAGGGCTTCGATACCGCGCTCGCCGAGGGGCTCTACCTCATGACGCCGTTCTCGGCCGACGACGAGAAGAACAAGGACTTCGTGGAGGCCTACAAGAAGGCCTATGACGAGGTGCCCGACCAGTTCGCCGCCGACGCCTACGACGCGGTGCACGCGGTGGTGGAGGCGCTCGGCAAAGCCGGCCTTGCCGCCGACGCCGACCCCGCAACGGTGGCGTCCGAGCTGCCCGCCGATATGACCAAGATCTCGGTCGAGGGCCTCACCGGCACGCTTACCTGGAACGACAAGGGCGAGGTCGAGAAGGACCCGCTGGTTTACGTGATCAAGGACGGCGCGTACGTAGCCGCCTAGCGCTCGGGACGCGCATCGGCGCCGGGAGCTGCGCCGGGTCCCGTGTGCGGGATGCCGGTCGCAGAGCTCGGCGCCGTTTGTTTTTTCGAATACCGATCGCGCATGCCGGTTCGCATGCGATCGATCCGTTTGACAAGAAGGGAGGCCCACGTGTCCGTCTTTCTCCAATATCTGGTGAACGGGCTGTCCATGGGCAGCGTGTATGCCATTATCGCGCTGGGCTACACCATGGTGTACGGCATCGCCAAGATGCTCAACTTCGCGCACGGCGACGTCATCATGGTGGGTGCCTACATCTCGTTTTGCGCCACGTCCTATCTGGCGCTGCCGGCGTGGGTGTCGGTGCTTGCCGCCGTGGCGGTGTGCACGGTGCTCGGCGTGGTGATCGAGGGGCTCGCGTACCGTCCGCTGCGCCAGGCGGGGCCGCTGGCGGTGCTCATCACCGCGATCGGCGTGTCGTATCTGCTGCAGAACGCCGCGCAGCTCATCTGGGGCGCCACGCCCAAGAACTTCGCCTCGATCGTGCCGTTCGAGGTCCCGCCGGCGCTGGCGGCCTACAATATCTCGGCGGTCTCGATCGTGACGGTGGCGGCGTGCTTGGTGATCATGGCGGCGCTCATGTGGTTCACGGGCCGCACCAAGATGGGCAAGGCCATGCGCGCGGTGTCCGAGGACAAGGCGGCCGCGCAGCTCATGGGCATCAACGTGAACCGCACCATCTCCATGACCTTCGCCATCGGCAGCGCGCTGGCAGCCATCGCCGGCGTGCTTCTGTGCTCCTACTCGCCGGTGCTGCAGCCCACCACGGGTTCCATGCCCGGCATCAAGGCGTTCACGGCGGCCGTGTTCGGCGGCATCGGTTCGATCCCCGGGGCCTTCGTGGGCGGCATCCTGCTGGGCGTCATCGAGGCGATGGCGCAGGCCTACATCTCCACGAGCCTGGCGAACTCGATCGTGTTCGCGGTGCTGATCGTGGTGCTGCTGGTGCGCCCGGCTGGCCTGTTCGGCACCTATGTGCCCGAGAAAGTGTAGGTGTGCCATGTTCGGATTCCTCAAAAACAAGCGCACCCGCGCCGACCTGCTCACCTACGGCATGGTGATCGCCGCCTTCGCCATCGTGAGCATCCTGCAGGCCAACCACCTCATCCCGCGCATGATCGTCGGCCAGCTGGTGCCCATCTGCGCCTACATCGTCATGGCGCTATCGCTCAACCTGGTGGTGGGCGTTGCGGGCGACCTATCGCTCGGGCACGCCGGCTTCATGAGCGTGGGCGCCTACACGGGCATCGTGGTGGCCATGAGCCTGGCCGACGCCGTGCCCGTGCCCGCGGTGCGCTTGGCGATCGCCATCGTTGCCGGCGCGTTGGCCGCCGCGGTGGCCGGCGCCCTCATCGGCACCCCGGTCCTGCGCCTGTCGGGCGACTACCTCGCCATCGTGACCCTGGCCTTCGGCGAGATCATCAAGGAGGTCGTGACCTGCCTGATCGTGGGCGTGGACAGCCGCGGCATCCACGTGCTGTTCAACCTCACCGGCAAGCTCACCGTCGATGACCTGCATCTGGCCGAGGGCGGCCGCGCGCTCATCAAGGGCGCGCAGGGCGCGGCGGGCACTACCACCATCGCCACCTTTGTGGCCGGCTTCATCCTGGTGCTCGTGACGCTTGCGATCGTGCTCAACCTGGTGCGCAGCCGCACCGGTCGCGCCATCATGGCGGTGCGCGACAACCGCATCGCGGCCGAGAGCGTGGGGCTGTCCACCACCAAGTACCGCATGATCGCCTTCGTGGTCTCTGCGGCGCTGGCGGGTGCGGCCGGCGCGTTGTTCGGCAACGGGTTCTCGCAGCTGTCGGCCACCAAGTTCGACTTCAACACCTCGATCCTGATCCTGGTGTTCGTGGTGCTCGGCGGGTTGGGCAACATGCGCGGCTCCATCATCGCCGCGGCGGTGCTCACGGTGCTGCCCGAGGCGCTGCGCCAGTTCTCCGACTACCGCATGCTCGTGTACGCGATCGTGCTCATCTTGGTCATGATCGGCAGCAACAACGCGCAGCTCAAGGCGCTGGTGGCGCGTATCGTGCCCCGGCGGAAGAAGAAGCAGGAGGTGGGTGCGCATGCCTAAGTTCGAATTCGAGCGCGGCCGCATGGTGCCAGTGCCCAGCCGCGCCATCGTCCCGGAGCGCGACGTGGAGCATGCGCCGGTGCTCGAGGCGCTGCATCTGTGCATCGACTTCGGCGGCCTCACCGCGGTGGACGACTTCAATCTCACCATCGGCAAAACCGAGATCGCCGGTTTGATCGGCCCCAACGGCGCCGGCAAGACCACGGTGTTCAACCTGCTCACCAAGGTCTACGCGCCCACGCGCGGCACGATCCTGCTGAACGGCCGGGACACCTCCGGCAAGTCCGTCAGCCAGGTGAACCGCATGGGCATCGCGCGCACGTTCCAGAACATCCGCCTGTTTGACACCATGACGGTGGAGGACAACGTGAAGGTCGGCCTGCACAACACCGAGGCCTACTCGGCGCTGGCAGGCGTGCTGCGCACCCCATCGTACTGGCGGCGCGAGGCGGCGGCGCACGAGCGGGCGCTCGAGCTGCTGTCGCTGTTCGACATGCAGGACCTGGCGAACCATCAGGCGGGCTCGCTGCCCTACGGAGCGCAGCGTCGCTTGGAGATCGTGCGCGCGCTGGCTACGAATCCGAGCCTGCTTCTGCTCGACGAGCCGGCAGCGGGCATGAACCCGTCCGAGACCGCCGAGCTCATGGAGAACATCGTCAAGATCCGCGATACGTTCAAGATCGCCATCATGCTCATCGAGCACGACATGAGCCTCGTTATGAACATCTGCGAGGGCATCTGCGTGCTCAACTTCGGGCGCGTGATCGCCAAGGGCGCGCCCGAGGAGATCCAGCGCAACGAGGCGGTTATCGAGGCGTATCTCGGCAAGCAGAAGGAGGCGTAGACGATGGCGAGCACACATGCGGATATGGCCGGTACCGGCGCTGCGGGGGCTGCAGCGACGGGCGGAGCAGGCGCTGCGGCTGCGACCGGCGCTGAGGTGGCGGGCGCGACCGGCGCTGTGACTGGGGCCGGGACGGCGGCGGAGGCCGTGGCGACGGGCGTGGCGGCAGAGGCCATGGCGGTGGCTGCGGCGAGCGTCGTCTCTGCTGCGACCGAGGTGTCGGATGCGGGCGCTGCGACTGGTGCGGTGGCAACCGGGACTGAGCCGGATGGCCGCCCGCTGCTGGAGGTTTCCGACATCAACGTGTACTACGGCGCGATCCATGCCATCAAGGACGTGTCGTTCGAGGTGCGTGCGGGCGAGGTCGTAGCCCTGATCGGCGCGAACGGCGCCGGCAAATCCACGACGCTCAAGACGCTATCGGGCCTGCTGCGCTCGCGAACCGGCTCGATCGCCTTCGCGGGGGAGGACATCATGCACGTGCCGGCCGACAAGCTGGTGGCGCGCGGCTTGGCGCACGTCCCCGAGGGGCGGCGCGTGTTCGCGCAGATGAGCGTTGCGGAGAATCTGGAGATGGGCGCCTACACCAGGCCCGCCTCCGAGGTGGCCGGCGGTCTGGAGCGCGTGTATGCGCACTTCCCGCGCCTTGCCGAGCGCCGTCGTCAGCTGGCGGGCACTCTGTCGGGCGGCGAGCAGCAGATGCTGGCCATGGGCCGGGCGCTAATGAGCTCGCCGAAGCTGCTCATGCTCGATGAGCCGTCCATGGGTTTGGCGCCGTTGCTGATCGAGCAGATTTTCGACATCATTCGCGAGCTGCACGCAGCGGGAACCACGATCTTGCTGGTTGAGCAAAATGCGCAGATGGCGCTGTCGGTTGCCACGCGCGGGTACGTGATGGAGACCGGTCGGGTGACCATGACCGGCACGGGTGCCGAGCTTCTCGCCAACGACGACGTACGCCGCGCCTACCTGGGCGGGTAAGGCGCCCGTCCCGCCGCGCTTGGCCCGGCGCCGGCGCCGGGAGGCTGCAGCGTCAGCGTGGGATTTGATCACCGAGCCGGGTGCAGAATCGGACGCCGTGTCTGACGCCGTGCCGGGTGTTGAGCCGCGCACCGAGCTGGACACCGGGCCGCGTGCCGAGCTGGGTGCCGTTCCGGATGCCAGATCGGGCGCCATGCCGGGCGCAGTGTCGGATGCCGGTCTGGGCGTCGGCACCGATGGGGCCGGTGCAACATCGGCGCACCGAGCCGGAGGGCTGCTGCACCAGCGCCGCGCCTAGCCGTCGAGTCGGAAGGCTGTGACATCAGTGTTGGGTCTGGCTGTCGGGCCGGAAGGACCGGCACGGCGGCGTACTTCGGGTTCGTGTTTCATCCATCGGTTGACTTAGGGTTCGTGTCCGGTCCATCTGGGGCTGTTGTGCCCCCTTCAGACGGCTGGACGACGAACCCTTCTTTTTTAGGGTTCGCGCTTCGTCCGTCTGGAAAACTGGGGTTCGGGTTTTGTCCATTTGGAAAACCAGGGTTCGTATCCTGTCCATTCAAGGCCGTTTTTCGCCTCTGGATGGACGAACGCCGAACCCTAGATTCATCGATGGACAAAACACGAACCCTGTCCGCGTTAATGGACGAACTCCGAACCCCAGATGCGCTCGATGGACGAAATACGAACCCGGGATTCGCCGATGGACGGATGCCGAACCACGGATGCGTCAACGGACGAAACCCGAACCCGAGATGCGCGCGATGGATGAAAGACGAACCCTGGATTTGTCGATGGGCAAAAACCGAACCCGGGAAACGCTCGATGGACGAAGCGCGAACCCTCCCTGTGCCGCCGGTCGCGCGCCGAACTCCTCCGCGCCGATGGGCCGAATCCGGACCAATGCCGTCGCGCAGATCGGCGCTGCTGTGCCCGCTCGTCCCGCGCCGCACCGCCCCGGCGCCATGACGACCCCGCGTCGTACCGTCTCGCCCCCGCC
>CABRIF010000103.1 GCA_902470925.1 uncultured Collinsella sp. | reverse complement strand
CCGCTGGAGCCAAAACAAAACGAATCGACCCCGTCCCCAGACTGAAAAACGAAACGACCCCGTCCCCAAACTGCAGGTCAGTCGCGTGCTGAGGGCAGCGCGGTTGCCTGGGGCTCGTGCGGCTCGCCCAGCAGCTCGACCGTCACGCTCGTGCCGCTGCCCGGCTCGGAGGCCACCTGGATACCGGAACGTTCGCCGAAAAAGAAATGGATGCGCATGAGCACGTTCGAGAGCGCCAAGCCTCCGCCGCGCTTGACGGAGCCGTCGGCCGTCATCGGCACGTCACGCACGCTCGACGGCATGTGCGACACCTCTCCCGCACCGTGCTCCTCTCCCGCACCGCGCCCCTCCTCGGCATCCGCCGGAGAATCGAACAGGTGCGCCAGCGTCTCGGCATCCATGCCCACACCGTCGTCCTCCACCATGATGCGCACGCCGTCGTCCGTGCGGCGCGACGACAGCTCGATCGTCAGCGGCTCGGTCTCGCGCATGGCGTGCTTGATGCAGTTCTCCAGCAGCGGCTGCAGAATAAACGGCGGCACCTGGCAGTCCAGCGTCGCCGGATCGAGATGGGCCTCCAGGCGCAGACGCTCCGCCCCGTAGCGCGCCTGCATGAGGTTGATGTAGCGCATGCCCTGCCCCAGCTCGCTTTCAAGCGAGGTCAGGGCCTCGGAATTCGACAGCGTCTGGCGGTAGTAGTTCGAAAAGTCGATCAGCAGCGACCGCGCCTTCTCGGGCTCGGTGCGCACGAGCGACACGATCGTGCCGATGGTGTTGAACAGAAAGTGCGGGTCCACCTGCGACTGCAGCGCGCGCAGCTCCATGCGGGCGCTCACGTCCTCCTGACGCTCGAGCTCAAAGCTCGCCAGCTGCGTGGAGATGAGGTCCGCAAACCCCGTTGCCAGCGCGATCTGCCGCGCGTCGATGTCGCTGTAGCGCGGATAGTACAGCTCCAGCGTCCCCATGCAGCGGTCGCGCACCACCAGCGGCGCGGCGATGCCGGCACGCAGGCGCGGGAAGAAGCGCGGCTCCGGGTCACTGGGGACATCGCGGGTGAACACGCTCGTCTGCTTGGTGGCGATCACGTGCAGGGTGGTCTCGAGCACAACCGGCTGCCCCACCGGGCAGCGATCGGAATCCTCGCCCCAGCTGGCCACCACCGCCTGGCCGTCGGTAAGGCAGATGGCTGAGGCCAGGGTCTCGGGCAGGATGATGCGGCAGGCGCCCAGGCCCGCCTCGGGCGTGAGGCCGTGCCGGGTGTGGACGAAGATCTGGCTCGCGATACCTAGGGTGCGGTCGGTGGCCGACAGCGAGAAGTCGTCGGGGGTCACGAACACGTAAGCGAAGAAGAAGCACAGGAGCACCAGGCCGGCGATGGTGATGACCGCCGGCACGGGGTTGGCGTTGGCCACGAGTTCAAGCCCCAGCAGGATAAGCAGCATGGGCACGCACAGCATGAGGCCGCGCAGGGCGCCCCGCTGAGCGGTGCGGAAGAACTTCGTTGGATTCTGCCGACTCCATGGCAACTGCATGCGCATGCCACTCCCCTTCCCCGCCACCCGGATGCGCGGACGTCCGGAGCCGTTTTTCCAGCACCGGAACGCGCCTCCGAACAGGCTTGCCTGCCACCCATCTTATCAGGCGAAACGGCCGCGGGACGGACCATCCTCAACCAGCACTCCAAGCCGCGGCGCCGCCCGTGCGGGTCGTTGGACTTTCGCTCAGGCGAAAGGCAGGGGAAGCCTCCTGTATATATGCAGCCGGCCACGCACGGTGCTCCCGTAAACCGCAAGGTAGCCATGGGCAAATGAATCCGCTCGATTGTACCGGCAACACGCAGGTCCGCGCCCGAAGAAGCCGTCTGCCACCGGGGTCCATCAATGGCAGCCGCCGCCCGGCCGCGTTGGTCCATCATCCCCAAACACGGCCATCTACCTTGTGGTTTATTGTATCTGTCCCTAAACTGGAAACGTTTACAGCCCCGAGGCATGCAAGCGCTGAGTCCGCACCGGCGCCCGCACTCGCCCCGGGCGGTTTTCGCCTATAGCATATCGGAAAGGCTGGGGAAGATGAGAAAACGAATACTGACCTACGTCATGGGCGTACTGGTTGCGCTCAGCGTGTGCATGCTGGGAGGTGTCGGCCGGGCCGCTGCAGCCGAGGCCGAAGCTGCCTCCGGCAACGCCGCCAAGGCATCGGCGGCCGCCACGCTCCAGAAGCAGATCGACGACGCACCCGACGGCGGCACCGTCACGATTACGTCCGACCTCGCGCTCGACGCGACCATCAACATCCCCGCCGGCAAGACCGTCACCGTGACCGACGACGGAAGCGCCCGCACCCTCTCCAGCACTGCCGAGCCCATGTTCCAGGTGGACGGCGCGCTCACCATCGCTGCCACGGCCGACGACCACCTCGTGTTCAAGGGCACCAGCATCCAAGCAGCGCAGCAGGGCTCGATCGCCACGGTGACCGGCTCGCTCGACCTGCGCCACGGCACGCTTACCGGCGGCCCCGTCAAGGCGGGTTTCGAGGGCGTGGTCGTGGTTCGCGGCGGTGACTTCACCATGTCCGGCGGCATCATCGCAGACCAAACGATCGCCGAGCACGCCTCCGTCGCCGCTGCCGCGGTCGTCGTCATGGAAAACGATGCGAACAAGGGCTCGACCTTCAAGCTGAGCGGCGGGACCATCACCAACAACGCAACGCATGTCGCCGTCATCGCATCGCGCTCGAGCGTCATCATGAGTGGCGGAACCATCGACCACAACGCCGGCACCGGCATCCAGGGCGTGTTCTCCTCGAGCGTCACGTTCAGCGGCGGAACGATCTCGAACAACGGCGGGTCGGGCATCTACGTGAACACGAAATCGCGCCTTGAGATGACGGGCGGCACCATCACGGGCAACACCACCGCCGGCTCGGGCGGCGGCATCTCCGCCCAGGACGTCGAGGCCCTCAACATCTACGCCGGCACCATCACCAACAACACCGCCGGGAACTTCGGCGGCGGCATCTACATCGATTCGACCCGCGCACTCGCACACATCGATGGCGCGCTCGTCACCGGCAACACCGCCACCCTCATGGGCGGCGGCCTGTGGTGCTGCCCCACCAGCAAGGCCACGGTCAACGTCACCGACGGCATGGCCGTCTTCGACAACACCGTCTCGGGCAACCCCGGCGCCGGCGAGGACTTCGTGAACCTCGACCAGTCGGCCAGCGAGGGAGCCGTCGTCACGGTCGCGAGCCGCATGCTCGGCGGAGGCCTCACCACCTTCTACCGCGACGGCGGTATCACCTACAATCCCCATGGCTCCGGCTTCTGGGGCAAATGGGACGCCGACCCAGCCGCGCCGCGCTTTGACGCCATGAACCCCGGCGAGCCGGTGCTGGTGGACGGCGTGCGGGTTTCCCGTGCCCTGAAGGCGATGCCATCCGAGGGCGCGAAGGCAGCGGCCCTCGCAGCGGCGACCACGATTATCACCGGCAACACCTCCAAATCTGGCGGCGGCATCGCCACCAACGGCAGCTTCGCCTCCGGTATCAAGGAGGAGTGGGAGCTGACCGTAGACAAGGCGTGGGACGACGCCGTCGAGGCATCCGAGCGTGGGGACGTCCCCGTCTACCTCGTTATTAACGGCGAGCCCCTCGACTACGTGATGCTCACCGCCGACAACGGCTACCACGGCTCGTTCACGGGCCTGCCCGACCCGGCGTCCGTGAAGAGCGTGGCCGTGATGGAGGGCACCGTTGCCGAGGACGGCACCGTGAGCCCCACCGAGCCCACGAACACCTGGAAGATCAGCTATAGCAGCATCGCCACCGATGCCGATGCCAAGAAGATGTCGGCCACGGTCACCAATGCACCCAAGCCCGAGACGGTCTCCATCCCCGTCACCAAGAAGTGGGTCGGCGGCACGGGCGATGCGGTCACCGTCCACCTGCTCGCCGACGGTGTCGACACGGGCAAGACCCTCACGCTCACCCAGGAGGGCAACTGGACCGGCTCGTTCGACGAGCTGCTCAAGAAGCAGGACGACCATAAGATCGTCTACACCGTCGTGGAGGACGCCGTGGAGGGCTACACGTCCAAGGTAACCGGCGATGCGGCCAGCGGCTTCACCGTCACCAACACCAAGAACCCTACGCCGAACAAGCCGCACGATAAGCCGAAGAAGCCGAGCGACAAGCCGAACAAGCCGCAGAGCTCGGCCAAGCTCCCCAAGACCGGCGACACCTCCGGCCTGGCGGGCATCCTTGCCGCCGCGGCCTTCGTGCCCTTGGCAGCGGCCCTGACCTTCCAGCGCACACGCCGTGCTGCTGAGGCCACAGGCAAGCGCTGCGACCGCAACCGCTCGAAGTAACCGCACACAGCCTCGGATGGCCCCCTCCGGGCGCGCCTTCCGCGCAGCCTCCCCCGGAAACCACCCGAGGCCATCAGAGGCAATGCGCCCTCCCGGAAACCATCCGAGGCCATCAGGGCAAAACGTCCTCACCACAAACAATGCGAGGAGCTCCCAACGGAAGCCCCTCGCATTTCTTTTACGGCCTATAAGACAAAAAGCGTGTTCAGATTAGAGGTGTCAACGCAAGTCAATGCCTCTTTTTTTCGCCCACGAGGCAAAGGAGCAGCAGCAGGAAGCCCCGGATGGACTCCCGAAGGACGTTTCTCGAAGCCACAGCGCACGGCCCCGGAGATTCCCGGAGGGTGCTTCGCGAAGCTACAGCGCACGGCCCCGGAGATTCCCGGAGGGCATTTCGCGAAGCCACGGCGAGCGACCTTGGAGATTCCCGAAGGGTGTTTCGCGAAGCCACACCCGAAGGGAATCTCCAAGGTCACCTCAGACGTTTCGCGAAGCCACACCCGAAGGGAATCTCCAAGGCCGCCCCAAACGTTTCGCGAAGCCACACCCGAAGGAGACTCCCGGTCACCGAAAACGCATCGACCCCATCACCCAACGGGACCAACCCCTTTTCGCCCGCGAGGTAAAGGAGCAACAGCAGGAAGCCCCGGATGGATTCCCGAAGGGCGTTTCGCGAAGCCACGCCCGAAGGGAACCATCCGGGGCTTCCGGACGGGTTGTTGCCCTTATGCCGAGTACTTGTTGTTCTCCCCAAACGTCCCCGCGTCGACGATCCAGCCATCCTTCATGATGACATCCATGTTCTCAGGCGTCAGATCGTGGATGTTCGCCGTCGGATCGCCGTTGACGATGAGCAGGTCGGCGCACTTGCCCGCCTCGAGAGAGCCGGTCTCGTCCTCGCAGTGGGCCATCTTGGCGCCGTTCAAGGTGGCGCAGGTGATGGTCTCGAGCGGGGAGATGCCGACCTTGTCCACGAAGTCGTACATCTCGTCGATCGTCACGTAGCCGTAGGGCGTCACGAAGGAGAACGAATCCGAGCCGATGGTGAAGATCACGCCGCGCTTGCGGGCCTCGCGCAGGCAATCGTAGTTGCGCTGCAGCTCCTTCTCCACCAGGGTGCCCTCGTACTTGTCGTGAATCTCGGGCACATAGACCGGCGGATAGGTGGAGTACCACGTGGGCAAAAAGCCGATGGTGGGCGTGAAGAACGTGCCCTGCTCGGCCATGAGGTCCATGGTCTTCTCATCGATATCGAAGCCGTGGATCAGCTGCTCGCAACCGAAGCGCACCGAATCGTATGCCGCAGAGTGGGAGTTATAGGAGTGGCTCCACACCGGGATACCCACCATCTTGGCCTCATCGCACACGGCCTTGATCTCCTCGGCGCAATAATGCTGGTCGCGCCCGGAGTCCCAGCGCCAGATGCCGCCGCCGGTTGCCCAGATCTTGATGGCATCGGGGTTCTCGCGCAGGCGACGGCGCACGGCCTTCCGCAGATCCCACGGCCCGTCAACCTGGTCGCCCCACGGATGGGACTCTTTGTTCTCCAGCTGGCTGCAGTGATGCGAGTCGCCGTGTCCGGCGGTGCGGCAAAAGCCCAGGCCCGTGGCGTAGATGCGCGGGCCCTTGAACACGCCCTTGTTCACGCAGTCGCGCACCTGGATACCGAAGCGGCCGATCTCGCACACGGTGGTGAGGCCGTGGGTGAGGCAGTCGTAGGCCTGCTTGACGGCCACGGCCTGCTTCTCCAGCAGCGGCTGCATGACCCAATCGGTATCGTCGTCGGTGAGGTTGCCGGAGAAGTGCAGGTGCGTGTCGATCAGGCCGGGCATGACGGTCTTGCCAGCGGCGTCGATGACCTCGTAGCCGCCGTCGGCAGGCACGTCCTCGTGCTTGCCGGCATACTCGATACGCCCATCCTCGCCTATCAGAACCAGCGAGTTCTCCACCGGCTCAGCACCGGTGCCGTCAACGAGCTTGCCGCCGACGATTGCATACTTCTTGCCCATAGTGTTCCTCCTTTGTTGGAACGGTTGAGGTCGCCTTCAGCGACCATGCATACGAACGGATACGCCGTGCGCACTGCTCGCAACAACAGCGAGCAGACGCGCGGGCAGCTCGGCGGGAGGACGCGGACTTGCGGTGCGTCGCAGGCCGCGCGAGGAGAAGGCCGCCCGCCGAGCCGGAGCGCCTTACCGGGCGCGGGCCCTCGTCACGAACATGAGCACCAGGCCCACGGCCAACCAGCCCAGCACGATGCCCCATTCCACCGCATTGAGCGAGGCGGGGCTGAACGGCAGGACGAGCAGGCCGATGATGAGCAGGCCCGCGGCGATGGCCAGGCAGATGCCGAACTTGCCGCCCGGAACCTTGTAGGGGCGCGGCAGATCGGGCTCGGTGAAGCGCATGCGCAGGCACGCGAGCGCCACCATGGTGCAGGAGAAGATGAACGCGAGCGCCGAGACGTTGGTCAGCGGGATGAGCATGTTCTTTCCCAAAAACGGCCCCACGACGGTGATCACGGCAAGCACCACGCACGCCAGCTTGGGCGCGCCGGAGCGCTCATCCACCTCGGCGAACTTCTCGGGCAGCTGGCCCTTGCGGCCCATGGCGAGCATGATGCGGCTCGTGGCGCCGTAGAAGGAGTTCATCGGGCCCATGGGGCCAAGGGTGGCGATAACCAGCATCGCGATATACAGGATCATGTTGATGTTTTTGAGGCACGCGAGCGCGGGCACCGGCTGCTCAACGAACTCGGCCCACGGCAGAATCGTGCCGAACGAGTAGATGCACACCATGTAGAAGCCGCCCGCCGCAAGCAGCGCAAGCGAGATGATCTTGCCGAACTTGTTCCAGTTCAGGCCCTCGGCAGCCTCCTCGGCCTGCTGCGGGATCGTGTCGAAGCCCGCGTAGAAGAACGGGGTGAGCACGAGCACCGAGACGATGCCGGCAAGCAGGTTGCCGCTCTCAGTTGCCGCCACGCCGCCGCCGGCGCCGGAAACCTGGGAGAACACTGGCATGGCGTTGGACGGCGAGCCGGTGAAGATGGACACGCCCATGGCGAGCAGCATGCCGCACAGCAGGGCCTTGGTGAGGAACGCCTGCAGCTTGGCGGCCGAGCTGGCGCCGCGGAAGTTGAGATAGATCACGTAGCCGGCGAACGCGAGCGCGATCACCGTGGGGAACAGATACACGTCGGCGCCCAGGATGGTGTAGAGCTTGACGGCGCGCAGCCACCCAAGACCGGGCAGGCCGCCGAACATGTCGGACACCAGCGTGGAGATGGCGATGGCCTCCCACGGGCATAGGATACCGTTGCCGAGCGCCAAGAACCATCCGGTGATGTAGGACGCCGTGCGGCCGAAGGTGCGATCGACATACTCAACGATGCCGCCCGAAACCGGGATGGCAGCCGTGAGCTCGCCGAACACCGCTCCGATGGGCACCAGGGCGATGGCCCCGATGAGGAATGCGATCATGGCGGGAACCGGACCGCCGCCCACGACCATCCAGTCGCCGACCTGCAGCACCCAGCCGGTACCGATGATGGCGCCGAAGCCGATGGTGAAGAAGTTCCACAGCGATAGGGTTTTCTTCATGCCCGTCGACTCAACCGAGGTGGTGGTGTCTGCCATTGCATGCCTCCTTTCTGTGTTGCGGATGCAGCCGCACGCAGCCGCTGGCATCCCCCTCTTGATGCGCCCCGTCCCGCGGGGCCCCTTATGGGCAGGATAGGATGGCATGGCGCGAACACCGGTGCAGGATTCGACCGAAGGCGGCGCATAGCAGACGAACGGGCGCGTTTTCCGGACGAACGGTCGATGCGACGGGCCTTCGCAATAAAGCAGAATAGATTAGAATAGAGTTAAAT
>CABRIF010000102.1 GCA_902470925.1 uncultured Collinsella sp. | reverse complement strand
CGGCAGTGGGGACGGGGCCTGGCGCGTTGAAAGACGGGGCTCGGCGGAAGGGAGAGCCAGGCGCGGCGCGTTGGCAGCGCGTTTGAAGGCGGGCGCGGCGCGGCGAGAGGGATGGAGTTCGGCCCGGCCCGGCGCGTTGGCAGCGCGTTGGCAGGCAGGGCCGGTGCGGTGCGGCGGAACGGGGGCAGGCGCGGCGCGTTGGCAGGCAGGACCCGGCGCGGCGCGTTGACAGCGTGCCGGGCTGGGTATGCTGCGGTTACCCGATAACCGCGCGAGAAGGAGCGCCCATGTCCGTTCTGTTTATCGAATATCCCCGCTGCAGCACCTGCAAGCGAGCGAAAAAATGGCTGGATGAGCACGGTGTTTCCTACACCGATCGCCATATTGTCGAGGAGACCCCAACCGCCGAGGAGCTTGCCGCTTGGCACGAGCGCTCGGGTCTGCCGCTGCGCCGGTTCTTCAACACAAGCGGCATGAAGTACCGCGAGCTGGGAATCAAGGCCAAGCTCGACGACGGCATGTCCAACGAGGAGGCCTACGCCCTGCTGGCGAGCGATGGCATGCTGATCAAGCGTCCGCTGGTGGTTGCCGACGATGCGATCCTCGTGGGATTCCGCGATGCAGCGTGGGCCGAGGCGCTGCTGTAGAATCTACCACCGAACCGCGCCACCTTCGCGGCGTTCGATCTTGCCTCTCTTACAGCAGGCCAACCTGCGCCAGCTGTACGGCGAAGGCAATGACCAGCCCGATCAGCAGCACGATGCTGGCGATTCCCAGGGCGATGCCCGCCTTCGCCAGGCCGAGCTTGCCTGCGCCGCGGCGATGCGCCAGAACGCCCAGCACGATGGCGATGATGCCTGCGATCACGCCAACGTGCCAGCTCACCTTGAAGGCACAGACGAGGCCTACGGCCCCTAGCACCGCCGAGGCGATGGACAGGCCGCTGCCGCTTCCTCCCGACTGCTTGCTTCGCGGGGCGTCGGAAGAGGCGGGGCGGGAGTGCTCGTGCGTGGGTGTGGCTGCCATGAGAGTCCTATCGGTGGGCGGCGCCGCTGGGCGTGGCTCCGCATCGTTGTTGCTGAGGACCACAGGATAGCGGATGGGTGTGGAGGTTTTTGAGCGGTCGTTGTGCTCGGCCGCCGCTGGCCGCGTGCGAGCCGTCCGGGTGAGTACACTTGAGGCGCACGGACGGTTCGGGGGTGTGCCCCGGCGGCGGAAAGGGCGGCATCGCATGAAGTTCCTCATTGCATCCGATATTCACGGGTCGGCTTTTTGGGCCGAGCGCCTTATGGGCGCGATCGAGGCGGAGCAGCCCGACCGCATCATCTTGCTGGGCGACTTGCTCTACCACGGGCCGCGCAACGATCTGCCGCGCGATTACGCGCCCAAGCGGGTTATCCCCCTGCTGAACGAGCTGGCGGCTTCGGGCCGCGTGATGGCGGTGCGGGGCAACTGCGAAGCGGAGGTCGACCAGATGGTTCTGGAGTTTCCCTGCATGGCGGCGAGCGCCAGCGTCCTCGATCCATCCGGTCGCGAGCTGTTTTGCACGCACGGGCATGTGTTCGGTGCCGGAATGCATAACAGCGTCGACCACGTGCCGGCGTTGCCGCAGGGCTCGGCGCTGGTATACGGCCACACGCACATCAAGGTGAACGAGGAGAGCGCCGCGCACCCGGGGCTGTGGCTGTTCAACCCCGGCAGCGTGTCCATCCCCAAGGATGGAACGCATAGCGTTGGCCTGTACGATTCCGACCGCCCGCTCGACCGCGCTTTCTCCCACGTGATACTGGACGAGGCGTAGGAGGCTGCTGCGAGCGGGGCCTGCGGCTGCGCATGCGGCGAGAGCGATGGGCTGTGCGCTTGCCTGCGAGATTTTTGAAAGACGCGCCTGCCTTCCCGACGGAGGGTGGAGTTTGCGGTTTCGCATGCGGGCAAGGTGGACTGTCGGTTCGCCTCGGCGGGGCGAGCGTTGCCGTCGCGCCCGCGTCGAGTTGACGGGGCGGGCAGTCCGCGTTGGGCTGACGGGGCGAACGCGCCTGCCGCGCCCGCGTTGGACTGACGGGGCGAGCGCGCTTGCCGCGCTCGCGTTGAGTTGAGCAACCCTGACAGAAAGGCTGAGGACGAACATGGCGGAATGGACCGAAACGGGCGCGTCGAGCTTGGCGAGCATCACGCGCGACACCTCGACGCTGGTGGATGCGCGCGAGGATGCTCAGGCGCTGGTGGAAACCATCTGGCGCCTGCGTCAGCCCGACGGGTGCCCGTGGGATCGCGAGCAGACGCATGAGAGCATCGCCGGCAATATGATCGAGGAGGCCTACGAGGCCGTCGATTGCATCGAGGCGGGCGACACCGCCCATTTGCGCGAGGAGCTGGGCGATGTGCTCATGCAGGTGGTTTTGCATGCGCAGATCGCGGCGGATACCGGGCAGTTTACCTTTGCGGACGTGGCACGCGACGTGAACGAGAAGCTCATCCGTCGGCATCCGCATGTGTTCGGAGACGCTCAGGCTGCCGACGCCGCTGATGTTCTGGGCATTTGGGACGACGTGAAGCGCGGTGAGCGGGCCGACCGCAGCGAGGAGGCCGGGCATCCCGAGGGCTTGCTCGAGAGCGTTCCGCGTGGTTTGCCGGCGCTCATGCAGGCGCAGAAGGTGTCGCGCAAGGCGGCGAAGGTGGGCTTCGAATGGGAGAACATCGAAGCCGTGTGGGAGCAGGTGTCCGAGGAGCGTGCCGAGTTCGCGGCGGAGGAGACCGGCAGCGATGCACGTGCGATGGAGTTCGGCGATCTGCTGTTCTCGCTGGTGAACGTGGCGCGCTGGGAAGGCATCGATGCCGAGGCGGCCCTGCGGGCGAGCACGATGAAGTTTCGCGAGCGCTGGGGTGCGGTGGAGCAGGCGGCCTTCGACGAGGGCGTGCAGGTCGAGGACCTGGACACCGCGCGCCTCAACGAACTCTGGGATGCGGCCAAGTCGGCCCGGTAGGCGCCTGGTGCCTAGGCGGGCCGGGGCGGAACGCGGCGTTTTTCCATCGGGTGGCGGCTTGTCACGCGGAATCGGGATGGGTTGTGGCGCCTCGCTGTCTGGTGGATGATCGCCATGCGGAGTCGGGGTGGATCGCGGCGCCTTGCTGTCGGACGGCGGCCCGTCATGTGGAATCGGGACATCAACGGGACAGAATCAGGACATGTCCCGATTCTTTCTGGACATGTCCTGATTTTGTCCCGATTAGCTGCGCGCTGTCTCACGTCCCCCAGCGGGGCTGCAAGCACGTAAGGACCTTATTGGCTTCGCAACAAGGCTCGGAATTTGTCATCGCGGGACAACACGATACTTTGTTGCCCTTCCACTTCCGTATTTCTGCAGTCGACCCTTCCGGACGAGTTTGGCGACCTCCCGGTATGCTTGTTTGTGGCTGACGCGGAGCAGCTGCTCCACATCACGGGTCGCAATCCCGTCGCAGCGCTGTTGGGCGAGCTGTAGAATAAGCTCCTCATAACGCATCCTGTCGATATCGGCCTGCCTGACGTAGCCGATTTCTTCACCCGATTCGGCGTACACGTTTTTGCTGAGCGTATATGCTCTGCTTCCTCCCTGGCCCCATGCTTCGACCAGGCCTGCCTCGACAAGGTTGCCAAGGGTTGATCGAGTCATCGTGTCAGAGAAGGGCAGCTGGCTGACAAGTTCTGATGCGGATAGCCTTCGCTGATCCTTTAGGGCATTCAGGATAAGGAGAGAGCGGAGTGAGAGGGGCCTGCCGGTGCGTGCGGCCTCTTCTGCAATCATCTTCATGAAGAGCGGGTCTGGTGCGGTTCGAGCGATGAACACCCGAACTGTGGTGGGCGTGCTGGCAGAATAGTCGGGCAGAGGGCGTCCGAAAACAAGCGAACCTTCGTAAATTCTGTCGATGCCTCGGCCTGTTCGCTCGGCCAGCCCGATGCGCTTTAGGGCACCCATGAGACATTCGTTGCGACCTCGCGGCTCTGCGGTCAGCAGATTGCGGACGTTGATGCCCTCGATGAAGCCGCCGGGATTCGAAACCGTAAGGCCCTCATCATCGATAAGCACGCGAACGCGTCCCATGGCGGCGTAATCCCTATGGCCGAACGCGTTGACAATCGCTTCGCGGAATGCCCTCTGGTCGAACTCCGGTGCCGGAGTCCTGAAGAGCCCGTCTTCGAATTCGCGCTCTGGATTCCACGCCTCGAACAGGTTTCCCAGCTTCTCGATTGTATAGAGAAGCGGCTGATCGAAGTCCTGATTGATGCGTACTTCGGTGCCTCTAAGCACTTGGAATGTTGCTCCATGAGTGGGGGCGGAGCGCCTGATTGCCTCGGCTTTGCCGGCAAGAAGGATGCCCGTTATGGTCGGTGTTAAAACGCCGTCGACCGAAACGGTCATGCGCAGGGCGCCAAGCAGCTCATCGTCTGACAATTCGAGGAGAGACTGATCAACACCTTTATTGCGGGTAAGGATGTTCCGGAGGCGCTGGAGCTCGACGGGGTCAAAGTCATCGATGGTCGAATCGGGAATCGGGAACGAAGAGTAGTCAAGCTGTCCGAGCGAGGAAAGCCTGGTGATAATCTCATATGGATAGAGTGCCACGCTTTCTGGTGTTCCATCTGCTTTGAGGCGGCGGCGCATAATCTTTCCGCTTGCACTGGATACAATTG
This sequence comes from uncultured Collinsella sp., assembly GCA_902470925.1. Lineage (GTDB taxonomy): Bacteria > Actinomycetota > Coriobacteriia > Coriobacteriales > Coriobacteriaceae > Collinsella. The sequence continues at coordinate 3,578 of CABRIF010000102.1, read as the reverse complement.
CTGTGGAGCGGGAAACTTCAACCACAATCACGGAAGCGCCCGAATCGCTCGGGAATCCATCATGGGTCAGTGTGAGAGATGATACCCGTGCTGAGACGGGCGGGACAGTTTTATTCGCGATGAAAGCTGCGAGTTGTGTTGGGTCTGCATGCTGTTTGTGCACGCCGGTCACGATGCCATCATCTTCAACGCCGAGGAAAAGGCGGCCTCCGTCCGTGTTGCTGAGTGCAACGACGGTGTCGATAATCTCGCTGTCGGGTAGTCTTTTTTGATCGCTTTTGAACTCTTCAGTAAGCGATTCGCGCTCAGGAATTTGCCGCATACTGACCATTGCACCCTTCCAATCTCCTGTATTCAGGACAATTGTAGGACAGAATCAGGACATGTCCCGATTCTTTCTGGACATGTCCTGATTTTGTCCTGATTTTGTCCCGATTAGAGGTTGGCAGGGCTGATTCGCTTCGGGTGGGGCTGACGGGACCCTGCTGTTCTGCGCGGTGATCCTCACGGCCCGGGCTTCCGCCCTGCCTGTCAGCAAGCTTTGGGGGTCTATATCTCGTCCGTCGACGATTTCCGTGCTTGCGTTCCGTTCGCTAATGCATTTTGGGATCGCCTTTCAGCCATTGACGCATTTCGGGTTCGGATTCCATCCGTTTGAGAGGGGAAAACGCCCCCAAACGGATGGAGCCCGAACCCTTGTTGTGCGGATGGACACAACCCGAACCCTCGTTGTATAAACGGCTGCAACCCGAACCCTTGTTGACCGGACGGATGAAATCCGAACCCTTAGTTGATGGACGGATGGATGCAGCCCGAACCCTTAGTTGGTGGGCGGGCTGCACGTAGGCTAGACAGACTGCACGCAAGCCCGGGCCGTTGTGGCTGTCGAGTCGTTGGGTGCGTCGCGGGGCGTTCGGCGCTGTGCTACAGCGCGCCCATAGCCAGGCTGGCGATGTGGGCGATGAAGAGGCCGATGGCGAATCCGACGGCAATGGCGCCGATCATGTACGCGGCTTTCGTCCATGCGGGTAGCGAACGACGCTTGCGAGCCCGACGGCCTTTCTCGGTATCACGATCGACCGGGCGGCCCTCGAGGAAGTCGGAGATCTCACGGTAGGTTGCGAGGTCGTTGGTGTGCTTGAGGTGGTCGGTCCAGGCGGCCAGGCCCATGGAGGCGGCCCAGAATGCGATGGCCAGCACGAGGGTTGGGATGGTTTGCTCGAAGGCCCAGTTCCAGGCGAGGTTTTGGACGAGCCACCAGGCCATCGAGGCGATGATGAGGGCGAGGCATCCGAGCATCGCCCAGCTCAGGTTCCTCATCAGGCGGGCATCGTTGCGTACGGCGGTAGTCATGGTCTCCACATCTCCTTTGATAAGGGTGTCTATGGCCACGCCGAAGATTTCGGAGAGAAGCAGCAGGCTCTGCAGGTCGGGGTAGGTTTTGTCGTTTTCCCACGAGCTAATGGTCTGGCGGCTCACGTACACGCGCGCTGCCAGATCGTCTTGCGACATCCCGATAGCCGTCCGCTGCTCGCGGATGCGATGCCCGACTTCCATGTCCGCTGCCTCCTTTCGTCTTCGGTGTAGCCCCTGTCGAGACTGACTCTCTCACGGCGAGCGGAATCGTACCATCAAAAGGGTGCTACATCGGCTCGTAGAGTGCCGACTGCTTCCGTAAAATGTGCTTGACATGGTGTTTGAGCTGGGTGTTTTGTGCGCCTGGTTGCTGCGATGGGGTTCCCGGTCAATCACGCAAGACGGATTCGGGTTGTGTCTGCTTGCGCGATGACGGCGCGGGTTGTGCCGGTTTGCGCAGTGAGGGTTTGGGCTTTGGCCGCCTTTGTGACGGGGCGGGGATGCTGCCGGTCTGCTTTCGCCTGTTGGCGCGGCGGGGATCTTGCCTGTTGGCGTGACGGCGGCCGTGTTGCGCGCATCCGGTCGGCCGGGGTTCGGGTCGTGTCCATCGGCGCATCCAGGGTTCGGACCGTGTCCGTCCGTTCAACGAGGGCTCGGATTCGATCCGCCCGCGCAAATCGGGTTCGTGCCCTGTCCATCCGTTCAACGAGGGTTCGTGCTTTGTCCATCTGAAGCCGTTTTCAGCCTTCAGATGTCCAGAAGGCGAACCCTCGTTGCGCCGATGGCCGGAAAGCGAACCCCAGTTGCATCGATGTCCGAAATCCGAACCCGAAAGCTTGTCGTCGGCCGGGGACGGCGTCTGGGATGCGGGCCTGCGCGCCACGTGCAAATACGAGGACGGGCGAGACCACTTTTGCCGTCTCGCCCGGGTGGGTCGGAGGGTTTTGTGCCTCGGCCCGTCTTCGTCCGCGCAAATCGGGTTCGGATTCGATCCATCCACGCAAATCGGGTTCGTGCTTTGTCCGTCTGAAGCCGTTTTAAGCCTCCAGATGTCCAGGAGCCGAACCCTCGTTGCGCCGATGGACGGAAAGCGAACCCCAGTTGCATCGATGTCCGAAATCCGAACCCGGGATCACGTCGATGTCCGAAATCCGAACCCGGGATGCGCCGATGGTCGGAATCCGAACCCGGGCTCCCACTGATGGCCAGAAAGCGAACCCGGGATGCGACGATGGGCGCCGGGCGAGCTCGGAAGCCCGCCGATGGCCGAAAAGCGAACCCGGAAGCCGGTTGACAGCTCAGGATCGCCGCAACCCGCTGAAACCCGCCGCAGCCCGCGACCCGCCGCAACCCGCTGAAACCCGCCGCAGCCCGCAGCCCGCGGTCCGCGACCTGCCGCAGTACGCAGCGCCCCGCGGCCCACCTCTAGAACGTAATCCCCAGCACGAAGGTCACGAACAGCGCGGAGCACACGGCGCCCACGAACGGCGCGATGCCGGGAACGAGCAGGCCGTACTTCCAGTTGTTGTCGCATTTGTTCGCAATGGGCAGCAGCTGGTAGGCGATGCGCGGACCGAGGTCGCGCGCCTGGTTCATGGCGAAGCCGGTCACGCCGCCCAAGCCCATGCCAACGGCCCACACGAGCAGGCCCACGCACACGGCCACGAACAGCACGTTCTCCCCGCCGCGCGAGGCGATGCACAGGATGCCGGTCAGGAACACGAACGTGTCGAACGCCTCAACGAAGAAGTTGCGCGGCAGGTCGTAGGACTCCTGGGTGGGGTTAGTGGAGAAGATGTTGCGCACCGCCACCGGGTCAACGCAGTCGGCCGACGCCTTGAAGTCGTCGGCGTACAGGAACCAGGCGATTACGGCGCCGCAGATGCCGCCGAGCATCTCGGCAATCACGTACGGCACGAAGCTCGACCACGGGATGAGGCCGATGATGGCCTGCGCAAGCGCCATGGCGGGGTTCATGCACACGCTGCCGCCGAAGATGAACAGGCATACGGAGATGCCGAACGACCAGGTGGTGATGGCGAACATGTGGCCCGACCCACGGTACTTGCTGCCTTTGAGGACCTCGTCGCAGTGGACGCCCACGCCGAAAACAATCATGAGGGCAGTGGCGGCGAACTCGGCAAAGATGTTGTACGGCACGAAAAGCTCCTTATAGCTGTCTCTTATACACATCTGACGCTGCCGACGATACTCCTTGTGTA
>CABRIF010000101.1 GCA_902470925.1 uncultured Collinsella sp. | reverse complement strand
GCGATACATGTCGCGCTGAGTGTTGGAAGTGTTTCGCTAAGGTTGGAAATCAACGTTCGGTACCATACAATCTCCTTACCGTTGCGGGCCCGTCGGCGGGCGCGGGCCGATGGTATACTGTCGAACGGCTGCGCCGAGGCGCGGCGCGTTGCCGGTGCGGCTCCAGAGCTGCCGCGCCGCACATATCTGTGGGTCACGAGAAAGGCGTTAGGGTGAAATCGAAACCCCGACCACATAGTCGCTGACCCCTTGCGGTGCCCTTCATGCCGGCGCTGCCGGGGGTTTCATATGAAGGAGCACCATGAACTACCTGTCTGAGATGCTGCGTCTGCCCGTCGTCGATTCCGATGGCGAGAAGATCGGCGTTGTGAACGATCTGGGCATCGCCACCGGCGAGGTCTTCCCGCGCGTGACGGCGCTGGCTTTCCAGGGGCCGGGCAAGACGCCGTTTATGATCTCGTGGCGCAAATATGTCGAGCGCTTCGACGACGAAGGCGTGCGGCTGCGCATGCCGGCAACCGATATCCGCTTTTCCTACCTGCAGCCCGACGAGGTGCTGCTGGCGCGCGACATCATGAACAAGCAGATCGTGGACACGCAGGGCATGAAGGTCGTGCGCGTGAACGACATCAAGCTGTCGGTGACCGGTGAGAACCAGCTGCGCCTGCTGGGAGCCGAGGTGGGCGCGCGCGGCCTGCTGCGTGCGGTGCACCCGGTGCTCGAGCGCGCGGCAACCAAGGTGGCCCGCATGCTCGGCCGGCCCCTGCCCGAGGAGATCATCGCGTGGTCCTACATGGACCTGCTGGAGCGCTCCACCAAGCAGATCAAGCTCTCCGTCTCGCATAAGACCCTCTCCGAGCTGCACCCGGCCGACATCGCCGACATCATCGAGCAGCTCGACCCGCGCCTGCGTACGCAGGTGTTCGCCCAGCTCGACACCGAGCAGGCGGCCGAGGCCATCACCGAGCTCGACGACGACGAGCTCATGACCGAGATGCTCGAGGGCCTGTCCGATCGCGAAGCCTCCACGATGCTGGCCACCATGGACCCCGACGACGCCGCCGACCTCATCGACGAGCTGGATTACGAGAAGGCCGAGAAACTCCTGCGCCTTATGGGCGTCAAGGAGGAGAAGGCCATCCGCACCCTGCTCGGCTACGAGGAGGATACCGCCGGCCGCATCATGACCAGCGAGTTCGTGGCCTGCCCGGTGAACGCGACGGTGGCCGATGCCATCGAGGCGATCCGCGGGCTGGACGAGGACTTCGAGAGCGTCTACTACGTCTACACGGTGGACGCCGACGGCGCGCTTGCCGGCGTGCTCTCCCTGCGCTCGCTGATCGTGGCCGCGCATGACGCGCGCCTGAAAGATCTGGCTTACAAGGACGTGGTGTGGGTTTCCCCCGATCTGGACCAGGAGGAAGTGGCCGAGGAGATGGCCAAATACAACCTGGCCGCCATGCCCGTGTGCGACGAGGCACGCCATATCCTGGGCATCGTCACGGTGGACGACGCCATGGACGTCATGACCGAGGAGCACGCCGAGGACCTGCAGATCGCCGGCGTGACGGCGGGGGAGAACACCACGGGCGAGTCGGCGCATGCGATCACGTGGTTCGCCCAGCGCCAGTACTGGTTCGTGGTGTGGGCGGTGGCCGCCGCGGCGCTCGCCGCCCTGCTCGAGGGCGCCACCGCAGGGATGTCCTATCTGGTGGCGTTCCCGCTCATGGCCATGCCGGTGGCGCTGCTGTCCGCCACCCGCGTGGTGTCCTTCGTGAAGAATTACTTCTTGGAATACGATGCGCACGATGACGAGAAGCCGCCGTACTTGGGTTTCTTCCTCAAGATGACCTGCTTGGGCGCGGGGCTGTCGGCCGTGGTGTACCTGTGCGCGCGCCTGGTTGCCTCCACGGCGTTCCCGCAGGCGGCCTCGGTGGAGCACCAGGTGTTCATGGCCTGCTTCGCGGTTTCGGCGGCGATCTGCCTGTTCAACTACATGTCGGCGGTCATCTACCTCAAGTTGCTGTTCTGGCGCGACGAGCACGACCGCAGCACCTCCGGCACCTCGCTGTCGTTCAGCGCGCAGTTCATCGCCGCGACGCTGAGCGTGATCGCGGGCGCTTGGGCCGTCATCGTCTTCGCGCATCTGTAGGGGCGCGGAGCTATGCAGGAGAAGACGAAACGAAAACTGACGGTCGGCGCGGTGTTGGGGGCCATGGGTCCGGGGCTTTTGGCGGCGCTGTCCGGCAACGACGCCGGCGGCATCGCCACCTATTCGAGCGCCGGTGCAAGCTACGGGTACCAGACGCTGTGGATGCTGCCGGTGATGGCGCTGCTGCTGATCGTGGTGCAGGAGACGGCCGCGCGCTGCGGCTGCGTGACGGGCAAGGGCTTCGCCTCGCTCATCCGCGAGAAGTTCGGCGTGCGCAAAAGCGCGCTCGCCATGGCGGCGCTGCTGATCGCCAACACGGCCGTGACCATCTCGGAGTTCGCCGGCATCGCCAGCGGTCTGGCGCTGTTCGGCGTGCCCAAAACGGTGTCGGTGCCGCTGGTGGGCCTGCTGATCTGGCTGCTCACCATGAGCGGCAGCTTCCGGCGTATCGAGAAGATCCTGCTGCTGGTGAGCTGCGTGTTCGTCACCTACGTGGTGGCGGCGTTTTTGGCGGGCCCCAACTGGGGCGAGGTGGCGCTGGCCACGGTGACCCCGCGCATGAACGCCGACCCGAGCTATATCTCGCTGCTGGTGGCCACGATCGGCACGACCATCGCCCCGTGGATGATCTTTCTGGCGCAGAACAACGTGGTGGACAAAAATGCCGACGAGTCCGACATCGTGCTGCAGCGCATCGACACCACCACCGGCTCGGTGATCGCGTGCGCCATCGCGTGGTTCATCATCATCACGACCGGCGCGGTGCTGCACCCGGCCGGCATCGTGGTGGCCGACGCCGCCGATGCGGCGAGCGCCCTCGAGCCGATCGCGGGCGAGTTCGCCACCGTGCTGTTCGCCGCAGGCCTGGTGGCCGCGAGCTTTCTGGCTGCCTGCGTGCTGCCGGGCGTGACGTCCTCGGCCATCTGCGAGGCGTTCGGTTGGGAGCGCGGCGCCGACCGCACCTGGAGCGAGGCGCCGGTGTATCGAGGGGTCATCACCGTGATCATCGTGGCCTCGGCGTTGCTCGTGATCATGCCGGGGGTCGACCTGTTCCAGATCATGATGAGCGCCCAGGTCATCAACGGCGTGCTGCTGCCGATCCTGCTGGTGTTTCTGGTGTTTATCGCCCAGGACCGGCACATCATGGGTCGTTTCTCGAACGGGCGCGTGTGGAATGTGCTCACGTGGGCCACGATCGTTTTGATCACCGTGCTGACCGCCGTGATGTTCTGGCTGCAGGCGATGGGGTACTGAGCCTGCCGTGTGCGGGTGCGGGTCCGTGCCAAGCCCATCCGATTGAAGCTGTCTACGGGGCGGCTCGTACGGGTCCTGCCGGTTGTTTGCACCGGCAGGACCCGTTTTTGCCGGGCGCGCCGTTTTGCCTGGTGCTGCGTTTGCCTGGTGCTGCGTGCTTGCTGAGCGCACCGTTTTGCCGGCTGCCTCGTGTTTGCCGGGGCGCACGGCTGCCCTGTGCGGCCGCTGCGTTCGGCCGGTGCTCCTCTGCAAGTTAGCGTGCTTCAACTTACTGTGAAGGTCATGCGAACTTTTGAGAATCATTCTCAATATGAATCCAATCAGGTCCCATTTGGTCATAATAGATGACGTACCGCATGCAGCCCGGAAGAGGGCCCGTAAGGGACCGGGCGCGCATGCACATCGCCTGTGACCGAAAGGATCAAACCATGAAGTTCGTGTGCCCCGTTTGCGGTTACGTTGAGGAGTTCGACGGCGAGGAGCTGCCCGCCGATTTCAAGTGCCCCCAGTGCGGCGTTTCCGGTGACCGTTTCACCAAGCAGGACGGTGAGATGAGCTGGGCTTCCGAGCACGTCGTGGGCGTGGCTCACGAGGGCAACGTGTCCGAGGACATCATCGCCGACCTGCGCGCCAACTTCGAGGGCGAGTGCTCCGAGGTGGGTATGTACCTGGCCATGGCGCGCGTGGCGCACCGCGAGGGCTACCCCGAGATCGGTCTGTACTGGGAGAAGGCTGCCTTCGAGGAGGCCGAGCACGCCTCCAAGTTCGCCGAGCTGCTGGGCGAGGTCGTGACCGACTCCACCAAGAAGAACCTCGAGATGCGCGTTGAGGCCGAGAACGGCGCCACCGCCGGCAAGACCGACCTTGCCAAGCGCGCCAAGGCCGCCGGCCTGGACGCCATCCACGACACCGTGCACGAGATGGCGCGCGACGAGGCCCGTCACGGCAAGGCCTTCGCCGGCCTGCTGAAGCGCTACTTCGGCTAAGATCCGCCTCCTTTGCAGCGAAGGGGCGTCGGCGGCTTGTGCGCCGCAAGCCCCCACGCTGCACGGCAAGCCCGGTTTCACCTCGGTGGAGCCGGGCTTTTTCGTGCGTGTGGGGCGAGGTGGCAGCGAGCGGCGGAGGGCGGCGTGCGTCAGCTCAGCGGCGGCTTGCGGCGACAGGTGCCCAGCGGGTGCCCTGCATGTGATCCGGGGCGTGCCGCGTTTGTCACAAGGCTGTTACAAAACCCGGCTCCGCTGTGCTCTTCTGCGCTAAAGCAGCGTGCTTTCCGCTATCCTTATGACCTGTTGCAAGCGATTGCTACATCGCTGCGGCTGCCCGGCCGCGCTGTCTACACGCCCGGGCCATCTGTACACCAGCCGTCCGGACCGACACGGGGCGGCACAGATCGAAGGAGGAGCCGTGGAGCACACAAGCTCGGCTAACCCTGCCAACATCCATTCCATGCATACCCGCACCTGCGGTGAGCTCAGGTGCGAGCACGTGGGGGAGGAGGTTGTCCTCACCGGTTGGGTGAGCCGCCGCCGCGACCACGGCGGGCTGATCTTCTGCGACCTGCGCGACCGCGAGGGTATCACCCAGATCAACTTCGACCCCGAGCACTCCGGCGGCGACGCCTTCAAGATCGCCGAGACCATGCGCCCCGAGTGGCCGATCCTGGTGCACGGCGTGGTGCGCGACCGCGGTCATGACGCTGTGAACCCCAAGCTCGCCACCGGCGAGATCGAGGTGCTCGTGGACCGCGCCGAGGTGCTCAACCGTTCCAAGACCCCGCCGTTCCAGATCGAGGACGGCATCGAGACGGCCGAGGATACGCGTCTGCGCTACCGCTATCTTGACCTGCGCCGGCCCGAGATGGCCGCGCGCCTGCGTTTGCGCTCCGACTTCGCCTTCGCGATTCGCTCCGCCCTGCACGAGCGCGCCTTTACCGAGGTGGAGACCCCGGCGCTGTTCAAGTCCACGCCCGAGGGCGCGCGTGACTTCGTGGTGCCGAGCCGCCTGCAGCCGGGCAGCTTCTACGCGCTGCCGCAGTCGCCCCAGCTGCTCAAGCAGATGCTCATGGTGGGCGGCGTGGAGCGCTACTACCAGGTGGCCAAGTGCTTCCGCGACGAAGACCTGCGCGCCGACCGCCAGCCGGAGTTCACGCAGGTGGATATCGAGATGAGCTTCGTCGAGCAGGACGATGTCATGGCCCAGCTCGAAGACGTGCTGGCGGCGGCCTTCGCCAAGATGGGCGTGGAGATGCCCTGCCCGCTGCGCCGCATCTCCTACTGGGACGCCATGGACACCTACGGTTCCGACAAGCCCGACACGCGCTTCGGCATGGAGCTCGTGGACCTCACCGACGTGTTCGCCACCTCGGCCTTCAAGGTGTTCGCCAGCGCCGCTACCACCGAGGGCCATGTGGTGAAGGCTATCAACGCCAAGGGTGCCGGCAGCTGGCCGCGCGCACAGATCGACAAGCTCGCCAAGGTGGCGGCCACCTTCGGCGCCAAGGGCCTGGCCTGGATCGCCTTCCGTGAGGACGGCTCCATGAACAGCCCGATCGTGAAGTTCTTCACGGACGAGGAGATGGCCGAGCTGCGCCGTCGCTGCGATGTCGAGCCGGGCGATTTGGTGATGTTCGCCGCCGGTCCGCGCCTTGCTTCCGACGAGATCCTGGGCGGTATGCGCATGCACATGGCCGAGGCGCTCGAGCTGCCGCGCGAGGGGCACGATTTCCTGTGGGTGGTGGACTTCCCGCTGTTCCACTGGGACGAGGAGGCCAAGCGCTACGAGGCCGAGCACCAGCCGTTCACCCTGCCGCATCTCGATGAGCTGCATCTGCTGGAGGAGAACCCGCTGGCGATGGGCAGCTGCACCTACGACTTCGTGATGGACGGTTTCGAGGCCGGCGGTGGCGGCATGCGTATCCACGATGCCGAGCTCCAGCTCAAGATGCTCGAGTTCATGGGCTTTACCGAGGAGCGGGCACGCGCGCAGTTCGGCTTCCTCATGGAGGCGCTCGAGTTCGGTGCGCCGCCGATGGGCGGTTTCGCGCTCGGTCTCGACCGCGTGTGCATGCTGCTGGCGGGCACCGACTCCATCCGCGACGTCATGGCGTTCCCCAAGACGAGTAGCGGTTCGGACCTGATGAGCGCGGCGCCGTCTGAGGTGAGTGCGGGGCAGCTGAAAGAGGTCGGCCTCCGCCTCGAGTAGCTCGCTTCCCCACGCACCCCACCTCGCCCTTCACTTGTCGGGCGCCGCACGCGAGGCGCGGTACCCTCCTCGTTCAGGGCGATCTGGGGCACGTGGGGTGCGGGATAGCCGGCCTGCGGTCGGCGGGCCTTTGCACCTGCGGTGTATTGTTTCAAAAATCGGCCGTCATCGGGGTGAAGTCCGATGGCGGCCGTTGTGCGTTTGGGAGCGTGTGACGCGAACGTCAGCGCGAGGGCACCTATTCCGCGATGGCGGCAAGGAAGGTTTCAACCTGGTCGGCGAGTTGAGCGCGCTGCTCGTCGGTGAGCTCGAGGACGTCGGTGGTCCAGGCGCTAGGGTCAACCGAGATGCCGACGCCGGTCTTGCCGATGGCTTCGACACCCATGGCGGCGAAGAGCTTTTCCATGTTGTTGCGCATGCCGGCGGTGGCTGCGCGGCCGCCCACGCCGCTGATGGTGGCGCGCTTGTCGCGCAGGATGCTCGGCGAGGTGTAGTCGTTTTGGTCGGTGGGGCGCGACAGCCAATCGAGCAGGTTCTTCAAGCCGCCGGGGATGTTGTAGTTGTACTCCGGCGAGCAGATCCAGATGCCGTCGGCGGCGGCCACGGCATCGCGAGCGCGCTGCACGGGCGCAGGGGTGGGCCATTCGGCGTCCTGGTTCATAAAGGGAACGTCGTCCCAGGTGAGTTCGTGGATTTCGGCGCGGTCGCCGATCATGCGCTGAATCTCCTCAATGAGCTGGCGGTTGAAGGATTTCTTGCGCAGCGACCCGCAGATCATCAGCACGTTGGGCATAGGGAGGCTCCTTACCGGTTGGGGATGTAAAAGCGGGCGCCGTACCGCCACAGCGCAATGTGCGCGGTTGCCTGGTGGCGCCTCTACATCCTCGTGTACCCGGTCGCCGGGTGTCTATGCCACAGGATGGGGCGGGGCGTTCCGTGGCATAATGCGCTTGCTTCTATCCGAGGTGTCTTCGCTTCCCCTTAACCCGTCTCGCCTTCGTCGGCGGTGGGGTGGGGCCTTTCGTTTAGTGGGGCTTTTGCCTGAATTCGGCCTCGACGCCGCAGCTCTTCTCGATGCGGGCGATAAGGCGATCCCAGTTGAACGGGATGCCGCTTTGTATCGCCGAGGCGCCCCTTCGCTCGACGAGCGCCGTGTAGTCCGTCCCGAACGCCGTGGCGACGTTTCTCTTGACCGCCTTGCTTTTTGTGTTCCGGTAGAGATTGGATAGGGTTCCGAGCGACATGTTTGAGGTGCTGATACCCAACCGTCTCGATGAGCCGGGCTGCCTGATCCGTACCGGCATCGATGTAACCGAGCTGGAATAGATGCTCCGCAAGCTGGGCGGATGACAGGACTTCAGGCCCGGTTATTTCATTGCTGTTGAAAAGGCGGCCGACGGGTTTACGCTCACGTTTCCGCTGCAACCGCCGGCTCTGTTGTTTCTCATTAAAACATCTTTCGCCTTGCTGTCAACGTAGGCGGTCGGCATGAAGTTGTTGTTGGTCGGGGAAGCCACATGGGCCCGCTGTCGACTCCCGGTTTCATGAGAGTGCGATGACGTTGCATAGACGTTAGTGTTGGTTAAGCAGTGACTCGGGCAGGGCGACGCTCGAAATCGCAGTGTGTTTCATATAAAACTAATCGGTGAAACAACAGGCTGCGCCGGACGTCTTGCCGGACGGCGGCGGCCGGTAGAGGCTGTCTCTTATAC
>CABRIF010000100.1 GCA_902470925.1 uncultured Collinsella sp. | reverse complement strand
CAGCTCCCAACATTCGCGCCACGTTCATCGACTCCTTCGTTGCCGAATGTGAAGCAACCGGCGAGGAACTGCAGGCAGCCATTCGCTCGCAACTCGATCGCGCTTCCAGCCCCGCAGACCTTGCCAAAACCGCCATCGAGGGCATCCGATATGGAGAAGCGTTCCACGATGAGCCCGACAACGACCGCCTTGCCGTATTCACCGGCGAAGCATATGCAGCCGAGGCGCTACTAGTTAACCCCTTGAATACCATGTGGTTTACCAGGGACCCTGCCAGCGCCATTGGAAACGGCATCACGCTGAATCATATGTATTGGCCAGAGCGCAATCGCGAAACGTTGCTTTATAAGACGATAATCGAACACCATCCCATGTTTGCCGATACCCCCATCTTCTACCGACACGAATCATCCTTCCATCTGGAGGGTGGCGATCTTATCAACCTCAATCGAAACAACATTGCAGTTGGCATTTCCCAACGAACCGAGTCCGCCGCAATCGACACACTTGCTCGTCAGTTGCTGTGGAATCCCCAATCGGACATTGATGCCGTTTGGGCGATCAAGGTTCCCGATGAGGATCTTTGCATCCATCTGGACACGTATTTGAGTCGCGTAGATTACGAATCCTTTGTAATCGACCGGCACCTTCTCAATGAGACAAACGTGTATTGCCTTTCTCGCGGGCGTAAAGAAGGGGCATGCCGCATCCGCGCAGTCGAAGGCGGCGTGAAGGAGGCCCTCTCCGCTGCGCTTGGAACCGCAACAATCGACTTTATCCCATGCGGAGGATTGAATTCGCGTTCAGCTGACAGCGAGCGCGCAAACAACGCAGCAAGCGTTCTATGTCTCAAGCCAGGCAAAGTTTGCGTGTATGCAGAAAACGTTGACACCAACCGTGCGCTCGAACAGGCGGGCATCGAACTTGTTCCCATCTCAATTTTCGAACTGACCTCCGGCTTTGGTGGTCCGAACTGCCTATGCCTGCCCATCCAGCGCGACGAGTAGACCATCATGTTCCAAGGCGACAACATCAAAGAACTCAGGAGACGCGAAGGACTCACGCAGCATGCCTTTGCCAGCATTATCGGTGTGTCAAAGGAGACTGTATGTCGCTGGGAAAAGGGGCGCACCTCGGTAAGACCGAGCACGCTGAACGCCATCTCCGAGCGTTTCGGCGTCTCCTTCGACGATCTTGGATCCGAGCAGCACGGACTCGCTGCTGCCGAAAGCCGCAACGCTGTTCTCGATTGCACCGCAGATGACTCACCGGATGATGAGCGTGCTGTTTTCAAAATTGCCCAACACAATGGCGGCGCCAATCCCTTGCTCAGAATCGGAACAGCCCCCGTCCCCGCATCGATCGCAAGCAAGCATCCCGGCTGCTTCTTTGTGCAAATGAACAGCCTCGCGATGTCGCGCTGCTATCCACAGGGCGCATTCCTGCTCGTTGACCCCGCCCTTCGTCCTTGGAACGGATGCTCGGTCATTGCCCTAAGCGATACATCGAATGTCGTCATCCGTCGATACAGCAAGGGGAACAACACCATCATCCTGTCATCGCATTCTTATCGAACAGCCGAACCCGATATCGTACTCGATCGCCGGCGCATCAGGGTCCTGGGCGTCATCGTATGGTTTCAGGCGTCGCACGACCTCGCAGGGCAATAAAAAGGCGCCGAGGGAATCCCCGACGCCTTCGCGGCTCGTCGCGCTCCGCCATAGGGGCAGCGACGAGGTATGCAGGCTCGCAGCCGTGAGGTACTTACTCCTCGACCAGCTCGAACTGATCGGGACCAACGCCGCACACGGGGCAGACGTAATCCTCGGGCAGCTCGGGGGTATCAACCTCGACCTCGTAGCCACAAACCACACACACGAACTTGTACGTTTTCTCAGCCATGGGTACTTCCTTTCACAGGCGATGAATGTACGTTGAGGATACCCGATTGCATGCCATCCATACCACCGGAATCCAAGAACGAAAAAATGTTACTGAAAATAAATCCTATTAGCAAGCACCCAGGAACCCTTCGCAAGAAGTGCAGATGTCTCCGCTGCGCACAACGATTACAGACACCCCATCTCGACACCAGCACCGGGAGTTCGGACAGGGGGATCGAAGCGAGCGCCCGCACATCATCCAATTCGCACGAACACCCTGAACCGTATGCCCGAAGCCGAGCGCTCCGGGCCGCATACCCGCAACCACGCACCCGGGGCCGAAGGCCCCAAAGCGCTACCTGCTACGCTGCTTCAACGCGCGGTCGACCTCGCGTTGCAAATCGCGCTCAGCTATGCTCGCCCGCTTGTCGTACAGCTTCTTGCCGCGGCCCAAACCCAGCAGCAGCTTCACGCGGCCGTTCTCGTCGAAATACAGCTCCAGGGGCACCAGCGCCACGCCGCGCACGCGCAGCTTGGTGTCCAGGTAGGTGATCTGCTTGCGATGCAACAGCAGCTTGCGGCGCCGATCGGGGTCGCGGTTGAAGATCGAGCCGTTAGAGTACGGATGGATGTGCACGTTGTGCAGCCAGCACTCCCCGCCGCGGATCAAAGCGAACGAATCGGTGATCTGGCAGGCGCGCTCGCGCAGGCTGCGCACCTCGGTGCCCGACAGCACCACGCCGCACTCGAAGGTCTCGTCGATGAAGTACTCGTGATGCGCCGAACGGTTCTTCGCGATCGTCTTCTTCGCCTTTTTCTCCCGTTGACCGAATCCCGGCATGCTACTCCCCTTTCGCATCCTGCGCCTGCGGATCGCCTGCACCCGGCGTGCCCGTCTCCGCAGCGGCATCGCTCAGCACGCACGCACCGCCAGACGCATCGACGCCACCGGCCGTGCCCGCGTCGGCGGCACCCGCCGCATCGGCAGCGGCAGCCTCCGCGCGCTCCTGCGCCAGCTCGGCGTCGGAGGTGCGGATGAGCCGGATGAGGGCCTCGGCCGCCTCGGCGCCGATCAGGTCGCGCGCCCGCAGCGTATAGGTGGTCGCCGCGTTGCGATCGCCCGCCGCCGCAGCATCGGAGGCGCACATCAGCAGGCAGATGGCCACCTCGGCGCTCGGGTTCGTGGCGATACCCTGCTCCTCGACCGCCCCCATCACGCGGCGCTCCTCCTCCTGCGCAAGCTCGGGGAGCTCCTCGCCCATCTGCTCGATGAACGCATCGGCATGGGCGTCGCCCGTGGCCAGGCGCTGCGCCAGGCGACGGCATCCCTCAGCTGCCAGCACGTTGTCGGTCTGCAGGAAGAAGTGGCCGAGGTTGGCGTAGGCGCGGGCCAGAGGCTCGGCATCGGCCGCGCGATCGAGCACCGATGCCGACAGCGCCGCCCACTCCTGCTGGTTGCCCAGCATGCCGAACAGCTCCGCCAGATCCAGGCGATACCGGCAGTTCATGGGGTTCCAGCGCACCGCCTGCATGAGCGCGTCGCGCGCAGGCTCCCACTCCTTGCGGGCGATATGCGCGAACGCGAGCGCAGCGTAGACCCGATCGAAGGGCACCGCCAGCTGCGTGAGCGAGCGCGGGTCGCGCTCCACCCGGCGATAGGCGAGCCGCTCGAAGGTATCCGCAAACGAGAACCACTGGCGCTCGTCGGTTGCCTGACACTCCTGCTGCGCGTACGCCTCGACCTGAGCCGCCAGCTCCTGCAGCAGCGGCAGGGCGGCATCGAGCTCGCCGGCGGCCAACAGCGCCTCGGCATGGGAAATATCGCGTGCCTCGATGGGCATGTCCATGGGTTCCTCCTGTCGTGAATCAGGCTATCAGTGTAGCGCAGCCCCCGCCTGCACCGCGGTAAGATCGAGCCGCCCGCGCAGCACGTCCACGGAGGCGACCTCCACCGCCAGCCGCTGCCCCACGCCGATCACCGTCCCGTCGTTTGCGCCCACGAACCGCAGGCGGCGCTCATCGAGCTCCCACCACTGGTCCCCCAGGTGCGACGGACGGATGAGCCCCTCGGCACCGGTATCGTCGAGCTGGACGAACGCGCCCAGATCGGACACCCACACCACCGTACCCCGCACGCGCTGGCCGACCCGGTCGGCATAGTACTGGGCGACCTTGACCTTTTGGGAGGCGCGCGCCGCGGCGTCGGCCACGCGCTCCGCCTCGCTGGCCTGGCGGCACACCGACGGGCAGATGGCATCGAGTGCCTGCGACCCGGTGCCCACCAGCTCACGCGCACGCGCCTGCGCGGCCTTGCGGCCCAGCTCGCGCCGGGCGAGGGCGAGCTTGAGCACCCGGTGCACCACCAGGTCGGGATAGCGGCGGATGGGGCTGGTGAAGTGGCAGTACGCCCGCGCACCGAGCGCGTAGTGCCCCTCGTTATCCGGCTTGTACACCGCCCGCTGCTGCGCGCGCAGCAACATCGCGTTCACCAGCGTCTCCATGGGCGTACCCGCCGCGCGCTCAAGCGCCCGCGTGATGGCATGCGGCTCGCCCACCATGATGCCGGGCGCCAGGTCGCTCTCGAGCGCGCCGGCCTCGACGAGGGTGGCTGCCGCCGACGCCAGCGCATCGGGCGCCGGTGTCTCGTGGACGCGGTAGCATGCGGAGATGTCGCGGTCGGAGAGGAACTCGGCCACGCATTCATTGGCCGCCAGCATCGCCTCCTCCACGAGCTGGGTCGCCGCCGTGGAAACACGCGCCTCCAGGCGCTGCGGAACGCCGCGCTCGTCGAGCAGGGCATGGACCTCCGTGGTGGCGAAGTCGATGGCCCCGCGGCGGCGGCGCAGCTCCCGGCGGGCGCAGGCCAGCTCATGGGCATCGCGCAGCAGGCGCACAAGGTCGAAGCCCTGCGCCGCGGCCGCCTCGCAGGCCGCACGGGCGCGCCCGGCGGCGGGGTGGGGCGCGCTGTCGGCAGGCGCGGCGGTGTCACCGGCGGCGGGCATTTGCGCACCCGTGTCTGCGCCACCAGCGGGCGGCGTTGCGCCGGCGTCCGCGCCATCGGCGGACGTCGGTTTGCTCGCATCCTCCATCGACCGTGCCGGATACGCCCCAGCCTCACCCGCCGCAGCCTCAGAATCCGCCAGCAGCAACGCGGCATCACCCGGCGCGGCCTCCGGCTCCGCCAGCAGCACCTCGACCGCGGCGTAATCCGTGCGCACCCGCGAGCGGATCACGCTCGGATACGCCTCATAGGCCTCGATGCGGCCGAGCGCGTCAAAACGCATGTCGACCGTCATCGCCAGGCGATCCTGCCCCGGTCGCAGCGAGCACACGTCGCAGCTCAGATGCTCAGGCAGCATGGGCAGGACGCGGTCGGCCAGATACACCGAGGTGGAGCGGCGGCGCGCCTCCAGGTCGAGCGTGGAGTCCCAGGGCACGTAGGCGGACACATCGGCGATATGGACACCGAGCAGCCAGCCGCCTTCCGGCGTGCGCTCAAGCGAGAGGGCGTCATCGAAATCGCGCGCATCGACCGGGTCGATCGTGACGGCGATGCGATCGCGCGCGTCGTGGCGCAGCGGGTCGGCGAGCGCCGCGGACACGTCGACCGTGCAGGCGGCAGCCTCGTCGACCGCCTGCTGCGGGTGGCCGTCAACCAGGCCGAAGCGCGCCATGACGCATTCGACCCCCAAGCTCGGTGCCGCCGCGTCCCCGATACGGCGCTCGAGCGTGACCACACCGGACTCCAGGCACGTGGGGTAGCTTACGATCCGCGCGGACACGATGTCGCCCGCCTGGACCCCCAAGCGATCTGGGGACCCGTCCTCGGGCAGGACGAAGAAATCCTGGCGAATACGGCTGTCGAGCGGGCGCACCGCACCGAGGGGCCCGGGCGGCTCGAAGGTGCCCACAAGAGCAGCAACCGCGCGCTCGACCACCTGCTCGACCACCGCGCGGCGCCCGCCGCGGGAGGCGCGCAGGCTCACGTACACCCTATCGCCCGGCATGGCGCCGGCCAAGCCGCGGCTCGAGATGCGGAAGGTGCCCTCCGCCGTCTCGACCTCAGAGCGCCCCTCGAAGGCGCGCACCGTCCCCAGCAGCCCCGGCTGCCGACGCTGCCGCGCCGCCCCACGCCGGGCGCCCCTCGTATGCCGTCCTCTACCTCTGCCCATGTATCCCCTTCACATCACGGAACTCGTCACATCTTCGCCTCTTGTACCCAAACCCCAAGGCGGCCTGACGGCGCCTCGGGCGCGCCCGCAAGCCGCCGCACCTCCGCACACCGCCTCACCCGGTGTCGCAGGCGCACCTGATAGCCGCAGCGTCCCGGCAAGCCACCTCGCTCGCCGCCCGCAGCGCCCCTGCACGCCGCCTCATCCGCCGCCCGCGACGCACCTGCATGCCGCCGCACCCGGCAGCGGCGACGGTCGCAGGCGCCACGGCGGCGACACGCTTCCCCACCTGCGCTCAGCACCGTCCAAGCAAAAAGCCCCCGGATGCCTCCAGCGCATTCGCACGACGGCCGCCGAGCAGCACTCGACGGCCGGAACGTATGCGCGGAAACACCCGGGGGCTTCCAAAGGACTCGAACGGAGCCAGAAGGCCCTTACACCTTGAGGTAGCGCCTCATGGCAATCATGGAGCCAAACAGGCCGATGATCAGGCCGAGCAGCACCAGCGAACCGTAGGTGATGTAGTAGATCTGCATCGGCACGCTGAAGCTCATGAAGCTGATGCCCGAGGCCACCTGCGGGATGACCAAGTTGCGGATCAGCTCGAGCGAGCCGATGGACAGCAGCGCGCCCAGCAGTGCCTGGATCATGCCCTCGATGATGAACGGCCCGCGGATGAAGCCGTTGCTCGCGCCCACCAGGCGCATGATCGCGATCTCGCGACGGCGCGCGGTGATGGACAGGCGGATGGTGTTGTTGATGAAGATGAAGGCCACGAACGTCAGCAGCGCCACCAGCACGACCGCGGCGATGCGGATGTAGTTGGTGAGCTGGAACAGACGGCTGACCTCCTTCTGCCCGTAGATCACGCTCTCGTTTAGGTCGGTCTGCAGGTCGTCGGAATCCGGCGAGCTGTCGTCCACGATCTTCTGGAAGTCGGGGTCGTCCTTGATCTTGTTCGCCATGGCCTCGACCTGGGAGGGATCCTCCATCTCGATCGAGTAGGAACGCGGCAGCGGGTTGTTGCCGTCCAGCGCCGCCATGGTGGCGTCGGCGTTGTCCGAGACGTTCTGGCTGTAGTCGGCCAGCGCGTCCTCCTTGGTCTTGAACTCGACCTTCTTGACGTTGTCCCAGCTCTCGAGCTTCTCCATGAACGCCTCGACATCGCTGTCTGAGGCCTCGTCGGAGATGAACGCGTTGATGGTGACCTGGTCCTCCACGTTACCGATCGCGGAGTTCACCAGCACCGAGCCCACGATGAACAGGCCGATGATGAACAGCGACAGGAAGATGGTGACGACGGCGCCGAAGGAGGTCGTCCAGTTGCGGAAGAAGTGCTTGAGGGCATCGCGCACGGAGTACCCCAGATTAGAAGGTGCCATAGTTGCCGTAGCCTCCCCTCTCCTGATCGCGGATGACGCGGCCGCCCTCGAGGGCGATGACGCGACGGTGCATGGAATCGACCATCTCGCGGTCGTGGGTTGCCACGATCACGGTGGTGCCGGTGCGGTTGATGCGCTCCAGCAGCTTCATGATGCCCAGCGAGATCGCCGGGTCGAGGTTGCCCGTGGGCTCGTCGCAGATCAGCAGCGGCGGGCGGTTCACCATGGCGCGGGCCACCGAGACGCGCTGCTGCTCGCCACCGGAGAGCTGGTCGGGCAGGGAGTTCATCTGCTCAGCCAGGCCCACCAGGCGCAGCACCTCGGGCACCTGCGCGCGGATCACGCCGCGCGGCTTGCCGATGCACTGCAGGGCGAACGCCACGTTCTCGTAGGCCGTGCGGTTGGGCAGCAGCTTGTAGTCCTGGAACACGGCGCCGATCTGGCGGCGCAAAAACGGGATCTTGCGGTTCTTGATGCGCATGAGGTCCTGGCCGGCTACCAGCACGCGGCCGCTCGTGGGCTTGACGTTGCGCAGCATGGTGTTGAGCAGCGTGGTCTTGCCGGAGCCGGAATGGCCCACGAGGAAGACGAACTCGCCGGGGTAGATCTCGATGTTGACATCGTCCAGCGCGGGCTTGTTGGGCTGCGCGGGGTAGATCTTGGTGACGTGCTCCATGAGGATCACGGGCTCGACGCCGGCCTCGCGGGCCTGACGGGCCCGGGAATCGTCCACGGGGGCGAACACGGTGGTGAAGTCCGGGTTGGCGAGCGCGGCGTCCACATCGGCCACCTGACGCGCCTGATCGGCATCGCGTGAGGTACCGGCGTCCCCGCCCGAGGTGCGGAAGTTCTCGGGGGTCAGCGCCGGATCGGGAACGGGCACCGAGGCGGGCACCGGAGCCGGAGCCGGGACCGGAGCGGCGCCGGCCTGCGCCATGAACGCGCCGGTGTCACCGCTGTCTCTT
>CABRIF010000099.1 GCA_902470925.1 uncultured Collinsella sp. | reverse complement strand
CGTGGGCTCGGAGATGTGTATAAGAGACAGGGGCGCGAACCCGCGTTTCCCAGACGTCCGGAATCCGAACCCTCGTTGCCACCGATGTCCGGAATCCGAACCCGCGTTTCCCTCGTGATCCGGAACCCACACGTTCTAGGTGCGACATTCGGGCATCGGTGCATTCCGGGTTCGGCTTCAGTCCGTCCGTGGAATCTGGGTTCGGGTTTTGTCCATCTGGAGGCGAAAAACGGCCCTGGATGTCCAAAGCGCGAACCCTATCTGCGCAGACGTCCAGAATCCGCACCCTCGTTGCCGCAACGTCCGGAATCCGCACCCGCGTTGCCTCCGATGTCCGGAATCCGCGCCCGCATTGCCATCGGCGCTCGGAGCCCGCGTCCTGTCCCGGTGCTCGGAATCCGTGCTCGCATCCCGCCTTCAAGAACCCACATCCCAGTCTGGCAAATGACCTGGTACCGCACCCGGGCTCGCCTGTTGCCGGCAGCGCGATTGCAGCGCGAACCCTCGTTTGGAGGGGGTTTGAGTTTCATGGCATCCGCTGCCACCTATCTGCTATCATCTACATGATTTTGTAGATTTGCGGATGGAGTAGTACGGTTGGAAGTTCTGCTAACGGGCAATACGGCCTACGTTACCGAGGCGTTCATCAAGGCAGCGTTCCCGAGCGACCATGTTCTCGTTACCAAAAACACCGACTCGTCCTTTATCGATGACCGGATCGGCGCCGTATCCCTGGCAGACGGTAGCGTGCTGGAGCAGCTGGGGGAGAGCTACCAGTTCGACACCGTCGTCTACTTCTCCGAATACCTGTCTCCAACGCCTGAGCTCGAGGGCGACATCGATCGCTTGCGCCGCATCCTGCGCGGGTGCTGCCCGTATGCCGTCCGATTCATCTACATCGGCGGCACGGAAGGCGCGCCGTCGGCTGCCGTCGACAATCAGATGGGCACCGCGCTGCTCGAGCGCTCGGCCGAGGACCTCTGCCGCCACTACGCCGGCCTCGGCCCCCTGCAGCTCAAGATTATCCGAACGCCGTATCTGTACGCGCGCGATTCGCGCCTAGCCCCGCCGGCGGCCGACGCTCTGTTCTCGGCGGCCGAACGCGGCACGCTCACCTTCGCAGACGGTCCCGAAGATCCGCTCTACCTGCTATCCATCGAGGACCTGGGGACCTTGCTGCGCCGCATACTGGATGCCTGGACACCCGAAGCCGAGACGTTCACCGTGCCCGATGCCTTTGGCTCCCGCGTGCGCGACCTGGTCGATGCCGTGGGCGCCCTGATCCCTGACGTCGCTGTGGCCTACGGCGATGTGCCGGTGCCTCCGCCGCCCGCAGACGACGGCGTGCTCAGCCGGCGTTTCGGCTGGCAGCCCACCCACTCCTTCGTTGAGGACGTGCCCGGCCTGTTCGAGGTCTGGCGCGCGGGGCGTGTAGCGCGCCCCAACATATTCGTGCGCGCGTGGTCCCATCTGGGCGGCGCAGCCCCGGCGCTGGCCGCTGTCGAGGTGCTCGTGCTGTGGGCGGTGGCCGAGCTGATGGCTCGGCTCACCGCATCCTCACAGGTCGCTTCCGTTCTCGACGCGCGCCTGCTGCTCGTGGTGCTCGCCGCCACGGTGCATGGGATGAATGCCGGTTTGCTGGCCGCGGCGCTCGCCTCGGTGGGACTTGCCGCAACCTTCGTGGTGCAGGAGGGCTACACCCTGGCAACCCTGTTCTATGAACCCTCCAACTGGCTGCCATTCATCGCCTATTTTGTGGTGGGCGCCGCCTGCGGATACGTGCAGCTGCGCCACCGCGACGAGCTCGCCTTCGCCCGCACCGAGAACGAGGGGCTGCGCAGCCGCCTTGCGTTCGTGAACGACCTCTACCGTGACACCCTCGAGGGCAAGCGCGAGTTTCGCCGGCAGATCCTGGGCCGCCGCGACAGCTTCGGCAAGATCTTCGCCGTGACGCGCGAGCTGGACCTCATCAAGCCCCAGGAGATCTTCCGCAAGACCATCTTGGTGTTGGAAGACGTTCTGGAGAACCGCACCGTGTCGCTCTACCGCGTGGTGGGCGAGGGGGCTTTTGCGCGCCTGGCCGCCGCAGCCCCGGGCATCGAGGCGGATGTGCCGCGCTCCATCCGCCTGGATGAGATCGCCGGCGTGCTCGACGTGGTCGAGCAGGGCGGTGTGTGGGTGAACCGCGAGCTGTCCGAGGACCTGCCCATGTTCGCCTATGCGGTGCGCCGCGCCGGCAGGCCGGCGGTGCTGATCTTCATCAGCGAGGCCGAACCCGAGCAGATGACCCTCTACTATCAGAACCTCTTCCGTATCCTGTGCGGCCTGATCGAGACGGCCCTCATGCGTGCGTTCGACTACGACGCGGCCATCCACGACACCCGTTTCATCCCCGACACGCGCATCCTGCTGGAGGTTCCGTTCAAGGAGGAGCTTTCCTGCGCCCGCGACCTCAAGGAGGCTCGCATGGCGCGCCATCTGCTCATGCGCGTGGTTCCCGGCGACCAGGGTCGCGCCGAGCTGCGTCGCCGTGTGCAGGGGGCGGTGCGCGACAGCGACCTGATTGGCGAGGTGGCGGGCGAGTTGTATCTGCTGCTCCAGCAGGCCGGCGAGCGCGAGCTGCCCATCATCGCGGATCGCCTGGAGCGCGCGGGCATCACCGCTGAGCCGGTGGACGACGCGGCTCAGGAGCGCCTGCTCGCGGCTGCGGGTGATGCGGTGTGACGGATAGCTTGATCGCGGCGCTTCTCGTGCTGCACCTGCTGTGCTGCCTGGCTCTTGTCGGTGCGGGGTGCCTGCTTCGCCGTCCGGTTCCTGCCGCGGTGCTGCCCGCGCTCGTGCTGATTCCTGTTTGGGGGCCGGCGCTCGCCTGTTTGCTCGAGGTTGCGCGGGTCACGCCCGGCCGTGCGCTCGACCCGGCGGCCATGCGTCGCGAGGAGGGCGAGCGGCGGGAAGGTTCGCTGTCGGTGGATGCGCACGAGCACGATACCGTGCCGGTTGAAGAAGCGCTGATCGTCAACGACGCAGGTCAGCGCCGTCATCTCATGCTCTCCGTGCTGAACGACTCGCCCGCCGCCTACCTGGACGTGCTGCAGGCGGCCCGGCTGAACGACGACGTGGAGGTCGCCCATTATGCGGCCACGGCCATGGCGCAGATCTCCCGCGAGGGCGATATGGAGCTGCAGCGCCTCGAGCGGGCGTGGTTCGATCGGCCCCACGACGCGCAGGTGCGCGATAGCTACGTGTCCTATCTCGAGGAGTATCTCGCCTCCGGCCTGGCGGAGGGTGCGGCGGCTCAGATCCAGCGGCGCCGTTACGTGGAGCTGCTCGAGGCCCAGCTCGCCGACGCGCAGCCCGGCAAGGGGTTGCCGTCGCGGGTGCGGCTCGTGGGCGCGCTGATCGATGCCGGCGAGCTCACGCGAGCCGAGCAGGTGGCGGCTGAAACGATGCAGCGCTATCCGCGCAGCGAGGACGCCTGGATGCTGCGGGTGCGGGTGGCCGCGGCGCGACGTGACGGTGCCGGCGTGCGCTCCGCCATCGATGAGCTTCGTGCCAGCGGGGTCTTCATCAGCGCACCCAACCGCGAAGCGCTGGCCTTTTGGGAGCAAGGCGCCCCCGAACAGGCCGACGACGCCGTCTCTTCCCATCAAACGCCCCCGAATGCAAAGGAGGTCTCCGGCCGATGATCGATATCAAAGCGCTCCTCGCTCACCGCACACGCACCGCGGCGTTATCGGCCGGCGCCCCGGCGGCACCCAAGGCGCCGGCCGAGCCTGTTTCCTCTGCGGGTCCGCGGCGCACGCGGCACACAGGTGCATCCGGCGCGCCCGGCGCCCCCGCGCATCCGCAGCGCACGGCCGCCGCTCCCGACCGCTTTCGCACGCATCGCCCGTCCCGCTGGCGGAAGCTTGCCTGGATCTGGGTGGTGTTCCTGCTCATGGGAGGCGCCCTGTTCGCTGAGCGCAGCGGCGTGGGCTACGCGCGGGCCGATCATACCGGCGACATGCTCGACCGCAGCGAGACCTTGAGCACCGCCGAGGCGATCGCCTCGGAGCAGGCGAGCTGCCTGGTGCTCGTTGACAGCGCTCAGTACGGCGTCTCGGATGCGCGCGAGCAGTTCGACCAGATCCTGCTCGATATGAAGATCGCCACCGATGTGTACGACCTGGCGCAAACGCCGGCGTCCTCACTGCCCTCGTTTGCCGCCTACAGTCGTGTCATCGTGCTCATGCCCAACCTCGACGGCCTTTCCTCGCGGATCTTGCAGCTCACCTCCTGGGTGAAGGCGGGCGGCAGCCTCATGCTGGGCATGACGCCCGAGGTCAGCAGCTCGACGCGCGCGCTGTTTGAGGTCCTTGGCATCGCCGATGCCTCCGGCGCCCGCGCTGTTGCCGAAAGCGTCGTGCCCGATGCCGACTTCATGGCGGGCGGCGGCCAGCGCTACGAGATCTCGGATCCCTTCGACTCCGCCCTTGCGGTCACCCTCGCCGCCGACGCCCGCGTGCGCGCGAGCACCGGGGACGCCGGCGTGCCGCTCATCTGGCAGCACACGTACGGCTCGGGCAACGCCGTGGTGGCGAACATCGGCATCTACGACCGCGTCCTGCGGGGTTTCTACGCCTCGGCGGTGAGCCTCATGGGCGGCTCCTGCGCCTGGCCGGTCATCAACAGCGCCGTGTTCTTCCTGGACGACTTCCCCTCGCCGGTCCCCTCCGGAGACGGCACCTACATCAAGCGCGACTATGGTCTGTCCATCGCCGATTTCTACGCCAAGGTGTGGTGGCCCGACCTCACGCGCATCTCGGAGCGCTACAACATCCGCTTTACCGGCGTCATGATCGAGAACTACGAGGCCGATACCGACGACGATCTGGCGCGCCAGCAGGACGAGGGACAGTTCCGCTACTTCGGCGGCCTGCTGCTCAGGCAAGACGGCGAGCTGGGCTACCACGGCTACAACCATCAGCCGCTGTGCCTGTCCGACACCGACTACGGCGACACGTATGCCTATCACACCTGGAAGAGCGCCGACGCGCTGGTGGGATCGCTCACCGAGCTCGTCTCCTTCCAGCGTCAGGTGCTGCCCGGCGCGGTGTGCAGCGTCTACGTGCCTCCCTCGAACATCCTGTCGAGCGCCGGCCGCGCACTCATCGCCGCACGCGTGCCCCAGATCCGGACGATCGCGAGCACCTACTTCGAGGACGGCACGCCCTATCCGTACGTGCAGGAGTTCGGCGTGTCCGAAGACGGCATCGTCGAGGAGCCGCGCATCGTGTCGGGCAGCATGGCGGGGGATACCTTCATGCGGCTTGCCGCGGTGAGTGAGCTCAACATGCACTTCGTGAGCACGCACTTCATGCATCCTGACGATCTGCTCGACCCCGACCGCGGTGCCGCCGAGGGCTGGGAGGCTTACAAGGCGGGCCTGGTGGACTACCTCGACTGGCTGACCGAGGCCGCCCCCAGTCTGCGCGAGCAGACAGCCAGCGAGTGCGCGGCCTCGATCCAGCGCTTCTCCAGCGTCACCGTTTCGGTGGGCGAGGACGCGAGCGCCTGGACGGTTTCGCTCGGCAACTTCCACGACGAGGCGTGGCTGCTGTTCCGCGCCAACGACGCCACCCCCGGCGCGGTGGAGGGCGGCGAGCTCACGCAGGTCGCCGGCGATCTGTACCTGCTGCATGCCACGAGCGACACCGTGCGCATCGCGCGGACGGGGGTGTAGGGCCATGCGCATCTGCTTGGTGCTGGAAGGGTGCTACCCCTACGTGCACGGCGGTGTGTCCACCTGGACGCACGCCTACATCCAGGCCATGCCGGAGCACGAGTTCGTGCTGTGGACGGTGGGCGCTTCAGCCAGCTCGCGGGGCAGTTCGTCTATGAGCTGCCGTCCAATGTGGTCGAGGTTCGCGAGGTCTTCCTCGATGACGCCTTGCGCCTGGGCGGCCGTCAGGCGAAGGCGCGTCTGACCGCAACCGAGCTCGCGGCTCTGCGCGAGCTGCTGAGCCTGGGCGAGCCGGATTGGGACGTGCTGTTCGAGCTTATGCAGCATCGGCGGGTCCACCCGCTGTCGCTGCTGCAGAGCCGCACCTTCATGGATGAGTTCTCCGAGCTGTGCCTGGAGCAGTTCCCGTACGTGCCGTTCGCCGAGGCGTTCCATACCACCCGCTCCATGCTGCTGCCGCTGCTGTACCTGCTCGGCGCCCCCGTGCCCGAGGCGGATGTCTACCATGCCATCTCCACTGGCTACGGCGGCATGCTCGCCTGCCTCGGGGCGGAGCGGTACCATCGCCCGGTGCTGCTCACCGAGCACGGCATCTACACCCGCGAGCGGGAGGAGGAGCTCATCCGCGCGCAGTGGGTCCCTGCGGCGTTCAAGAGCCGGTGGATCAGGTTCTTCTACATGCTTTCCGAGGAGATCTACCATCGCGCGTGGCGCTCCACCTCGCTGTTCGCAGCCGCCCGCCGCGCGCAGATCGCGATGGGAGCGCCTGAGGAGCGCTGCGAGGTCATCCCGAACGGCATCCAATACGAGCGGTTCTGCCATCTTGCCCCGAAGGCCGACGACGGCTGGGTCGACATCGGCGCGGTGGTGCGCCTGGCGCCCATCAAGGACATCAAGACGCTCATCTACGCGTTCTTCGAGCTCACCTGCCGTATGGAGCGTGTCCGCCTGCATATCCTGGGCGGCGTGGACGACGAGGACTACGCGCGCGAGTGCCATGAGCTCGTGGCGCAGCTCGGCGCCGAGCACATCGTCTTCACCGGGCGGGTGGACGTGGTGTCCTACATGGAGCGGCTCGACTTCACGGTACTCACGAGCATCTCGGAGGGCCAGCCCCTGTCCGTGCTCGAATCGCTGGCGGCCGCGCGTCCCTGCGTGACCACCGATGTGGGCTGCTGCCGGGAGCTGCTCGAGGGCGGCGAGGGGGACGAGTTCGGCTGTGCGGGGCTGGTGGTGCCGCCGATGTACCGCAAGGGCCTGGCCGACGCGCTGGAGCGGATGTGCGCCAGCCGGCAGCGTCGCCTGGCGATGGGTGAGGCGGGCAGGAGTCGGGTGGAGGCGCTCTACCGGCACGGGGACATGCTGGAGCGCTACCGCGACCTGTATGTGCGCACGCAGGCGGCCGCGCAGACAGGCGGCAACGATCGGGAGGTGATCTAGGTGGCAGGTATCGGATTCGAGCTCAAGCGGCTGTTCGACGTGCGCGGGGTGCTCGCCACCGTGCGCGCCTACGGCTACGCCGGCGTCGTGTGCTGCGGCCCCATGCTGCTGGGTTTGCTGCTGCAGGTGGGTATCATCGCGCTCGCCGTGGCATCCGGCGCCCCGCGCGATGGGCGCGAGCTGCTGGTGTGCCTGGTCACCTACGCGCTGCTGGCCTCGCTGGCATGTTCGTCGCTGTTCTCGCTGCCGGTCACGCGCTACATCGCCGACGCCCTGTTCGCGGGGCGCGAACGCGCGGTGCTGCCGTCGTTTCAGGGTTCATGCGCATCGATGCTGGTGCCGGGGTGCGCGCTCTATGCGGCGTTTCTCGCGGTGTCGGGCGCGAGCCTGCTTGAGGCGGTTCTCAGCCTGTGGCTGTTCGCCGAGATGCTGGTGAACTGGAACGCCATGAGCTACCTCACGGCCATCAAGGACTATCGCGCGATCCTGTGCTCGTTTATCGCGGCTATTCTCGTGAGCCTGGGCGCAGGCGCTGCGGCCTTGGCGCTGGGTGCGCCGGTGGTCGAGGGGCTGCTGCTCGCCGTCGTCCTCGGATACGGCACCATGATGGCGTGGGACACGGTGCTGCTGTACCGCTATTTCCCGCGCAGCGACGAGAGCCCATGGGATTTCCTGCGCTACTTCGACCGCTTCCGCCCACTGGCCCTCATCGGGCTGCTCACCACGGTGGGGCTGTTCTCGCATCTGGTGATCGTGTGGTGCGGGCCCATCGGCGTGGAGGTGCGCGGATTGTTTCGCGGCGCTCCCTACTACGATGTGCCGGCGCTTGTGGCCTTCCTCACCATCCTGGTGACGACGGTGAATTTCGTGGTGTCGGTCGAGGTGAATTTCTATCCCGAGTACCGGGCCTATTACGGGCTGTTCAACGAGGGCGGCGTGGTGGCCGATATCGTGGATGCCGAGGAGCGTATGCTCGCCGTGCTGGCGCGCGAGTTGCGCTACGGGGCGCTTAAGCAGCTGTTCGTGACGGCGGCCGCCATCTCGCTGGAGAGTGTGGTGCTCGGTGAGCTGCCGCTGGGCTTCAACGACCTCATGCACGGATACGTGCGCACCCTGTGCGTGGGCTACGGTTTGTATGCGGTGGGCAACACCATCATGCTCATCCTGCTGTACTTCACCGATTACGCCGGGGCGCTGGCGGCCACTGCGGTCTTCGCGGCGCTTTCGACGGTTCTTACCTGGGTGTCGCTGTGGTGGGACCAGTCGTTTTACGGGTTCGGTTTCCTGTTGGGCGCGGCGGCGTTCTTCGGCATCGCGCTCGTGCGCCTGGCGCGGTTCACCACGAACCTGCCGTATCGGATCTTGAGCCGCCAGCCTCTGGTGGAGCACGAGCGCGAGGGTGTATTCAGCTCCGTGGCGCGCCTGCTCGAACGCGGCAGGTGGGTGCGCGGGTGAGCAT
>CABRIF010000098.1 GCA_902470925.1 uncultured Collinsella sp. | reverse complement strand
CTACACAAGGAGTATCGTCGGCAGCGTCAGATGTGTATAAGAGACAGACATTCGGCAACGAAGGAGTCGATGAACGTGGCGCGAATGTTGGGAGAGACCGCGAGCGCCTCAACAAGCAACTGGTCGAGATAGGCGATTTCGACTCCCTCGCGTTCGAGCATCTCGGCGTAGTTACGATGCTCGTCGAGAGCCTTGGCGAGGTCAAAGGAGTTGCTTGACGGTCTCAAGGTGAAAATCTGGCTGAACTGCCCCTCAGGGTAGTTGCGGGTCTCATGTCCGGGCCGATGCAATATCGCTTTTCTCAACCGACCTATTTCGTTATATACCTGTATTTGAGTCATCAGCCATTTCCTGTCATGAACGCTTACATCGCATTGCAACGCGGCAATGAAATGGTAATCGATGCGCGGTTTTTGATGACTGTCGTCCATTAATGAGTGGGTGCAACGACAGGAAGAGCATGGAAACTGACGTTAAACATCAATTTTAGAGATCAGTTGATGTTTCAAATCAACTAATGAACCGTTTGCTGACGGAGTGCTATCGCCTGCGGGGATGGATGTGTGCCGCTGAGATGACGATGCAAGAATAATCGTGCCGGCAGCGGATAGAAGTGACGCCATCTGAAAAGGAGGAGTGATGTCTGAGCGTAAGGGGAAACGGAGGCTCTCCGTTCCGCATGTGTATACGATCATTGCGGTTCTAATGGCTGTGTTCGCCATTTTTACCTGGATCGTTCCATCCGGTTCATTCGAACGTCAGGATGTTAATGGGCGCGAGGTGACAATCGCCGGTACTTACGAACCGATAGAGAAGGTCTCTATCGATGAGGAGGGAACTGAAGTTGATTTGCGCCAAGGCGTATTTGACGTGCTTCAGGCCCCTGCCGTCGGTATTCAGCAGGCAGTAGAGGTCATTGCATTCATTCTGGTTGTTGGTGGGTCGTTTCAGGTCATCACTGCGACAGGCGCAATTACCAGTGGCATGGCGCGGATCGTTAAGAAATTCAAGAGCAAGGACATTTTGATCATACCGATTCTCATGGTCGTTTTTGCTCTTGGAGGTAGCACGTTTGGCATGGCCGAGGAAACCCTGCCGTTTTTCGCCATCTTGATGCCCATCATCATGGCGATGGGATTTGATTCGATCACGGCGTTCATGGTGGTCTTTGTGGGTGCCAGAATCGGTTACATCGCTTCGACGGTTAATCCCTTCAATGTGCTGATTTCTCAGGGCATTCTTGGAATTCAGGGCAATCCGCAGCTCTGGTTGCGCGTTATCGCCTTGGTCGTGCTTACGGCAATAGCGGTTGCGTGGGTCATGATGTATGCCCGCAGGATAAAGAGAGATCCCAGGCTGTCGGTTGCCTATTCGGACGATATCGAGAAGCGTAAGGAATTCTCTGTTGACGCCAGCTTGCTCGAGAGCGAGTTCACGGCGAGCCAGAGGGCCGTTATCGGTATTTTCATCCTCGGTCTTGCGGCGATTGTCTGGGGTCTTGTGACCCAGGGCTGGTATATGAATGAAATCTCTGCCGTGTTTCTCGCGATGGCTTTGCTTTCAGGAATCGTATCCGGTATGAATGAGAAGCAGATTGCGGGCGAGTTCGTAAAGGGCCTGAGCGATTTCGTGTTCTCTGCCATTGTTGTCGGTCTGGCGCGCGGTATCCTCGTGATTGCAAATGACGGACTCATTATTGACACCATCCTCAATTCGTTGGCAACCGCCTTGGCGGGCATTCCGGCGGTGCTGTTCACGAGCATCCTCTACGTGGTCGATAACCTGCTTGCTATTCTGGTTCCCAGTTCTTCAGGTATCGCAGCGCTGACTATTCCGATCTTTGGACCGCTTGTGGAGCTTATGGGCTTAAATCCAGAGGCGGCAGTGACCGGCCTTTCCATGGGGAGTGCTGCTATATCACTCATTTCTCCCACCAGTGCAATGCTTGTCGCTGGATTGGGGGTTTGTAAAATCCCCTTGGGCCAATGGTGGAAGGTCGCCTGGAAGTTCTTCCTGGTCATTAGCATCGTCTGCCTTGTATTTACCGCTGTTTCGGGCCTGCTTCCGGTCGCATAGTTGGCAGGAGATTCCCATCGTTTCGGAGACCGCATTTTCAAGCAACCTATTTGTATTTGAAAGGACAGTAGTTATGAATAAGGGTTTAAGCGTCCACAGTGAAATCGGGGCACTCAAAAAAGTGTGTGTGCATCGACCGGGTCTCGATCTTGTAAACATGAAAGCGGAGGATTTTGAGCGTGTTTGGATTCACGATGCGTTCTTCCTCGAGTACGCCCAAAAGGAACATGATCAGTTTACTGATCTTCTTCGCGGCGCCGGTGCCGAGGTTGTGTACATGGAGGATTTGCTCGCCGAAACGTTCGATAAGGTAGAGGGCTCTCGTGCGGAGTTCATGAGTAAGTTTATTCCTGAGGCGAAAATTGCTAATGCTGCACTGCGTCGCGCCGTGATTGAAAAGCTCGATTCTATCAAGGAAAACAAGGAGTTCGTTCTCGCCGCCATGGGTGGTTTGTACGTTCGTGACCTTGATATTCCGCGTCTTTCTGGATCGCTTGCGGGTATGGATGGCGAAGAGCTCAAGTCCGATGATATGGTGCTTTTCCCCATGCCGGCTTCATACTTCTCTCGTGACCCGCTAGCGGTGATTGGCAAGGGTGCTTCCATGAACCGCATGTATTGGCACCAGCGCAACCGTGAGGTTGTGTTCTATGAAACCATTTTGCGTCATCATCCGGACTATGTTGGTAGCCCGATTTGGTATGACCACAACAGCGAGTGGCATATCGAAGGTGGTGACATCCTGAACATCAATGCCAAGACACTCGCCATTG
This sequence comes from uncultured Collinsella sp., assembly GCA_902470925.1. Taxonomy (GTDB): domain Bacteria; phylum Actinomycetota; class Coriobacteriia; order Coriobacteriales; family Coriobacteriaceae; genus Collinsella. The sequence goes on along the minus strand of CABRIF010000098.1, from coordinate 5,802 downwards.
GCATTTCTGAGCGCACCGAGACGGCGGCCATAGACGAGCTCGCCAAGAACCTCTTCTGGGGTTCTGCTGCGTCAGAGATTGAAAGCGTCTATGCAATCAAAATTCCGCATGGATATGCCTACATGCATCTCGATACTGTATGCACGCAGATCGATTGCGACAAGTTCACGGTATATCCGGGTATTTACGAGACTCTACGCGCGTATCGCCTAACTAGGGGCGATGCCACCGGCGAGGTATTCATCGAGGAGCTTGAGGGTACGATTGAGCGCATTCTGGAGCTGGCTACCGGCATGGATCATATCACCATGATTGAGTGCGGCGGCGGAGATCCGATCGAGGCTTCTCGTGAGCAGTGGAACGATGGATCCAATACGCTTGCGGTCGCGCCGGGGACGGTCTGCGTATACGAGCGCAATGTGGTTACCAACGATGCCTTGTACAAGGCTGGCATTGAGCTTCTAGTTGCTCCCTCTGAAGAGCTCTCTCGTGGACGTGGCGGCCCGCGTTGTATGACCATGCCGTTTTGGCGTGAAGAGGTGTAGCCCGTCGCATTGACCTCTGGTTGCAGTTCGTGATTATTCGTGTTTCTTGCGTAATGCGAGACGCCTGTTCGAAAGGAATTGCCATGGCTCTCAATCTTTCTGGTCGAAATTTTCTTACGCTTCTCGATTTCTCTACCGAGGAAATCGAATACCTGCTTGAGCTCTCCAAGAACTTCAAGGATCTCAAGCGCACGGGTACGCCGCATCGCTATCTTGAGGGCAAGAACATCGTGCTGCTTTTTGAGAAGACTTCCACGCGTACCCGCTGCGCCTTCGAGGTCGGCGGTATGGACCTGGGCATGGGCGTGACCTATCTCGACCCCGGTTCGTCCCAGATGGGTAAGAAGGAGTCCATCGAGGATACCGCTCGCGTGCTCGGCCGCATGTTCGATGGCATCGAGTATCGAGGTTCCGACCAGGCAATCGTCGAGGAGCTTGCCGAGAAGGCAGGCGTTCCGGTGTGGAATGGTCTTACCAACGAGTACCACCCTACGCAAGCCCTTGCCGACATTCTTACCATGCGCGAGGAATTTGGCGACACGCGCGGGATGAAGCTTACGTATCTGGGTAAGGAGCAGGGAAATGTCAGCGACTCGTTGATGGTCATTTGTTCCAAGCTTGGCATCAACTTCTGCTCGTGTGGGCCAAAGGGTGATGTCGAAGGTGCGACGCATTTCGATCCTGAGTTGCTTGCCGCTTGTCAGAAGGCCGCGGCAGAAAACGGCTGCACAATCCAGCTGACTGATGACATCGATGAGGGCGTAAAAGGCGCTGACGTCATTTATACCGATGTGTGGGTGGGTATGGGCCAGGCAGAGGAGTTGTGGAAGAGCCGCATTGAGTTGCTCTTCCCATATCGTGTGACTGCCGAGGTCATGGCGAAGGCAAACCCGGGCGCCATCTTCATGCATTGCCTGCCTAGCTTCCATGATACGAAGACGACCATTAGTGCTGAGATTGCTGAGAAGTTCGACGTGGCTGAGATGGAAGTGTCCGACGAAGTATTTGAATCCAAGCAATCGCGCGTTTTTCAGGAAGCGGAGAATCGCATGCACACCATTAAGGCCGTGATGTATGCAACCTTGAGGTAGCCCAAGCCTTCTCGCGATGGAGGGAGGGCACTCCGTTCAACTCTGTCCTCCCTCTGCCTTTCCAATTTGCGGGTCCGTGCATTCGGCACATACCAATCGGGCGGCTGTATGTCGTTTCTTGCACCCTTGGGTTGATGAAAAGCCATCCATCGTCCAGGTAGCTTTTTTGACGATGGGATGCTGCATCCGTGCCTCAATGCACTACTCAAAGCAAAACCGCCCTTGATTGGGCGGTTTTGCTCAGGACTTGGTCTCCATTTTGGCGTGGCACTTGGGGCAGGTCACGCGGATCTTGCCCTTGCCCTTGGGGACCGACAGCATCTGCCCGCAGTTCGGGCACTTGAGGAAGCGTGTGGTCTTGCGCTCGCGCCACATCTTCTGCGCGGTGCGCTTGGTGCGCTCGAAGTTGGCGCGAGATGCGGCGCCGGATGATGCGCTGCCGGTGCGCGGGCCGCTGCTCGCGGCACCGCCGCCCATCGAGGCCACGAACGAGCGCAGGCCCGGCACGCGGCCGGCAAAGGCGATGAAGCTGTCGTTTTCCCTCTGGCGCGCAGCGGCGTTTTTGGAGAACGCGCGCAGCAGCGCGATGACGACCGCCGCCAGCGCGATCCAGGAGAGCGGCTGCCAGCGCGCCAGCGTGCCGATGAGCGCCAGCAGCATGCCTGCCAGGCCGAGGGTGGTGGTGAGCTCGTCTGCTCCGTAGCGGTCTTTCATGAAATTCTGCATGGTCCCATCCTTGTCGTACGTTGCCTGAAGCTGATGGTACCCAGATGCGCGCGGCTTATAAAAGCCGACCGGCCAACGACCGGCGCATCTCCGTATCTCGGTGGGGATGTGGAGATGCTCGGCGACGGGCTGCCGGCTGCCGCGCGAAAAGGACGGGGTGTCGGTGTTTTTTGCGGTGCATTACATGGTTCGCCGGCAAGCCGCGCTGCGGCATGTGTGCGCCCAATATGGGGCGGAATCTGACCTTGGGGAATCAGCGGGCGAGCTTATCGATGACGGCTTCGATCTCGGCGAGCTTCTCGGCTTTCTCGGATTCCGATCCGCAGCTGGCGGCCTGGCGGACGCAGCCGTCGATATGCGCTTTGAGCACGTCGGCGTTGACACGGCCGATCAGCGACTGCGTCGCCATGAGCTGGTTCGAGATATCGATGCAGTAGCGGTCGTCCTCGACCATCTTGATAATGCCATCCATCTGCCCGCGTGCGGTTTTGAGCAGGCGCAGGACCTTGGCGCGATCTGCTTGCATGATGTTCCTTTCGTCCCAGCGCGCCCGCGGGCGGAGCCGATCCGCTCGCGGGCGCGCTGCATGAGCTGGTGGGTTGAGGCGCCGGAAGGGGCACGGCGCGCATGCGGGCACAGCGCCCCCTCAGCCTTCATGGTATGCGGGGCTCGGGCGGGAGTGTCCTGTGGATCAGCTCCTGTCCGAGCCTGCCGGCCAGGGTGTTTCCGGTGGCTGCTCCCCGCTGGCGCGGGGTCGGGTCGTTCTCGACCGCCCATCCCGGGCGACTGCTGGGAGTGGGCTGTTCTCGACCTCCCGATCCCGGTGCCGGCCGAGAGTTGGCCTGCTCTCGATCGCTCGTTCCCGGCGCTCCCTCGCGACGCTTCTGCGCTACGCCCGCTCGACTGACAAGGCCTTGAAGTTGCCCGCCTGTTCCACAGCGGCGGCAAGCGCGGCTGGCTCCACCCCGTCGGCGCAGGTCACCTGCACGGTTTGCGTCTCGTGGTCGGAATCGGCATCCGTCACGCCGGCGACCGCGAGCAGGGCCGACTCAACCGACGCGTCGCAGTGCCCGCAGTGCAGGCCCTCTGTCTTGATCACATACTGCATGGTTCGTCCTTTCTGTTGAAGATGACGGGCGCATGCGCCCGATGGTACCAAAGTGGTGCGCCCGGCGGCATGAGTGGATCGCCTGCGGCGTGAACCCCGTGCCGCAGGCGATGCGGCCCTCCCGGTGCCGGTCCTGTTCCGCCCGGATGTAGCCCGGCGCCGCCCGGATATAACCAGGTGTTACCCGGAAGCGGCTCGCTCTGTTCGCAACGCAGCCCGTCGCGCCCGCGATCCGGCCCCGTATCACCCGCGGAACGGCCCGGTGCCGCCCGCCGAGCTATCGCTCGGCCACGCGCGGCTTGAATCGGCGTAGGCGCAGGGCGTTTGCCACCACGCATACGCTCGACAGGCTCATGGCTGCCGCGCCGAACATCGGCGAGAGCTGCCAGCCCAGCAGCGGGTAGAACACGCCGGCTGCCAGCGGGATCCCCAGCGTGTTGTAGATGAGCGCCCAGAACAGGTCCTGCTTGATGTTGCGCATCGTGGCCCGTGAGAGTTCGACCGCACGCGCCACGTCCACCGGGTCGCTGTGCATGAGGACCACGTCGGCACCCTCCTTGGCCACGTCGGCCCCGGCCCCGATCGCCAGGCCCACATCGGCGCAGGCGAGCGCGGGGGAGTCGTTGATGCCGTCGCCGACCATGGCGACGCGGTGCCCCTCGGCCTGGAGCTGACGAATCTGCTGCTCCTTATCGGCGGGCAGCACGTCGGCCACCACGCGGTCGATACCGGCGCGCACCGCGATCGCCTGCGCGGTGAGCTCGTGGTCTCCAGTGAGCATGATGCTCTCGATCCCGAGCGCGTCCAGCGCCCGCACGGCTGCGGCACTCGTCTCCTTGAGTTGGTCGGCCACGGCAATGGTGCCCATGAGCGCGCCGTTTTTGGCGAAGAACAGCGCGGTTTTGCCCGCGCGGGCGAGGTGCTCGACCTGCAGGTCCCCGCGGGGGATACCGAGCTCCTCCATGAGTGCGGCGTTGCCGGCGGCGATGGCGTTCGCGCCCTCGCGCGCCGTCACGCCCCGTCCCGGGATGGCCTGGAAGTCCTCGACCTGCCGCGCCACGATGCCGCGCGCATCCGCCTCGGCCATGATGGCCTCGGCCAGGGGGTGCTCGCTGGAGGCCTCAAGGGCGGCCGCCAGTTTAAGCAGGGCCTTTTCGGTCATGACCGGCTTGCCGCTTTCCGTGCGGGCGGGCAGGATGTCGGTGACGGCGGGTTTCCCCTGGGTGATTGTGCCGGTTTTGTCGAACACCACGGTGTCGATTTTCTGCAGCGCCTCCAGGCCCTCGGCGCTCTTGAACAGCACGCCCATCTCCGCGCCGCGGCCGGTCCCCACCATGATGGCGACCGGTGTGGCGAGACCGAGCGCGCATGGGCAGCTGATCACCACGACCGCGACGGAGGCCGTGAGCGCCTCGTTGATGCTGCCGCCCACGGCGAGCCAGGCGACGAAGGTGACCGCCGCGATGGCGAGCACTGCGGGCACGAACACGCCGGCCACCTTGTCGGCGATGCGCGCGATGGGCGCCTTGGTGGCGTTGGCGTCCTCGACGAGCTGGACGATCTTGGCCAGGCTCGTGTCGGCGCCGGTGCGCGTGGCGCGGAAGGTGAAGGAGCCGGTGCGGTTGACGGTGGCAGCCATCACGGTGTCGCCGACGGTCTTCTCCACGGGAATCGACTCGCCGGTCAGAGCGCTTTCGTCCACCGACGAGCTGCCGGAGAGCACCACGCCGTCCACTGGGACCGACTCACCGGGCTTGACGCGGACGGTCTGCCCGGGCTGCAGCGTGCTCGCATCGACGGTGGTCTCGCGTCCGTCCTCGTCCACGACGGTGGCGCGCGCGGGTGCCAGATCGAGCAGGCGCTCGATGGCGCCGCCGGTCTTCGACTTGCTGCGCGTTTCGAGGTATTTGCCTACGGTGACCAGGGTAAGGATGGTGCCGGCGCTCTCCAGGTAGAGGTTGTCCATCGCGATCGCGTGGGCTGCCATGGCGTCGCCTGCGGCCAGGGCCCCGGCGATGCGGTAGACGCTGTAGACCGACCACGCCACGCTCGCCGTGGCGCCGATCGCGATGAGGGCGTCCATGGTGGGCGCGCCGCGCAGGAGCGACTTGAAGCCGCCGATGAAGTAGCTGTCGTTGATGTAGAGGATGGGGGCAAGCAGCAAAAGCTCGGTGAGGGCGAGGTTCAAGACGTTGCGGTGGCCGGCGAAAAAGGCCGGCAGCGGCCAGCCGAACATGTGGCCCATGCCCAGGTAGAACAGCGGAATGAGGAAGATGATCGAGACCTGTCTCTTATACACATCTGACGCTGCCGACGATACTCCTTGTGTAGA
>CABRIF010000097.1 GCA_902470925.1 uncultured Collinsella sp. | reverse complement strand
TCGCTATGCGGCTCTCAAGGCGCCCGGGGTCCGACCCCGCGCACCTTGAGAGCCGCATAGCGACGAGGCGCCACCGAATCCACGGTGGCGCGAGAGAGAAGACGAAATCGATTCGATCGGCACCCCCGGGAGGGGGTGCACCGAAACCCATCTATATATTGAAGCAGAAAGAGAACGACGTGAGTCGTCTGCACAGATGAGTGGGACCGCCCGGGGTTCAGCTCCCCGGGCGGGGACCCGCCTGTGGCAGAAGGTTTGAACTTGTGGGCACGCGCCCCGCGGCACGTCCGCGGGGCGGGAAGATATCCAGGGCGCACGGCGGATGCCTTGGCACATGGAGCCGAAGAAGGACGCGGCAAGCCGCGATAGTCCCGGGGGAGGCGCACACGGCCCTCGATCCCGGGGTCTCCGAATGGGAAAACCCGCCCGGGGGAGCCCGGGCGCCTCCCGGCCGAACGCATAGGCCGGGAGGGGGGAACCGGGGGAACTGAAACATCTAAGTACCCCGAGGAAGAGAAATCAATCACGAGATCCCCCGAGTAGCGGCGAGCGAAAGGGGGCCGATGGCCAAACCGGCGGGCGGGCGCGGGCGCCAGCCTTACCGCCGCCGGGGTTGCAGGGCCGCGCACCGGGGTGCTGGCGCACCCCGCGCGCATCCACCGGGTCGAGCCGAACGGCATGGGAAGGCCGGCGGCACAGGGTTAGGGCCCCGTAGGCGGAGGCCCAGGTGGAGCGCGGGCGCGGTCCCTGAGTAGGGCCGGGCACGAGGAACCCGGTCCGAAGCAGGGGGGACCACCCTCCAAGCCTGAACACTCCCATGTGACCGATAGCGCACCAGTACCGTGAGGGAAAGGTGAAAAGCACCCCGGGAGGGGAGTGAAACAGTACCTGAAACCGTGCGCCCGCAAGGCGTCGGAGCACCTCCATGGTGTGACGGCGTGCCTTTTGTAGAATGAGCCAGCGAGTTGCTGGCGCGCGGCGAGGTTAAGCTTAGCAAGCGAGCCGGAGCGAAAGCGAGTCCGAACAGGGCGGTACAGTCGCGCGCCGCAGACGCGAAGCCGGGTGAGCTATCCCTGGGCAGGCTGAAGCGGGGGTAAGACCCCGTGGAGGGCCGAACGGACGTACGTTGAAAAGTGCGCCGATGACCTGGGGATAGGGGTGAAAGGCCTATCAAACCCGGAGATATCTCGTTCTCCCCGAAATAGCTTTAGGGCTAGCGCCGCGCGATAGCCGCCGGAGGTAGAGCACCGGATCGGCGAGGGGGCCTCACCGCCTACCGACCCGAACCGAACTCCGAATGCCGGCGGCCCAGCAGCGCGGCAGTCAGAGCGCGCGGGCTAAGCCGCGCGCTCGAGAGGGAAACAGCCCAGACCGCCCGCCAAGGCCCCAAATTCCGAGTTGAGTGGCAAAGGATGTGCGTCCGCGCAGACAACCAGGAGGTTGGCTTAGAAGCAGCCACCCCTTCAAAGAGTGCGTAACAGCTCACTGGTCGAGTGGACATGCGCCGACAATACACGGGGCTAAGCTCGGAGCCGAAGCGGCGGCGGCGGACCTGAAGGTCCGCCGGGTAGGGGAGCGTCCCCAGGGGGGCGAAGCCGGAGGGCGACCGACGGTGGACCGCTGGGGAGCGAGAATGCTGGCATGAGTAGCGAGAGACGAGAGGGTAACTCGTCCGCCGTGAACCCGAGGTTTCCTGGGCGAGGCTAATCCCCCCAGGGTCAGTCGGGGGCTAAGCCGAGGGCGTAGGCCGTAGGCGAAGCGCAGCAGGTGGACATTCCTGCACCGGAGGTGCACCGTCACGACCGACGGGGCGACGGATCGGGGTAGCTCGGCGGGGTTCTGGACGTCCCCGTGAGGGAGCGCGGCCCGCGGACCAGGCAAATCCGGTCCGCAGGAAGGGCGAGGCTCCGGACGAAGCGCGCAAGCGAAGCGAGTGAGCCCGTGGTCCCCAGAAAAACCCCTAGGCAGGGGCACCTCCGCCCGTACCGCAAACCGACACAGGTGGGTGGGTAGAACATACCGAGGCGATCGGGTCAACCATGGTCAAGGAACTCGGCAAAATGGCCCCGTAACTTCGGGAGAAGGGGCGCCGGCGCGTACGTGAACCGACACGCTCGGGGAGCGGAGGCCGGCCGCAGCGAAGAGGCCCAAGCGACTGTTTACCAAAAACACAGGACTCTGCAGAAGGCGAGAGCCGACGTATAGGGTCTGACGCCTGCCCGGTGCCGGAAGGTCACGCGGAGCGGTCAGCCGGTAAGGCGAAGCCGCGAAGCCAAGCCCCGGTAAACGGCGGCCGTAACTATAACGGTCCTAAGGTAGCGAAATTCCTTGTCGGGTAAGTTCCGACCTGCACGAAAGGCGCAACGACTTGGGCGCTGTCTCGACCATGGACCCGGTGAAATTCCACTAGTCGTGAAGATGCGACTTACCCGCGGAAGGACGGAGAGACCCCGTGAACCTTCACTGCAGCTTGGCATTGGCCGCCAGCGCGCCGCGTAGAGGATAGGCGGGAGGCTTCGAACCCCGGGCGCCAGCCCGGGGGGAGCCGACCTTGGAATACCGCCCCCGGCGCGCCGGCGTCCTAACCCGAGGCCGTCACCCGGCTCGGGGACCGTGCCAGGCGGGTAGTTTGACTGGGGCGGTCGCCTCCCAAAAGGTAACGGAGGCGCGCGAAGGTCCGCTCGGGACGGTCGGCAACCGTCCTCATAGAGTGCAAGAGCGCAAGCGGGCTTGACTGCGAGGCCCACACGCCGAGCAGGTGCGAAAGCAGGCTCTAGTGATCCGGCGGCCCCGCGTGGGCGGGCCGTCGCTCAACGGATAAAAGGTACTCCGGGGATAACAGGCTGATCTTGCCCAAGAGTCCACATCGACGGCAAGGTTTGGCACCTCGATGTCGGCTCATCGCATCCTGGGGCTGGAGCAGGTCCCAAGGGTACGGCTGTTCGCCGTTTAAAGCGGTACGCGAGCTGGGTTCAGAACGTCGTGAGACAGTTCGGTCCCTATCCTCCGCGGGCGCAGGAGAATCGATGGAGGCTGCCCCCAGTACGAGAGGACCGGGGTGGACGCACCTCCCGTGAACCGGTTGTCGACCGACGGCACGGCCGGGTAGCGACGTGCGGCGCGGATAACCGCTGAAGGCATCTAAGCGGGAAGCCGTTCCAGAGATGAGTTCTCCTTACGGTAAGGGCCCAGGTAGAACACCTGGTCGATAGGCCGCAGGTGCAAGGGGTGCGAGCCCCTCAGCCGGGCGGCACTAATAGCCCGAGCTCTTACCCGCATCCAGCGCGATCCCCGCATGGATCTCGAATCGCCGCAGCGCGGGCCCCCGCCCGCACGGCGGTCCCCGATTGAAGCCTTCCCTCCCGCGCGAGCCTCGCGAAGTCGCTGTGCGGCCCTCAGGGCGCGCCGTCGGGCACCGGCAGGTGGGCCCCGCCTCGAGCAGGCGGGAGCCGCCCACCGGTCAGCGGCCAGAGCAGGCGGGGCACGCCCGGTCCCGTTCCGAACCCGGAAGCTAAGCCGCCGAGCGCCGAGAGTACTGCGGGGTCAGCCCGTGGGAGGCCAGGGCGCCGCTGACCGGTGGACGGCTCCCCCGTCAAGGGGGCGCGTCGAGGGGCCCTTCGGGGCCCCCTCTGCTATTTCGGGGGGTCCCGCGGGGCCTTCCGCTTTTTCAGGGGCCCGCGGGCCCTTTAGCGCTATTGTGAGGAAGTATGTAGCCCCGCTTTCGATGTGCCTGTGGAGGATGCCGTGTACACCGTTTTTCTTATCGGCAACATCGCAAGCGGAAAGTCTTCCGCTGCCCGGTACTTGGCTGCCCGCGGGGCGCTTCATCTTGATTTGGACCGCATGGCGAAAGACCTCTATATCCCAGGATCCCCCTTGGTGATGGAGGTGGCCGACGCGTTCGGATGGGATGTGCTCGCCGCCGATGGTTCGCTGCGTACGCCTGTGTTAGCCGAGCGCGCTTTTGTGACGCCCGAGGCGATCGCTTGTTTGAATGCCATTGTCCATCCGCCGCTGTTCGAGCAACTCGCTCTGCGTATTCTGCCGCCTCAGTGCTGTTCGACCGTTGCGCCTTCCGCGCAGCTTGCCGTGGTGGAGGTTTCGGCCGCCGCCTCATGCACGGAGGCGTTCGGTCTTGCCGATGAGGTGCTTGCCGTCTCCGCTCCTCGCTCGCTGCGACGCCAGCGGGCCCTCGATCGCGGAATGGACGCTGCCGATTTTGACCGGCGTGCCGACGTGCAACCGAGTGAGGATGAGCTCTGCGCGCTCGCCCGCACGGTCATTCTCAACACGGGGACCGAGTGCGAGCTCCAGGACGCGCTTGACCAGTGGCTTGCCGAGCGCGGCATCGACATGGCACACGAGGCGGCCGCCCATGCGTAGGCGAACGCGCTTGCTGGCGTGGTATCGGACGCTGCCGCTCGCTTGCGTGCTGGTGCTCGGTGTCATCTCGTTCATCTACTCATTCGGGCCGGCGCTGCTGTTCCGTAGCATGTATCCGCTCCGGTATGAGTCCGAGATCGCCGCGTCGAGCGCTGCCCATGGGGTGGATCCGTACCTGGTTGCCGCGGTGATTCGAGCGGAATCGAACTGGGACCCCGAGGCGTCCTCGCACAAGGGCGCCCAGGGTCTCATGCAGCTCATGCCTGAGACGGCTCAGGATATGGTCGACAAGGGCCTGGTGAACGCTTCGACCTATTCGGCAGACGATTTGCTCGACCCTGCCACCAATATTGAATTCGGTTGCGCCTACCTGGCCTATCTGCTTGATTACTTCAACGGTGCCACGGATAAGGCGATTGCGGCCTATAATGCGGGCATGGGCAACGTTGACGACTGGACGAGCGCCGACTCGCCGCTGCACAGCGCGATCACGTTTCCCGAAACGCAGGCGTATCTGGTGCGTGTGAATATGGCGCTCGGGCGGTATCGAGAGCTGTATCCGAGCGCATTCCAATAGGGGAGGGAACGAGAGTATGGCCGACTTCGAAGTCCAGCGCGTTGGCGGGGAGCTCAAGCGTTTCGGTGTGGCCGGCCAGGATGCCGCCTTTAAGGTGGTGTCGCCCTTCGAGCCGTCGGGCGACCAGCCCGAGGCGATCGCGTCGCTTGTCGCAGGCGTTGAGGACGGCGATCGCTATCAGGTGCTGCTGGGCGTAACCGGGTCGGGCAAGACGTTCACCATGGCCAAAACCATCGAGGCGCTCGGCAAGCCCACGCTGGTCATGGCGCCCAACAAGACGCTCGCCGCGCAGCTCGCCAGCGAGCTCAAGGAGTTCTTCCCCAACAACGCGGTCGTCTACTTCGTCTCCTACTACGATTACTATCAGCCCGAGGCCTACGTGCCGCAGTCGGATACCTATATCGAGAAGGACTCCTCCATCAACGAGGAGGTCGAGATGCTGCGCCATCAGGCGACTGCTTCGCTGCTGTCGCGGCGCGATGTGATCGTGGTGGCGAGCGTGAGCTGCATCTACGGCATCGGCTCGCCGGAGGACTACGCGGGCTTGGCCCCCAATGTGGACAAGAAGGTCCCGCTGGAGCGCGACGATTTCATCCATGCGCTCATCGACATCCAATATGATCGCAATGATTACGATCTGGCACGAGGGACGTTTCGCGTGCGCGGCGACGTGGTGGACGTGTTCCCGCCCTATGCCGAGCACCCGCTCAGATTCGAGTTCTTCGGCGACGAGGTTGAGCTCATTGCCGAGATCGACGAGGTGACCGGTGAGATCACGCGTGAGTACGACGCGATTCCGGTGTGGCCGGCATCGCATTACGTGACGGAGAAACCCAAGGTGACCGCCGCGTTGAAATCCATCGAGGAGGAGTGCGAGAAGCGAGTGGCCGAGCTCAAGGCCGAAGACAAGCTGCTGGAAGCCCAGCGCCTGCAGCAGCGCACCGACTACGACCTGGAGATGCTCGAGACCATGGGCTTCTGCACGGGAATCGAGAACTACTCGCGCCATCTGGATGGCCGCAAGCCCGGCGAGCCGCCGTTCACGCTGATCGACTACTTCCCCAAGGACATGCTGTGCATCATCGACGAGAGCCATGTGACGGTGCCGCAGATCCGCGGCATGCATGAAGGGGACCGCTCGCGCAAGGTGACGCTGGTGGAGCACGGGTTCCGCCTGCCGAGTGCGCTCGACAACCGCCCGCTGCGCTTCGATGAGTTCGAGGCCCGTATCCCGCAGTTCATCTACGTGAGCGCCACGCCGGGTGACTATGAGCTGCGCGTGAGCCAAAACGACGTGGAACAGATCATCCGTCCCACGGGCCTGCTCGACCCCAAGATCGACGTGCGCCCGGTCCATGGACAGATTGATGACCTGCAGGACGAGATCCGCGAGCGCGTGGCGCGCCATGAGCGCGTGCTGGTGACGACGCTCACCAAGCGCATGGCGGAGGACCTGACCGATCACTTGCTGGACGCCGGCATACGCGTGAACTACATGCACTCCGATACCGCCACGATGGATCGCGTAGAGATCCTGCGCGACCTGCGACGCGGCAAGATCGACGTCCTCGTGGGCATCAACCTGCTGCGCGAGGGACTCGACCTGCCCGAGGTGTCGCTCGTGGCCATCCTGGATGCCGACAAAGAGGGCTTCCTGCGCAACCGCCGTTCGCTGATCCAGACGATCGGCCGTGCGGCGCGCAACGCGCAGGGCGAGGTCGTCATGTATGCCGACACGGTGACCGATTCCATGCGCGAGGCGATCGAGGAGACGGGTCGCCGCCGAGCCATCCAGATGAAGTTCAACGAGGACCACGGCATCGAGCCGCAGACGGTGCGCAAAGCCATCAACGACATCTCGAGTTTTATCGCCGAGGCGCAGGAGAACGTGGGGTCCAAGGAGCGCGAGGACGGCGTCTTCTTCTCGCCGGCTCAAGGTGCGTCGGATGACGGCGTGACGGCAGGGGCGAAGCTGGCCGAGGAGCTCTCGGAGCTGCCCCACGACGAGCTGCAGCGCATGGTGGCGACCATGGAGGACGATATGCGCGCCGCTTCGGAGGCGATGGACTTCGAGGAGGCAGCGCGACTCCGCGATGTGCTGGTGCATCTCAAGGCAACGCTGGAGGGCACGTCCGAGGACGATGTCATCGCTGCGCTGCGCGCCGGCGCGCGCAAGGGCTCGGCATTCGGAGATGGCAGGAAGCGCTCGGGCGCCCGTTTTGGAAAGTAGGTAAGAGGCGCGCCGTTGGCGGGTGCAGGTGGAGCCGTGCTCGTCAGCGGCGCGTATGCGCCTGGGCGCCGTGCTGTCCCTCGCGTTGTAACAAAGTAGAAATGTTGAGATTCTCGCTTGCGCTGCGCTCACTTTAGGGTAGTATAGCGTGCAACGTGAATCGGATGTGAAGCCATACCGTTTACCGAGCGATACATACCGTTCACGGATTATTAGATTGCGTTTGCTGAAAGGTGAAGGGGTACTGCGTGGCACAGCTGCTGGCTACATATGAGGGTGCGGCTCAAGCCGTTCTCGTATGCCAGGACGCTGCCGATGCCGCCCTCCGACGCCAGCGCGCAATCTCCCGACGACGATAACTCGTTGTCTCTGCCCGTATGGAGGCACTTGGTGCCCCCGACAGAGTCCAACTGAGTGTATGCGCGTCGGGTTTTTGATGACCAAAGCAATATCCCGCGTGTTTGCCGTGTTCGCGAAGCGGCATGCCTGCATCGAAGCTGCAAGCGCTACCCATCAGTTGGGCTCGCCCGTTCACCCGCGCCTGAAAGGACGAACCCATGAGCAAGGAAAAAGTCGTACTCGCATATTCCGGTGGCCTCGACACCTCGGTGTGCATCAAGTGGCTGCAGGAGGAGAAGGGCCTCGATGTCGTGGCCGTGCTGGGCAACGTCGGTCAGGAACACGACGGCCTGGAGAAGAAGGTTGCCAAGGCCCAGGCGCTGGGCTGTGTGGCGGTGGAGTGCGCCGATATGCGCGAGGAGTACGTGCGGGACTTCGTGGCGCCCGCGATCGCCGCGAACGCCATGTATGAGAACAAGTACCCGCTGCTTTCCGCGTTGTCCCGGCCGCTGCTGTCGAAACACCTGGTGGACGCAGCGCACAAGTACGGCTGCTCCTACATCGCCCACGGTTGCACCGGCAAGGGCAACGACCAGGTGCGCTTCGAAAACGCCATCATGGCGCTCGACCCTTCGATCACGGTGATCGCGCCGGTGCGCGAGTGGGATCTGGGCCAGCGGCCGAGCGAGATCGCCTATGCGAAGGCGCACGGCATCGAGCTCACCACGTCCGCCGACGATTCGCTGTACTCGGTTGACGACAACCTGTGGGGACGCGCCATCGAGTGCGGTGAGCTGGAGGATCCGTGGGCGGAGGCGCCGGCCGGCACCTGGAAGATGACCGTCGAGCCGGCGGATGCCCCCGATGTCCCCACCTATGTTGAGGTTGGGTTCGAGGCGGGCGTGCCCTGCTCGCTCGATGGCCAGGCCATGGGCATGGTGGAGCTCATCGGCAAGCTCAACGAGATCGCGGGCGCCAACGGCTTCGGCCGCATCGACATGGTGGAGAACCGCTATGTGGGGCTGAAGAGCCGCGAGTGCTACGAGGTGCCCGCCGGCCTGGCGCTTATCCAGGCGCACAAGGCGCTCGAGGACCTCACCTTGGAGCGCGAGGTGCTGCACCACAAGCTGTCGCTCGAGCAGATGTGGGCCGATGCCGTCTACGAGGGTAAGTGGTACTCCCCGTGGAAACGGTCGCTGGACGCCATGTTCGCCTTCATGCAAACCTACGTGACCGGCGAGGTGCGCCTTAAGTTCTTCAAGGGCTGCTGCACCGTGGTGGGGCTGTCTCTT
>CABRIF010000096.1 GCA_902470925.1 uncultured Collinsella sp. | reverse complement strand
GCGATACATGTCGCGCTGAGTGTTGGAAGTGTTTCGCTAAGGTTGGAAATCAACGCCCTAGCATGACGAAACCGTCACATGCCGGTCACGCGCTCGCAAGCGCCAAACTCCAGTATGGTAGATGAAGGTCGCATCGACCGTTTCCCGCGCGTCTGCAGACTCGGCGGACGCGCGGGTCACCGCGAAGGAAAGGCGCAGGCATGAACATCCTCACCGTAGAGCACCTCAGCCGCGTGTACGGCACCGGCGACACCGCCGTCACCGCGCTCGACGATGTCAGCCTGGAGATCGAGGCCGGTGAGTTCATCGCCATCATCGGCAGCTCGGGCTCGGGCAAGTCCACGCTCATGCACCTCATGGGCGGCGTGGACCGCCCCACCTCGGGCACGGTCCGCCTGCAGGGCCAGGACATCTTCCATCGCTCCGACGAGGAGCTGGCCGTGTTCCGCCGGCGCGAGGTGGGCCTGGTTTACCAGTTCTACAACCTCATCCCCGTGCTCGACGTCGTGGAGAACATGACGCTGCCGGTCCTCATGGACGGCCGCCGCGTGAACGAGGAGCGCCTGGTGGCGCTGATCGCGGCCCTCGGCCTCAAGGGACGCGAGCACTACCTGCCCAACCAGCTTTCCGGCGGACAGCAGCAGCGCGTGGCCATTGGGCGCGCCCTCATGAACGCGCCGGCCGTGGTGCTGGCCGACGAGCCCACCGGCAACCTCGACTCCAAGAACTCCGCCGAGATCATGGGCCTGCTGCGCGACTCGAACCGCCGCTTCAAGCAGACCCTCATCGTCATCACCCACGACGAGGACGTCGCCCTCATGGCCGACCGCGTGATCGCGATCGAGGACGGCCGGATCGTGCGCGACGAGCGCCGGGCGTGAGCGACATGAAGCGCCCAGCACATACCACGGATCCCCTGGGCCGCGCACCGCGGCACGGCAGCGTGTTCGCGCACTTCGCGCTGCGCTCGCTGGCCCGCAACCGCTCGCGCACTCTGGTGTCCATCATCGGCATCGCCCTGTCATGCGCGCTGATCTGCGCGATCTTCACCTCGGCGGTCACGATGCTGGGCAGCCTGCTTTCCGCCACCATCGCCCGCGAGGGCTCCTGGCAGGTGCGCATCGAGAACATCTCGACCGAGAAGCTCGACCAGCTGCGCGAAGATTCGCGCGTCTCTCACCTCTACGAGCGGCGCTACCTGGGTTCGGCGCTCATGCCCACAGCGCTCGACACCACCTGGGGCCGCTACCTCACCCTCGAGGCGTGGCCCGAGCGCGATAAGCTCGACGGCCTGCTCACCATGCCCGACATCGTCGAGGGGCGCGCACCGGCGGCCGACGGCGAGATCGCGCTGCCGAGCTCCCTGCGCGGCATCACGACCGACGAGCGTACCCCCTTCGACGGCGAGCTCACCGCCACCGGGCGCGACGAGGACGCCTCCCGCGCCACCTGGACCGGCCAGCTGGCCGTGGGCAGCACCATCGACTTCGCCCTCGGGCTGCGTCGCTTCCATGACCCCACGCGCGATCGCGACCGCCCCTGCCTGCCCTCCGACGGCATCTACGTCGACGGCAACGACGCTGACGGCACCACGCTGCTCGAATGGCTCGCCGATACCGAGCCGGCGCGTACCTACACCGTCGTGGGCTTCTTCGACCCCAGCGACCTGTGGGATTCCGCAGCCGGCTATGCCGCGTTCACCGTCTCGGACGCCCCGGCGCGCATGACGAGCGCCGTGTTCTCAACCACGGTGCACACCTCAGGCGAACTCGACCGCCTGGTCGAGGACTATGCGGGCACCGACAAGACGATGTTCTACTCGGCCGGCAGCAACCCGCTGCTGTACCAGGATTCCAACGCCACCGGATACGTCCATTCGAATCTCGTGCGCTACCAAGGCATGCCGGATGATGCCGCCATCTGGGGCACCCTCTACTCGTTTGCAGCCATCCTGGCCAGTGTCGTGCTCGTCGCCTCGGTCTCGCTGATCTACAACTCGTTCGCCATCGCCATCTCGGAGCGCACTCGGCAGTTCGGCCTGCTCGCCTCGCTGGGCGCGAGCCGCCGGCAGATCAGGCACACGGTCTACCTGGAAGCGCTCATCCTGGCCGCCATCGGCATCCCCATCGGGCTGGCGCTGGGCCTCGCCGGCACCTGGGTGGTGTTCCAGATCGCCGGCAAGGGCCTTGCCGCCATAGTCGACACGGCCCTCTACGCCGACACCGCGGGCATCACCTCCATCGTGGTCGACCCGGCTGTGTGCGCGCTCGCCGCCGCTATCGCCTGCGTCACCGTGCTGATCAGCGCCGCGCTGCCCGCTTGGCGCGCCAGCCGCATCTCGGCGGTCGACGCCATCCGCCAGCATCGCGATGTAAAGCTCAGCCGCAGCGAACGCAAGCGCGGGCAGCGGCCGGGCAAGCTGCGCCGCACCCTCGACCGCTGGCGCATGCGCGGCCTGGGCGTTCCCGGCTGGATCGCCCACCGCAACCTCACCCGCGCGAGCACCAAGGGGCGCGTGGCGGTGGCCTCGCTGGCCGTCTCGGTGGCGCTGCTGATCACCGCGGGCACCATCGGCGCCTACCTGAGCACGCTCACCCGCATCGGCGACATCGGCGTCGGCGATATCGAGGTGTACGGCACGCGCGCGCTCGGCACCGGCGAAAGCATCGACGACGCGCTGCTCAACGTCTGCGACGCCGGCGAGCTGCTCGCCTCCCCGGACGGGGTCGGCTCGCTCGGCACTTGGATCGACCTGTCGGGGTACGCGACGTCTGTCGACGCCATCCAAGCCGACCGCGTCTCAACGGTCGGCGACGGCAACGCCGAGGCAACCGAGGATGCGGCCGCCTGGGTGGATTCCGATGCCGTGGTGGATACCCATGGAACCTTCTGGGGCAGCGTCGTTGTCACCTTCGTGGACGAGGACACCTGGAACGACCTGCTCGCGCGCAACGGGCTCGAAGACGCCGCGGCGCAAGCGGACAGGAACGACCAGGTCGCAGGCATTGGGCTGAACGGAGCTGTCAGCAGCGTGGACGGGCGCTACGTCACCCGCGACAATTTCACCGGGCACGGCACGATCGACCTGTTCACGCACATCGCCGAGACAGCAAATAGCTACTTCACCCGATTCGAGCTCGACCAGGACGGCGAGGTTCAGGGAAGCTATCAGTACATCGACGGCCAGACCTCCCGCACCGAGACGCTGCCGATCGACCAGATGCAGACGATGACGACCCCGATCGAGATGGTCGGCGCGGCCACCGACCTGCCGGATGCGCTCTCGAACCGCACGGACTGGCCCACCATCATCCTGCCCATCTCCTCGCTCGCCCGCCTCACGCACCTCGCCGAGGATTCCGGCGCCAACGGCCGCAACGTCGAAAACTCACCCATGTGCGCGCCCTTCGATTTCGAATCGGCGAGCTCGAGCGGCCTGGTCGTCACCTACGCCTTCTCGGCCGAAAACCCCACGCGCGCCGGTGACCAGATGCAGCGCATCATCGACCGCGACATGACCACGCTCGCCTGGCGCGCCTGCTACCTCAACAACCGCGCCGCCAACGCGGAGACCTCCGTGCTGATGCTGCAGACCGTCCAGATCTTCACCGGGTGCTTCGCCGCCATCACCGGCGCGATCGCGGTGGCCAACGTATTCAACACGCTCACGAGCTCCATCATCCTGCGCCGGCGCGAGTTCGCGATGCTCAAGAGCTGCGGCATGGGGCAGCGCGCCTTCCTGCGCATGATCGCGCTGGAGTGCGCCAGCTACGCATGGCGGGGCCTCGCCATCGGCATCGGCGTGGCGGCCGTCGTCTCGCTGCTGCTGCGCACCCTTACCTACTCGATCATCGGCATCACCTACGAGATGCCGTCCGGCTGGGTGGCCCTGGCCGTGGGCGTGGTGATCGGCGTGCTGCTGATCAGCGTCGTCTACGCGCTGCGCAAGACCCGCGCCGCCTCGGTGGTGGAAACGCTGCGCGAGGACGCGATCTAGCCCCATCCACGTCACCTGCGGATGCCCGCGCGCATCCGATCACATAGCAACCTTTCGGGGACAGGAGAGACCATGACGAAGAACGACCGCATCCACGACCACGACGACACCGGCGGGGAGAACCCCACCGAGGCCTTCCTGCGCACGCTTGGCAGCGAGCCCGTGCAGGGACGGGCAGACGTGCCGCGCATCCCCACCGGAGCGGCGCATGAGCACGCCGACCTGCCGGGCATCGAGCCATTGGGCACCCTGCCCGCGCCCGGTGACACGCAGGCCGCCGATCAGGACGCCTCCGGGGCCGCGCCGGTCCCCGGCAGCGACGAGGAGGCCTACGCCGCCCTCAAGGCACGCCGGGCCGAGCGGCGTCGGCGCAAGCTCATCCACCGCGGTATCGCCGCCGGCATCATCATCGTGCTGGTGGCGGGCGGCTTCGCCGTCAATGCCGCGCTGTCCCAGCAGCCGACGGACATCCGCGCCGGCGTGGTGACCGACATGGCCACCCGCGGGACCTTCGTCGACCAGGTGAGCGCGAAGGGCACCCTCGAGCCGCTGTCGTCCACGGTGGTCGCACCGGCCATCGACGGGCAGATCGAGAGCGTGAACGTGGTGGCCGGGCAGACGGTGGCAGCCGGCGACGTGCTCATGACCATCAAAAACGATGAGCTCGGCGCAGCGGTCGACGAGGCGGCGCGCAACCTCAAGCAGGCAAAAGCCAATCTCGCCTCCGCGCGCTCCCAGGCCGCGGCAGCAAGCCAACTTGCCGAGGCCGCCCCCGACGGCGCCGCAAGCGGCTCCGACAGCGGGGCGAAAGACGCCGTTGCCGCCGCCCAGGCGGCGGTGGAAAGCGCCCAGGCGGCCCTCGACCAGGCAAACGCCAAGGCGGCCCTGCGCACCGTGACCGCGCCGGCGGCCGGCTCGATCGTGGCCATGAACGCCCAGGTGGGCGCGAACCTCGCCGAACAGAGCGCCGCGGGCGCGAACTCCGGCCCGCTCATGCAGATCGCCGACCTCTCCAAGATGAAGGTCACCGTGCAGGTGAGCGAGGAGGACATCGCCAAGATCGCCGCCGACCAGGCAGCCACCGTGCGCTTCCCCGCCTTCCCCGACCTCGAGCTCGCCGGCAAGGTCACCAGCATTGCCTCGATCGCCACCACTGGCACCGGCGGCGCCGCGATGTCCTACGACGGCAGCGGCTCCTCGCCCACCTTCGCCGTCGGTATCCTCATCGACGCCCCCGACCCGCGTCTGAAGCCCGGCATGACCGCTGAGGTCACCCTCATCACCAAGCAGCTCGACGACGTCATCATGGTGCCTGCGACCGCCCTGCAAAGCGACGACGGCACCTCCTACTACGTCAACGTGCAGACCGACGCCGAGTCCGGCAACGTTGAGCGCCGCGATGTGACCGTGGTGGCCCAAAACGACGACATGGCTGTCATCGGCCGACCCGCCGACGCAGCCGCCGACTCCAACCCCGATATGGCCGCCTCGCCCCTCGAGGACGGGGAGACGGTCGTGATCGCCGGCGGCATGGGATCGAGCGGCGCCGGCGATGCCATGGCCGCATCCGGCGGCGGAATGGCCGTGATGTAGATGCGCCCCGTCATCGATATCCGCCACATCCATCGAATCTTCGAATCCCAGGCCGGGCTCGCGCACGTGCTGCACGACATCAACCTGACGGTCGAAGCCGGTGAGTTCGTGGCCATCACCGGTCCGTCGGGCTCGGGCAAATCCACACTCATGAACATCCTGGGCTGCCTGGACACGGCCACCTCCGGCACCTACCTGCTCGAGGGCTTAAACGTCGCCGAGCTCACCGACAACGAGCTGGCCGAGGTGCGCGCCCGCCGCATCGGCTTCGTGTTCCAAAGCTTCAACCTGCTGCCACGCATGAGCGTGCTGGACAACGTCATGCTGCCGCTCGCCTACTCCTTCACCCCGCCGCGCGAGCGCGAGATGCGCGCGGTCCACGCCCTGCGCGCGGTGAGCCTGCCCACCGACCACTACGACCACCGCATCAACGAGCTGTCCGGCGGCCAGATGCAGCGCGTGGCGATCGCGCGCGCCCTGGTGTGCGACCCGGCGATCATCCTCGCCGACGAGCCCACCGGCAACCTGGACTCCGTCACCGGACGCCAAGTGATGGACACCTTCCACCGGCTACGCGACGACGGCAAGACCATCGTCCTGATCACCCACGACGCCGGTATCGCCGCCGAGGCCGACCGCGCCGTCAGCATCCGCGATGGGCGTCTGACGCACGGGGCCTATGTCGTCGCACCCGAGATGCCTGCGCAGCGCAAGCAGACGGCAGAAACTGCGGGCACCGAGCAGGGCCTTGCGGCGGCGGCACCCGAAGGAGGCATCCGATGAACCTACGTGACCTCGCCCGCGAATCGCTGCGCGCGCTCGACGCCAACCGCGGCCGCAGCCTGCTCACCATCCTGGGCATCGTGATCGGCATCGCCGCCGTCATCGCCATGACCTCGCTGATCGGCGGCGTGCGCAACAGCTTGATCGGCAGCCTGGGCCTCAACGCCGCCCGCACGATCTACATCTATTCCGGCTACCCGCTCGATGAGGACGACCTGGATACGCTGGGGCGCCTGATGCCCGATTACGAGCAGATCGAGGGGACCTACAACAGCTACGCGCAGATCAAGAACGGCGACAAGAACATGAGCGTGGGCATCACCGGCGCCTCGCCCGCCTTCCTCGAGATGACCGGTCTTGCGGCCAAGATCGCCGAGGGCCGCGCCTTCACCGAGCAGGAGAACACAGCGGCGGCGCGGGTGGCCCTCATCAGCCGCTCCGGAGCCGAGTCGCTGTTCGGAGCCGGAGAGCAGAAGGCGATCGGCAAGTCGATCTCGCTGAACGGCGCGAACTACACCGTGCTGGGCATCGTCGACGACGGCATCAGCGGCGGCGACTACTTCACCGCCTACCTGCCCGCCAAGACCGTCCAGCGCACCATGGGCACAGAGCAGCTGGGAAGCATCGTGGGACTCGCGCGTGAGGGCGTGGACCTCGAGGCGCTCCAGAAGCAGACCGTGCAGCAGATCGCCAAGGTCAAGCGCATCTCCGACGACGAGGTCGAGCAGATGGTGAGCACCTCCTCGATGAAGTCGGTCATCGACCAGCTCAACACCTTCATGATGTCGTTCCAGCTCATGATCGGCGCTATCGCGGGCATCTCCCTGCTGGTGGGCGGCATCGGCATCATGAACATGATGCTCACCAACGTCACCGAGCGTATCCGCGAGATCGGCGTGCGCCGTGCGCTGGGAGCCCGCCGCCGCGACATCGTACGGCAGTTTTTGACCGAAAGCGCCGTGCTGTGCGTGACGGGCGGCATCATCGGCACCGCGGTGGGCTACGCCATCGCCTGGGGCCTCGCCTGGGCTGCCAGCGTCTCGGGCTTCAACATCGGCAGCGTGGCGGGATTCGGCGGACAGACCGGCGGGTTCACGCCCGCAATCGAGCCCGGCGCCATCGCGCTGGCCGTGGGGATCTCGATTTTCATCGGCATCGTGTTCGGCTTCTATCCGGCGCGGCGCGCCGCCAAGCTCGACCCGGTCGAGTGCCTCCGCTACCAGTAAGGATCACGGGGCGGTTCCTGCAGGAGCCGCCCCTGCGGACCGGGGACGGGTTCACGCGGGAGACGGCGCCGTGAGTGCCATCGCGTCACCTCGGGGCCATCCCCGCGGGGCTGGGGACGGGTTCGCGCGGGAAACGGCACCGTAAGGGCCGCACGAAAGAGCTAGTACCGGCTCCATCTTGCGCGGGAAACGGCACCATGGTGCCATCGCGTCGCCTCGGGGCCATTTCCGCGCAGTGGCATCGCCATCGGGGTTGTTGCCTCGGGCCCTCGGCACAGAGAAACCGTCGCCGCACAGGGGCCATCGCCGCCGCGTACAGCGGATCGCGCGGCGGCGCCTCCAAAGGGCTGGGGACGGGCTCGCGCGGAAGCCCCGTGGAGGGCATTTCCGCACAGGGGCGTCGCCGCAGGGGAGCCCGCCCCGCAAGGACGTCGTCTCTACGAGGGACCGTTGCCGCCGCACGCAGCCGATTGCACGGCGGCGCCATCTCCGGGTTCGTTTCGCTGCCATCGACGCAACCCATGCCCACATCTCGCCCAATCGTCGTAGCCTGGGTTCGACGTTCGGCCATCAACACGCTCCAACCCGCCCGACCGGGCATGCTGGGTTCGACGTTTGTCCATCAACGTGCTCCAACCCTCCCGACAGGGCATGTTGGGTTCGGATTTCGTCCATCCGCCAATCTCGGGTTCGGTTTTCGGCCATCCGCCGATCCTGGGTTCGGATTTCGTCCATCCGCCAATCCTGGGTTCGTCCTTCGTCCATCTGAGGGCTAAAAACAGTTCCAGATGGACCATATCCGAACCCGGAATCCTTGAATGGACAAAACCCGAACCCGGAAAACCACCGATGGACAAGATACGAACCCGAGAAGTTGTAGACGGACAAGATGCGAACCCGGAATCGTCGTACGGACGAAACGCGAACCCGCTGCGTCGCCGATGGCCCGAACGCGAACCCGCCGTGCCGCTGACGGCCGAAATACGAACCCGCTACGTCGCTGATAGCCGGGGCGCGAGGCTGGCGTCGTCGTAGGGCCCGAACGCGAACCAGCCATGCCGCCGACGGGCAAAACGCGGACCCAGCGTAGCGCCGACGGCCCGCAATGCCTGCTGCGCTCCATCACGGCTGAGCCCAGTCTCATCCATATTGCTAGAACACTCGAACGCGCCGCGGCGAGCATCGAATCGCACAGGTGATATCAGCGACCCACAACGTCTCCGCGCCGCCCTCACCCTACCCCAGCAGCGGCAAACACCCGAACTGTCGAGCGACATCGGCGGCTCATGGCGTCTTCATACCTGTCTCTTATACACATCTCCGAGCCCACGAGACGTAGAGGAATC
>CABRIF010000095.1 GCA_902470925.1 uncultured Collinsella sp. | reverse complement strand
CAGAACCCGCACCCTTTATTTGCCAACGGACTGAATCCGAACCCACATTCGCGGGCGAGGGCCGGCGAGCTTGCGCGCGGGCGGGGTGTCCTCAGGACGGCGCGCAGGCGACAACGAGATGGCGGGGCGTCGGCACGCGACGAGATGTCGCCGGCGCGGCGACGGGCTGGAGGCGTGCGGCAGGACGCCGGTGCCCCGGCAAGACGGCGGGATACCGGCGGGCTGGCGGGGCACCGACAAGATGGTGAGGTGTCGGCGGGCTGACGGGAGGCCGACGGGACGCAAGCGGCGAGGCATTCCGGGTTCGGTTTTCGGCCATCGAGGGATTTAGGGTTCGGCATATGTCCATCTGGGGGCGTTTTTTGCCTCCGGATGGACAATGCACGCACCCAACTTTTGCCGATGGACAGAACCCGCACCCTTTATTTGCCAACGGACTGAATCCGAACCCACATTCGCGGGTGGACCGCAGGTGGCGAAGCATGCGGGCCATACGGGCGATCTGAAGGCGCCGAGCCGCGCGGCCGTACTAGTGAGCATTGTTTCAAGCGATCCGCAAGCGCTCTGCGGCCCAAGGCAATCCCGCAGACGCGCCGCGGCCCAAAGCGGCCTCGCAAGCGCGCCGCGGCCCAAAACGATTTCTACACGAGCGTGGCCTCGGACAGGCGCGCGGCACCGAAGGCACCGAGCTCGAGCGTCGCCACGTGCTCGGACACAACCACCGGCGGCGCGGCGAACGCGAGCGGGATCACCGGCAGAGCCTCGCCCGCCGTTGCAAGCGCACCGGCGATCAGACCCTGCCGCGTGGACGAATCCGTTGCCGCACGCGCCGACGCAAGCGCCTCATCAACCGAGGCTTCCGCATAGCCCGAAACGTTGGCCTGCCCCGCATACGAACTCGCAACGAGCGGCGCCACCGCCGCGTCCCAGGAGGGCGCCGGCGGCGCCCAACTCGTAAGCGCCAGCTCGAAGTCACCCGTACGCAGGCGCTCCAGTAAATCCGCTCGCTCGGACAGCTCGATGGTGACCTTCACGCCGAGCGCGGAAAGATCGCTCACCACCGCATCCGCGATCTTGGGCGCCACCCCGTGCTTGGAGCAGGCAAGCGCCACGGTGAGCTCACGCGCCCCGGACTCATCGGCCGGATAGCCGGCTTCGAGCAGCGACGCGGCCTGCTCGGCATCATAGGTGCACGCGCTCCACGCATCCACCGTACCCAAGCACGGGCTAAGGAGGCCCGTGGCCGCCACATAAGCGCCGCTCAGGGTTTTTTCCGCCAGCGCATCCCGATCGATCGCACAGGACAGCGCACGGCGCAGGGGAAGGTTGGCCAGCTTGGCCGAAGCCATATTGCACACTAGATACTGCAGCTGCAGACGAGGGCCACGCAGCAGCCGATGCCCTGCCGTGGCGCGGTATCCGTCCTCCGACTCGCCCATATTCTTCTTCACGTTCTCCAGCTGCTCGACAGGCACGGAGCACAGGTCCGCATCGCCCGCCTCGTAGCGCTTGAACGCCGCAGCGGTGTCGGACTCAGTCACGAACTTCACGCCGTCGAGGGCAGGGGCGTCGCCCGCGTACGCATCGTTGCGCACCAGCCTGATCGCGTCGCCGTCCTCGCGCGCGGCCTCGAAGGCGAACGCGCCGTTACCCTGCGGCGTGAGCGCGAACGCCGCAGCATCGCTTATGGCCGACGCCGGCACCGGCGAGAGCGCCGGATGGCACAGCAGCGCCGGGAACTCGGCAAACGCATCGTCAAGTGCAACCTGGAGCGTAAGCGTATCCGGGCACGTCACGCCCGCGAGCTCGGTAGCGCTCCCGTCGCGACAGGCCTCCCAGCCCGAAACATGCGTCAGCAACGCCGCGTTCGGCGCAACCACGGAGTCCTCATCCGCCGCGTCGTCCCCGGTAAGCTCAGCCGTGAACAGGCGCTCCCATGCGCGCTTGAAGCTCGCGGCATCCACCGCGTCGCCCGTATGAAAGGTCGCACCCTCCTTCAAGTGGAAGGTGAACGTACGCGCATCGGCGGACACCTCATATGAGGAGGCAGCCAGGCAGGTCAGCTCATGGGAGATCGGATCGTAGCGCATGAGCGGGTCGAACAGCTGCAGCGCCACCTGAGCGCCGGCTGCATCCACCAGCGTGGCGGGATCGATGCTCGCCGGCGCATCGATGCAGCAGCGCAGCCACGATCCGCTTTCCTGCTCGTCATCGTCGTGCTCGAACACCTCGGCCACGCGTCCGCAACCGGCCAGCCACGGCACGGCGGCCAAACTCGCCATACCGCCTAGAAACGCACGTCGATCAAGCACCGGGCCCTCCCCGCTCGTCAAATCGAATCACTTGCATCCACCCTAAACCAATCCGCGCCCAACGCAGCGGTTTTCACACACAATCTGGCAACGGGCACATAGGGGGCGGGAGCGCACGGGAGCCGCATGCGCGGCGGCGTGCCGAAACGTACAGGGGCGCCAACACACGGGCCATATGCACGACGGCGCGGCGGCACCCGCGACAACCATGCGCACGGCGGCGCACAGGGGCACTCGCCCCGCCGCAAACTGGCACAACACGGCATCTCCTACGCGCCCAGCCACCCCAGCAGCACGTCGCCGCATACAAAAACCTCCCACCTCTTGAACGGCACGAGCCAATTCAAAAGATGGGAGGCAGTCTCGAGGCGCCGCAGACGGCTATGCGCACGCGCGCACTCGGCCCGAGCCGCACAGCAACCTTACAGGTTGATGTGGCTCTCCTTGATGGGGAACGGCGCCGCACAGTGGCAGGCGCAGAAATGCCCCGGCTGGATCTCGTCGAACGACGGGATCTCACGCGAGCAGATCTCCTGAGCGATCGGGCAGCGCGTGTGGAACCGGCAGCCGGTGGGCGGATCGATCGGCGAGGGCGGATCGCCCGCGAGGATGATACGCTTGCGGTTCTTCTGGATGTCCGGATCGGGAATCGGCACCGCGGACAGCAGCGACTGCGTGTAGGGGTGGTTGGGCTCGGCGTACAGGCTCTTCCAGTCGGAAAGCTCAACCATCTTGCCCAGATACATCACGGCCACGCGGTCGGAGATGTGCTGCACCACCGACAGGTCGTGTGCGATGAACAGGTAGGCCGTGCCGTACTGCCGCTGCAGGTCCTTCAGCAGATTCAGCACCTGCGCCTGGATCGAAACGTCGAGCGCGGAGACGGGCTCGTCGCAGATGATCAGCTTCGGGCGCAGGATGAACGAACGGGCGATGCCCACGCGCTGACGCTGGCCGCCGGAGAACTCGTGCGGGTAGCGGTTGATGTGCTCCGGGTTCAGGCCCACCACGTCCAGCAGCTCGCGGACGCGCGCCTGGCGCTCCTCGGGCGTGCCGATGCCGTGAATCACCATGGGCTCGGCGATGATCTCGCCGATGGTCATGCGCGGGTTCAGGCTCGCATAGGGATCCTGGAAGATGAACTGCATCTCGCGGCGCATGGCCTTGAGCTCTTTTTTGCTCATCTTGGAAACGTCGCGGCCCTCGAAGTACACCTTGCCGGAGGTCGGCGGGTCCAGATGCATGATGGCGCGACCGGTTGTGGACTTGCCGCAGCCGGACTCGCCCACCAAGCCGAAGGTCTCGCCGGCGCGGATCTCGAAGGAGACGTCGTTGACGGCGGACACCACGCGCTTGGAGAAGCGCGCGGACAGGCCGGAGGCCGTGGGGAACTCCTTGCAGAGGTGCTCGACCTTCAGCAGGGGCATGTTCTCGTTGGACTGAGCCATCTTAGCGCTCGCCTCCCTTCGGGGCGTCATCGGGGATCACCGTGGGCATGGTGCCGCGCGAACGCGAGGTATCGGGCGCAAAGCGCTTGAGGAACTCAGGGTCGTCGGCGTAGTGGCACTCGGCGTAGTGACCGCTTTCGGTGGTGAACTTCTGGGGACGCTCGCGGTGGCACAGCTCCGTGGCGTACGGGCAACGCGGTGCGAAGGCGCAGCCCTTCGGCAGATTCACCAGCGAGGGCGGATTGCCCTTGATGGGCGTGAGCGGCTTCTTCTCATCGGTCGCCTGCTCCGGGATGGAGCGGATAAGGCCCCAGGTATACGGATGGCGGCTCTCGTAGAAGATCTCGTCGGCGGTGCCGAACTCGACGGGATGGCCGGCATACATGACCATGATCTTGTCGGCCATGTCGGCCACGACGCCCAGGTCGTGGGTGATCATGATGATCGCGTTGCCGTTCTTCTCCTGCATCTCCTGCATGAGCTCGATGATCTGCGCCTGGATGGTCACGTCCAGCGCCGTGGTGGGCTCGTCGGCGATCAGGATGTCCGGATCGCAGGCGAGCGCCATGGCGATCATGACGCGCTGGCGCATACCACCGGAGAACTGGTGCGGATACTCGTTCACGCGCTTCTCGGGCTCGGGGATGCCCACGAGGTCAAGCA
Organism: uncultured Collinsella sp.; assembly: GCA_902470925.1. GTDB lineage: Bacteria > Actinomycetota > Coriobacteriia > Coriobacteriales > Coriobacteriaceae > Collinsella. Next base: position 4,653 of record CABRIF010000095.1, on the reverse strand, counting down.
GCTCGGTGGCGCGCTTGAGCGCCTCGGCCTTGGAGTAGCCGCGGTGCAGGCGCAGGCCCTCGCCCACCTGGCGACCGATCTTGTAGACCGGGTTCAGGGAGGTCATGGGGTCCTGGAAGATCATGGCGATGTCGTTGCCGCGGACGTGCTGCATCTCCTCTTCGCTCATGTTGAGCAGATCGCGCCCGCGATAGGTCACCGTACCGCCCTCCACCTTGCCCGGGGGCATGGAGATGAGGCCCATGATGGTCATGGCGGTCACGGACTTACCGGAGCCCGACTCGCCTACCACGCCCAGCGTCTCGCCGCGGTCCAGCGTGTAGCTCACGCCGTCGACCGCATGCACGATGCCGTCCTCGGTATGGAAGTACATCTTGAGGTTGTCGACCTCGAGCAGGTGCTGACCCTCGGGGATCGGCTGCTCCTTCAGGTCGACGAAGTTCTTCTTATTCCTAGCCATAGCTCTTTACGCGTCCTTCATCTTGACGTCCAGGGCGTCACGCAGGCCGTCGCCCAGCAGCGTGAATGCCAGCACGGTGGTCAGAATCGCCAGGCCGGGCATGATCATGAGCCACGGCTGCGTCTCGAGGAACTGCTGACCGTCCTGGATCAGCGTGCCCCACGAGGGATCGGGCGGGACGACACCCATGCCCAAGAACGACAGGGCCGACTCGGTCAGGATGGCGCCGCCGATGTTCATGGTGGCGTACACCACGATGGAGGCAACGGAGTTCGGGAAGATGTGGCGCACGATGATGCGGAAGTCCGACGCGCCCATGGCACGGCCGGCGTCCACGTAGTCGCTCTCCTTCACCGACAGGATGGCGCTTCTAAACACGCGCGCCACCTGCGGCCAACCCAAAACGCCGATCGCGAAGAACACGTTTTGGATGCCGTTGCCGATCACCGCGATCATCGCGATGACGAACAAGGTGTACGGGAAGGCCAGGAAAATATCGGCCAGGCGCATGATGATCGTGTCCCAGATCCCGCCGTAGTACGCCGCGATCGCGCCCATCACCAAACCGATCAGCGTGGAGATGCCGGTGGCGACCAAACCGACGGTGAGCGAGATGCGCGCACCGTAGATGACGCGGGACAGCACGTCGCGACCGAGCGTGTCGGTGCCGAACGGGTGCTCAAGCGACGGCGGCTGACGCGAGTTCATCGCCATGGTGGTGGAGTCCGACGCCGTGGGGTCGCCCAGGGTCTGCGGGACCCACAGGTCGGCGGTGGCCGCCACGATGACGACGAGCACGATCCAGATGGCCGCGGCGACGGCGAGCTTGTTCTTCGTCAGGCGCTTGAAGGCGTCACCCCACAGGGTGCGCGAAGGAGCGGCGGCAGCCGCCTTGGGCTGGGCTGTAACGGCAGCCGCACCCGTCTGCTCCATCTCATTGAAGGGGTACTGCATGGTGCCCTCCTACTCTTTGCCCGCATTGCCGAGGCGAATACGGGGATCGAGGAACGCGTAGCTCACGTCAACGATCAGGTTGATGACCATAACCACGACCACGATGACCGTGACCGAGCCCATAACGATGGGCCAGTCGCGCTGGGTGATGGCGGTGTAGGTCTCGCGTCCGATACCGGGCCAGTTGAACACCGTCTCGGTGAGGATGGCACCGGACAGCATGGCGCCGAAGTCCATGCCGATATAGGTGACAACCGGGATCAGCGCGTTTTTGAGCGCATGATGGAGGATGATCGAGCCCTTGGACAGACCCTTGGCCTTGGCCGTGCGAATGTAGTCCTGGTTCATGACCTCGATCAGCTGCGAGCGCATGATGCGCGCGGAGTAGGCAGTGGAAACCGCCGCGAGCGTGAGCGCGGGCAGGATGTAGTACATCCACTCGGGGAACAGCGCGCGCGGGCCGGCGACGCCCGACACGGGAAGCGCCAAGGCCCCGCCCGTGGCATCCTTCAGCCAGATGCCGAAGATCAGCTGCAGCAGCATACCGAACCAGAAGGCGGGCATGGCCACCAGCACCGAGGTGGTGAGCGTTACCAGCACATCCCAGAAGGAATAGCGCTTGATCGCCGAGATGATGCCCGCGCCGATACCGACCACCGCCTCGATCACGATTGCGACCAACGCCAACTGCACCGTGTATGGATAGGCCGACAGGATGATCGAATCGACCGACGTACCGCGCTGGTACGAGGTGCCCAGGTCTCCATGCAGCAGGCTATTCAGATACGTGAAATAACGCTCCCACATAGGGGTCTCGATCGTGTCGCCGTTCTCGTCGTACACGATGTTGCCGTCCGCGTCGGTCTTGATCAGGCCGTGAGCGGCGCGGATGTTCATCTCCGTTACCGGATCGAGCTTCTTCTCGCCGGCGATCAGCTTGATGGGATCGCCGGGCACGACATTCTGCATGATGAACAGAATGAGCGTGACACCGAGGAAGACAGGGATGAACTGCAGGATTCGCTTGAGGATGTACCTTAGCACAGCGATACCCTCCCTTGTCTGGTGGACAGTGCCCGCCGCGGCAGCGAATACCGCGACATAACCCCCTATTATACGGCACCCGTTTACCGATACTGCGGGGATTGTGCGTAGATATGCAGGCAGAATAATAAGAAGCAGGACACCGCGAGCTGCGATGTCCTGCTTGCAGACGCTATCGGGTCTATGCTCGATGCATGACGAGACGTTAGGCGAGCTCAGCGGTCTCGAAGTGCGGGATCGTCTGGGCGTCGTAGTTGAAGCTCTTCAGACGCTCGGAGCCCACGTAGTTGTGCGCATAGAACATGATCGGGATGACCGGCATGTCCTCGCCGATCTGCGCGCAGATCTTACGGCAGGCGGCGCGGCGCTCCTCCTCGTCCTGGATCTCACGCGCGGCCAGGATGGCGGCGTCGATCTCGGGCTTGTTGTACTTCTCGTAGTTGTTGTCAGCCGTGCTGAAGAAGTTCGGATACAGGAAGTTATCCATGGTGGGATAGTCAGCCGTCCAGCCCAGGCGCGCCACGGAGAAGTTGCCATCGCCGAGGTTGGTAAGGTAGGTAGCCCACTCGACCGTGTCCTGGGTAACGGTGAAGCCCACGGCCTCGAGGTCGAGCTGGATCGCGGACATGAGGTCCTCGTGACCACCATCGCCGTTGTAGTTCAGCGTGACGGACAGGCCGCGCTTGCCGTCGGCATCGGCCGGGTACTTGGCGTCGAGGATCTGCTTGGCCTGATCGGGATCATAGGCGCAGTAGGTCCAGGTGTTCTCCTCGTCATCGTCGATCGCGGTCGGCATGATGGAGGTAGCAGGCTTGCGGCTGCCCTCATAGAGGGTGTCCACGATGTTCTGGCGGTTGATGGCCAGGGACATGGCGTGACGCACGTCGACGTCGGCCAGCACCGGATCGTCGGAGTTGAGGATCAGGAAGTAGGCGGACAGCTCGGTACCCAGCAGGCACTGCTTGCCCGGGGTGACGGTGTAGCCGTCCTCGGAGGTGCCGTAGCTGTCCTGGCACTCCTTGATCTTGCCCGTGGGGATCTGAGCAAAGTCGATCGAGCCGGCCTGGAACTCCTTGTAGGCGGTGTTCGGGTCCTTCTGGATGGAGCAGTAGACGCTGTCGACCTTGGGGGCGTCACCGTAGTAATCGTCGAACTTGACGAGGTTGATGTACTGGTTGTGCTTCCAAGCCTCATCCATCTTGAAGGGGCCGTTGCCGATCGGCTGCTCCAGGAAGGAATCCGGATCGTCGATGGCGGCCTGCGGCACCGGCACCAAGCCCGGGTGGCAGCAGACGGCCGGCCAGTCGGCCATGGGAGAGGACAGGGTGACCTGCAGGGTCAGCTCGTCAACGGCGACGACACCGGAGAGCTCGTCGGCAGAGCCGCTGTGGAACTCATCGTAGCCGGCAACCGGAGCCAGGTGGTAGGCGATGTCGGACGGGGTGTCCTTGACGCCCTTGGAGGACGCGACGCGCTCCCAGCCACGCTTGAAGGAGGCGGCATCCACGGCATCGCCGTTGTGGAATTTCATGCCCTCGCGGAGCTTGAAGGTGTAGGTGAGGGCGTCATCGGAGAGCGTGGGGGCCTCGGCGGCGCACATGGGGACCGCGCTGTTGGTGTCCCAGTCCCAGGTCATAAGACCGTCGAAGCAGGCGCGCACGACGACGGTGCCCTGGTTCTCCTGCGCGTTATACGGGTCGATGTAGGCAGGCTCGCTGAGGTAGAAGCTCAGCACGTTGTCACCGCCGCCCGCGGAGCTGCCGCCCTTGCCGCCGCCGCAGCCGGCCAGAGCCGCCAGTGCGCTTGCCGCCAGCGTACCGCCGATGAACGTGCGGCGCCCGACGACGGGCTGGGTAAACTTGGGTGTAGCCATGCCTTCCTCCTTAAATCAAGCCTTCCGGGGAGCAGCGACACGGTGACGCACGTGCGGCACGCGCATCGGTTGAGCGCCCCTTCAACCGGCTTTCACGCTGCCAGGCATGGGCAAGCGTGCATCCGGTGTGTCAATACCATAGCGCACTTTTGCATACTTGAGTGAGGACAATCTCCGGAATTGGTTGCAATATCTTTAGTTTGACAAAGTGTTCACAGCATAGATGCCGTGTATCGGCGATTTTCTATTCGGTTTTACACGCAAATGTTTCCAACTGTCTCTTATACACATCTGACGCTGCCGACGATACTCCTTGTGTAGA
>CABRIF010000094.1 GCA_902470925.1 uncultured Collinsella sp. | reverse complement strand
GGTGGTTGGGGTCGGGCCCGACCATCCGCCCAGGCCCGACCCCAACCACCCGGGCGCAGCCGCGGCTGCGCTGGCGCCCGCCGTGGCTGCCCGACGTCCCCGTGCCGCTGCACCGGCACCCGCCGCGCAGGCCCGCCGCCCGCGCGCCGTTACGCTTGCGCCTGCCGCATGCGTGCCGCCCATTCCCACACGCCGACTGGTTCGCCATCTACCAGCACGTTCGTCCCGTCCAAGTCGGTGTGGCAAAAGTCGTTATACACATGGATCCACACACCGTGGTTGAAGGTCTTTTTGGGTGACCCATCGGCCTCGCGATAGACGCCCGTGAGATCCTCGACATGGTCGAAATAGGTCATATGCACCTCCGACCCCTGCTCGCGCAGCCGCCGGTAGAGCGGCAGCGCGGTATCGGCGGGGTCGACCAGCTCGTCGCCCTTGCTGTGGACGAACCACAGCGGCGTGCGCGCCAGCGCCGCTACCGCCGAGGGCGTTTGGTTGGCAGCAAAAAACGGTGCGCATACGGGGATGCCGGCGCAGAAGAACCCGGGGTAGTCGACGCACATGCGCACGGTCATGAAGCCGCCGTTGGACAAGCCGCCGATCACGATGCGCTCCGGGTCGATACGGTCGGCGTGCGCGGCCACAAACTCGTCGATCAGCGCCTTGAGCGGGGCGGCGTAGATGCTTTTATTCGAACGTCCGAGCTGCTCGTGACCGTCGTCCATCCAAAACGTCGGCGCCTGCGGGACCACGACCCAGGCCGCCCCGCCGAAGAAGTTCTGGATGTGGGGTTGGGATAGGGCGGTCACGCGGTTGCCGGTGTAGGCGCGCTCGACTTCCTGGCCGCCCTCTCCGGCCCCGTGGAGCCACACGATGAGCGCGGCTTTGCGCGGGACCTCGCGCTTGGGGGCGAAGTGGCCGGCCGCAGACGGCGCGGCCTCGAAGCTGGGCTCGTAGTAACCGTAGGCGAGTTGGATGCCGTCAACGGGCCGAGACATCTGCGCACGGTGCCAGCCGGCGAGCTGCGGGGAGAGGCTGCGCGTGCAGGTGTCGAAAACCAGGCCGGTTGCCGGGCCGTTCGCGCCCGGCAGGTCGGCAAGCTGGGTCACGCGGAAGCGGCAGTCCACGAAGCGCGATTGCAGCACATCGCCCTCGATGGTCTTGGTGAGCGGACATTCGGGCAGGTCGAGTGCAACGTGCGTGCTGGCGTTGGCGGGCGCTCCATCCTCGGTGCACGGCTGGGCCGCCAGGACGTGGATGAAGCCCTGGGACGGCGCGGCCGGGACGCTCCCGTCGCGCGGCGCGTGCATCACGACGCTTCCGTCGGCGCGCTCGCAGCGGGCGCAGAACACGTTGAAGGGCGCCGGGGTGACCTCGCTCGCACGCACGGGTGCAGGCAGGGTGAGGATGAGACGGGAGATCCACGGCCCGAAATCGCCCATACGGGTGACGGTTGCATAGCTTGGTTGGTATGGCATGATGCTTCCTTTCTGCATAGACAATAGTAAACATGTTTAGTATAGGGCCAGTGTGACGAGTGCTCCCAAACCTGTCGGCAAACGGTTGCCGCCCGCGCGCGAACGGTGCACCGAGATGGTGACGCGTGCAGGTTCGCGCCGGTGCGTGAATGCAGCCGCGTGTGCTGTCGCCGCGTGGTCGCATAGCGAAAGACAATGGTGAGCGCCTTGTCATGACTTCGCAGCTCCCTCATGGTACTGTTTTGGACTCTGTCATCGCAAACAACGAGGCGCGGCGTCCCGCATGTGCACGCTCACCCCCCGATTTGATACCGTTCACCGGATTGTTGCGCACGGCACGCGCAGAACAAGTACAGTATCAAGCGTAAACAGTGACTAAACATGTTTACATCAAGCAAGGGCCACCCGAACGGCAGACCGCGTGGCCCACAGAACCACAGGGAGGGGTCCCATGGCAGTTGACAATAAACAGATCGCCACCGATGTGCTGGCGCTGGTAGGCGGTGCCGAAAACGTGCGTGCGGCGACGAATTGCATGACGCGCCTGCGTCTGACGCTTGCCGACAACGCGCGTGCCGACCTTGAGGGCATCAAGAAGGTCAAGGGCGTGCTGGGATGCCAGTTCTCGGGCACGCAGCTGCAGGTGATCATCGGCCAGAACGTGCCGAAGGTGCCCGACGAGTTCGTGGCGATCAGTGGCGTGGCGAAGGGCGCTCCGGTTGACGAGAACCTCGACGCGCCCAAGGAGAAGCTCACGCCGGCGCTCGTGGGCAGCCGCATCCTCGACTATCTGTCGGGCTCCATGACTCAGCTCATCCCGCTGCTCATGGCCGGCGGCCTGTTCCGCACCTTCGCGGTGATCTTGGGCCCGCAGATGCTCAACCTGGTGGCGGACACCGATCCCACCTACACCTTCTTCTACACCACGCTCTACGAGGCAACGTTCTACTTCCTGCCCATCTACCTGGGTTACGCCGCGGCCAAAAAGCTCGGCGCCAGCCCGGTGCTCGGCATGCTCACCGGCGGCGTGCTCATGGCCCCATCCATCGTGTCGGCGGCGGCCGAGGGCGGCAGCGGCATCGTGAGCGTGTACGGCCTGCACATCGCCGCGGCCAACTACGCGCAAAGCGTGCTGCCCATCATCCTGACCATCCCGGTGCTCTACGTGGTCGAGCGGTTCTTCAAAAAGCGCATGCCCGACGTGCTGTCCACGGTGTTCACGCCGTTTTGCACCATGATCGTGACGGTGCCGATTGCCCTGATCGTGCTCGCCCCCATCGGCAACGAGCTCGGCAACCTCATCGCCAACGCGCTGTTTGCCGTTGCCGACTGGGGTACGCTCGGCATCCTGGTGGTTATGGCGGTCCTGGGTGCGTTCTGGCAGCTGTTCGTGGTCGCCGGTATGCACATGCCGGTGATCTTGCTGGCCCAGATGCAGATCATTCAGGTGGGGTACGACCCGTTCGTCTTCGTTGCCACCAACTGTGCCATGACCGCGGTGTGGGGCTGCGCATTCGGCGCCTTCCTGCGCCTGAAGAACAAGGACGAGAAGGGCATGGCGCTGGGCTACGTGATCTCGGCGATCGCAGGCGGCGTGACCGAGCCGGCGCTGTTCGGCGTGATCATGCGCTTCCGTCGCACGATGTTGGGCATGTTTATTGGCGGGTCCATCGGCGCGGTGGTGTCGGGCCTGCTGGGCGTGACGTATTATCTGGCTGGCGGTGCCGCGAACTTCATGGTGGTGCTCAACTACTTCCAGGGTGGCCAGATGAACACCATCTTCGCTGTGCTGGGCATGGCGGTGGCTTTCGTGATCGCCGCGGCCGTGGTATTCTTCACCGGCTTTACCGCCGAGGAGCTCGCCGCAATGGAGGAGTAGACGGCCCGATTGCGTGGGTTGAGCTGCAGGGGCGACGTGTTCTGTGTTCCCGCGTGCTTGCGCGGGCGAAGGGCTGCGACCGCAGCTGTATAACAAGGTGCACGCGCCGTGCCCATCGTTTCCGGTGGGCATGTGCGCGTTTGCTGGGACGGGTGCCCGCCGCAACGGTGGACGCATGGATTTGTGAGCGCGGTGCGTGTGCGGCGGCGGTGCGTGTTAGGTGATGCCAAAGAGCGAAAGGGGCGTGCGATGAGCGCCATGAACGACAGGGCCGGGATGCGGGAGCAACGTGTGAATGGGGCCACGGCACCGTTTGGCGGAGCGCAGGTTGCGGAGACCGTGCGGGCCACCGGAGCAGCTCGAGTTCGTCACCCGCTCGGTGCGCTGGCCGTCAACGAGCGCGGAGACGGCTTTACCTGCGATGGCCGCCCGTGGTTTTGGCTTGCCGATACCTGCTGGAGCGCATTTTCGAACATCGCGCTCGACGATTGGGAGTACTACCTTGCTCGCCGCGCGGAGCAGGGGATGAATGTCCTGCAGATCAATACGCTGCCCCAGTGGGACCGCTGCCGGCCCGATTTGGGCATCTACCCCTATGCCAGCGACGACGGCACGGTGTTCGATTGGACGGCCCCGAATCCGCAGTGGTGGGAGCGCGCCCGTGAGATGTGCCGCCGCGCGCAGGCTCACGGTTTGCGGCCGGCGCTCGTGCTGTTGTGGTGCAACTACGTGCCGGGAACCTGGGGCAGCGCCATCGCCCAGCGGATGGGTGCACCTTGCATGCCCCTGCAGGAGGTGCGCGCGCACGTGCATCGCGTGGTTGAGGAGCTGGGTGCGTTCGACCCGGTGTACGTGGTCTCGGGCGACACGGACTTTTCGAGCGAGGAGGCCGTGCGCTATTACGAGGAGGCGCTGGATGCGATCTGCGCCGAGGCCCCCGAGCAACTGCGCTGCATGCACATCAACCGCGCCAACCGCACCCTGCCCGAGCAGTTTCTGGACCGTTTGGACTTCTATATGTTTCAGCCGGGCCATAACTATGGGGCGCAGGACGAGGCATGGCGGCTGCCGGTCGATTTCCGCGCGCGCTACCCCAAAAAGCCGCTGGTGAATGCCGAGCCGTGCTATGAGCAGATGGGTGCCAGCCGCAACGTGTACTGGCGGTTCTCGGCGCGGGATTGCCGGGCGAGCGCCTGGTCGAGCATCCTGTCGGGCGCGTCGGCCGGCGTGACCTACGGCGCGCACGGCGTCTGGAATTGGCAGACGGTGGCAAGCGGGGCGTCGGCGCTGGGCGAGGGGTTCGACGCGCCGTACCGATGGCAGGAGTGCCTGCAGTTCGCAGGTGCGTGGGACTTCGGGCTGATCCCCCAGGTTCTGGAGCGCATATGCGCCGCCGCGCCGCTGGAGCCGGCGCAGGAGCTGCTGGATGACGACCGTGAGGCTATCCGGGTGGCGCGTGCGGGGTCGCGCGTGGTGGCGTATCTGCCCCACGCGACGCGCCTGCGGCTGCGCGGGTGCGAGGATGCGGGGCAGCCCGGCGGCGATACGGTGGGACCGGGGAGCGCCGAGGGCGCCGCTGGCACCTGTCGCGCCTACGCGCTCGACCTTGAACAGCGCCGGGTGGCGCATCTGACGGCACAGCGCGGGGCGGACGGACGCGTGCTCGTGCCGCAGCACCCCTTCGCCCATGATGCCCTAGTGGTGCTCGAGCTGTAGGGGGTGGGCTGCGCGTGCGCGCCCAACCCAACTGCGGGCAGGGCCAGTGCGACCCGGCCCCGCCTGATCGGGCTTGGGCGCGTGGGGCTCGATCTGCCGCGGTGGCTGCGTTCGCGCGCTCGGCACCGTCGTATCTGCGCGCGCCAGGTCCGCCTGCGTGCATGACCGGGTGAGCTGTCGGCTCGCCTGCCGGCCGGGATCCTCGGTGGCGTTTGTCCCGGTTGACCTTTCCGGCGGCCTGCGGCACGATACCTGAGATACGGTTGCGCCGAAAACAGGCGGGTGAGGAGCGGGCATGGCGGCGAAGGTCACGCTGAAAGAGATTGCGCGCGAGGTGGGGCTGTCCCCCTCGGCGGTATCGCTCGTGCTGAACGACCGCCCGTGCCGCATCTCGGAGGAGAATCGGCGCCGCATCAAGGAGGCCGCCGCGCGCCTGCGCTACGTGCCCAACCAGATCGCGCGCAGCCTGGTCATGCAGCGGTCCCGCACCCTCGGCCTGATCGTGCCGAACATCGAGAGCCGTTTCTTCTCCTCACTCGCCAAAAACCTCGAGGTCCGATGCCGTGAGCACGGCTACGTCCTGTTCATCCTAAATTCCGACGTGAGCTCCGAGCACGAGGATGAGCTGGTGCGCCTGCTCATCAACCGCGGGGTCGACGGCCTGTTTTTGGTGACCGCCCATGAGCTTGACGCCGATGCGCGCCTGGTGGAGAGCCTGTCCACGCTGCCGGTGCCGCTCGTGATGGTGGATCGCTTCATCGACGCCGTGCCGTGCGACCGGGTGCGCTTCGACAGCGAGCTGGGCGGGTATCTGGCAACGCGCCGCCTGATCGAGGCGGGGCATCGGCGCATCGCCTGTTTGGTGAACACCTCGTCGCACACCGGTCGCGCGCGCCTGGCGGGGTATCGCCGGGCGCTGAGCGAGCGCGGCATCGCGGTGGGTGACACCTATGTGTTCGAGAGCGACTACTACATCGCCGATGGTGCCCGTGCGGCCGCCCGGGTGCTGGAAAGCGACGCCACCGCGCTGTTTGCCAGTTCGGACAATATCGCGCTGGGTGCCCTCAAGTGCCTGTACGCTGCCGGCAAGCGCGTGCCGCGCGACTATTCGCTGGTGAGCTATGACAACTCCGCCGCCGACGCCCTGTTCGAACCGGCGCTGACTGCCATCGAGCAAAACGTCCCTGAGCTTGCCGACCATGCGCTCGAGCTGCTGCTGGCCCGTTTGGGCACACGCGGTGCGACGGGGGGCCAGGGCCTGGCCGAAGCTGCTGATGTGGAGGAGGCTGCGCCTGCTTCTGCGTCCCCGGCATTTATCGACCGCGTGCTCGCCCCGCGCCTGGTTGAAAACGACAGCGTGGCGCCGCTGCGGTAGCTGCCGGCGCTGTTGCGGCCCCGCTGCGGTGGCCGCCGGTGCTGTTGCCGCACTCGGCCCACCGCACCGCGCGACCCCTCGGCATAACAATGCCCCGGCCGCGATTGGGGGAAACCGGAATGGAGTCCGGATGGGTGGTGCGACCGGGGCAAAGAAGCAGGGAAACCCTACTTGACTACAAGAATATCGCACTCCGTATTGCGGAGCAAGAAAGTCGAGATGGACCCGAGCAGCGCGTATTTGATCGAGGACAGACCGCGCGCGCCGCACAGCACCAGGTCGGGTTGCACCACGTCGAGCAGTTCGTCTTTGAGCGTCTCGCGAATGCGGCCGGCGCGAATCATGACCTCGACATCGGGGATGTCCGGGTTCTCCTTTGCCTCCTGAACCTGGTCGGCAATCGAGTTGGTGAACGCGTCCTGCAGGCCCTGCACCAGGTCGGCCGGATAGGAGCCAGCCGATTCAAGTGCCGTGGAGTCAATCACATGGCCGATGACCAGGCTTGCATTGTTGTTCGCCGCCACCTTGATGGCGCGCGCCAGCACGAAATCCTGCTGCTCGGTGCCGTCGAGTGCGACAAAAACCTTGGTATAACCCTCGTGCATAGGAGCCTCCTTTGCTCGGGCGACCGGCGCCGTGCCCGCCGCATGGTGCTTTACCATACGCTAGTTATACCCCTTTGGGAGAATCCATGGAGGGCGAACCGTTCGCAAATCCGCGAACGGAGTGCATTTTCGGGGTAACCGGTCGAGGCGGGGGATAATAGGGCCTTGGCAAAACCGCGCTCGATGCGCACGGGGCGCACGCGCGCCCGGCGCATGCGCGTATTCGAATCTGCAAGGAGGCACCGTGGACATCATCGAGCTGCTCAAGTCCGCCTTTTTGGGCCTGGTCGAGGGCATTACGGAATGGCTGCCCATCTCCTCGACCGGCCACATGATCTTGGTGGATGAGTTCGTCAAGCTGAACGTGTCCGAGGAGTTCTGGAACATGTTCCTCGTGGTGATCCAGCTGGGTGCCATTTTGGCCGTGTGCGTGCTGTTCCTGCGCGACCTGCTGCCGTTCGGCTTCGGCAAGACGCGCGAGGAGCGCTCCGATACCTTGAAGCTGTGGGGCAAGATCATCTTGGGCTGCATTCCCGCGGCGGTGATTGGCATCCCGCTGGACAACTTCATGGAGGAGCATTTCTACAACGCAACCGTGGTGGCGGCGGCGCTGATCGTGTACGGTGTGGCGTTCATCGTGATCGAAAGCTGGCGCGCCCGCAGCCTGGCGGCGCGCGCGGCGGCCGAGGGCGTGGTGCCCGGTAGCCGGCCGGCCGGCGCGCATTTCGCGCAGCCCGCCGCGGCGGTAGAGCCCACGGAGGACGGTGACTTCGGCGCCATCACCACGCTGGAGGACCTCTCGTGGAAGACGGCGCTGGGGATCGGCCTGTTCCAGGTGCTCTCGCTGATCCCGGGCACCTCGCGCTCCGGGTCCACGATCATCGGCGGCCTGCTGTTGGGCTGCACGCGCTCGGTTGCCTCCAAGTTCACGTTCTTCCTGGCCATTCCCGTGATGTTTGGTGCCAGCGCGCTCAAGCTGGTGAAGTACGTGGTGCTCGACGGCGGCACGTTCGGCACCAACGAGATCGCGATCATGGCGGTGGGCTGCGCGGTTGCCTTCGTGGTTTCGCTGGTGGCCATCAAGTGGCTGATGGGCTTCGTGCGCCGGCACGATTTCAAGGCGTTCGGCGTGTACCGCATCGTGCTCGGTGTGGTGGTGCTGGCCTACTTCCTGCTGCTGGCGCCGATGCTCTAGGCGTTTCGCGGTTGGGCACCGCCCGGCGATTCCGGGTTCGCTTCCGGTCCGTCCGGGGGCGTTGGCGGAATTCCGGGTGCGTGTTTCGTCCGTCTGGGGCCGCCGTCTTGATTCCGGGTTCGGGCCCCGTCCATCGAGAGCCGCCATCGTGATCCAGGGTTCGGGTCCGGTCCGTTTGGAGGTGCTGGAGGGATCCCGGGTTCGCCCCTTGTCCGTTTGAGGGTGCTGCCCAGATTCCGGGTTCGCGTTTCGTCCATCTGGAGGCGAAAAACCGCCTTGAACGGCCAGGAGACGAACCATGGATTCCCAGACGGTTGAAATCCGAACCCGGAATCTGCAAAGGGGTAGGCGAGGCGCGCATCTAGCTTTGCGCGCGGGAGGAGCATGAATCTGGGAGTCCGAACGGGACAGCTTAGATCTCAAGGTGCACGGCATGCAGGTGCCCCAGAATCGGCTTCCTTTTCCGATATGACGCGCGCTTCGGGCTCCAAAGCGCGCGTTGCGTAGGTATCTGACACGCCGATGAAACCTCGGGGCCAATCCTCCTTTGATGTGATAGATGCTTTGAGCCGTGAAACGCACGTCGCACGGGCACCTGATACGCCTTTGAAACATCTATGAACGCTACCAATTGCAACCGCATGAAACGTTGCATGACAAACCTATAGAAGGTGTCAAAAAACTGCCTCTGACCTCGCCTGAGTTTTGCTATGCGATGTATGGCAATTTACTAAAAATGCTGAAATATACCGAAAATGATGGTAGGGTTCAGCTGATTAGAAGAATGCCCCTTGTGAGGGTTACAGAACAATATCGCTGTCTCTTATACACATCTGACGCTGCCGACGATACTCCTTGTGTAGA
>CABRIF010000093.1 GCA_902470925.1 uncultured Collinsella sp. | reverse complement strand
GCATACGAGATTCCTCTACGCCTCGTGGGCTCGGAGATGTGTATAAGAGACAGGTCTCGCTCCAGCGCGTCTCCATCGGCTGCGCCGGTGGCCAGGGCGTCGCAGCGCTCGTTCAAGGGGTGGCCGGCGTGACCCTTCACCCAGCAGAAACGCACCTGATGGGGCTCTTTGGCGGCCAGCAGGCGCTTCCACAGATCGATGTTCTTGACCGGCTTTTTGGCGGCCGTCTTCCAACCGCGCTTCTGCCAGCCGTCGATCCAGTGCTTGTTGAAGGCGTTGCATACGTACTGGGAATCCGAGTGCAGCTCGACCTCGCAGGGCCGCCGCAGGGCCTCGAGGGCCACGATGGCCCCCATGAGCTCCATGCGGTTGTTGGTGGTGCGCTCGTAGCCGCGCGAGAGCTCCAGGGTGTGCTGCTTGCCCGAGGGGGCGGTGTAGCTGAGCACGGCTCCGTAGCCCCCGCGGCCGGGGTTGCCGCGCGCGGCGCCGTCCGTGTAGACGATGACCTTCACAGGCATCCTTTCGTCGGTTGATTCGCTGTCCCTATTATGCCCCACTGCGCGGACACGATCGCACCCGGGGCCGCTTCAGGCCGCGAGGGCCCCGGGTCGCACATGCAAGGGCATCGGCCTGCGGCCGTGTTCGCGCGGTGGGGCGCATCCACGTCGGCTTCGAGCCGAGCTTGCGGCGACCTTGGGTCGCGCTTGCATTCGGGAGCTGCTTTCGCCCCCGGCCCGCACCCGCGACCGGCATGTGCCCGCAGCCGCTCCGCTCCCGCACCGCGCCTGCACCCGTGCCCGCCCGCCTTCGTAACGCGTTCGAAACATGGCAGATTCTCACGCGCGAGGGGGTTGCAATGCTCTACTATAACAAAGCGACAAAACCCGTAGGGATATACGCGAACCTCAGGCGCAGACTGGGGGATCGCGTCCGGCGGGCTGGTCGAGATGCACGGCCTGGCATGATGCCGACTCGGATGCCGTGCGAACGGGAGATGACGGCCCACGCCGTGGGCTGCGATGACGAAGGAGGTGCGGCGATGCGGATGATGCGTGACGGTTCGCGTGCGAGTGGGCGACGCATGGACATGCGCGCGTGGATGCGCGGGCGAATGCAGGGCTCCTGCCTGCAACGTATGGCCGCACGAACGGGGATGGGCTGCTAGAGGCATCTCTGCCCCCGCGCGCCGACGCGCGTGCGTCGCAGGACCGCGTGCAGGTAGGAGAGTATGCATATACCGCAGGTGGCGGCCGCAGGCGGCGCTGGCGCACCAGCCGGCAGGCCTCTGCGCCCATGCGGCCACCGCTGCGCGATAAAACGCCCGCAACAGGGGCGTTTCGCCACAACTACGAACCTTCGCATCAAAGGAGCATTTCATGAGCCAGTTCATCGACAACCCCCAGCATCAGTTCGGCTTCGACACCCTGCAGCTGCACGTGGGCCAGGAGCAGCCCGATCCGGCTACCGACGCCCGTGCGGTGCCCATCTACGCCACTACCAGCTACGTGTTCCGCAACGCGCAGCACGCCGCGGACCGCTTCGGGCTGGCGGACGCCGGCAACATCTACGGGCGCCTCACCAACAGCACGCAGGCGGTGTTCGAGGAGCGCATCGCGGCGCTCGAGGGCGGCGTGGCGGCTCTGGCCGTGGCGTCGGGCGCGGCGGCCATCACCTACACGTTGCAGGCCTTGGCCCAGGCCGGTGACCACGTGGTGGCGCAGAAGACCATCTACGGCGGTACCTACAACCTGCTGGCCCACACGCTGGCGCAGTTCGGCGTGAGCACCACCTTCGTGGACGCGCACAACCTGGCGGAGGTGGAGGCGGCCATCCAGGACAACACCAAGCTCGTGTACCTGGAGACGCTCGGCAACCCCAACTCCGACATCCCCGACATCGACGCCATCGCGGCGCTCGCCCACGCGCATGGCCTGCCCGTGGTGGTGGACAACACCTTCGGCACGCCCTACCTGTTCCGCCCGCTCGAGCACGGCGCCGACATCGTGGTGCATTCGGCCACCAAGTTCATCGGCGGGCACGGCACCACGCTGGGCGGCGTGATCGTGGACGGCGGCTCCTTCGACTGGGCGCAAAGCGGTGCCTACGCGCCGATTTCGGCTCCCAACCCCAGCTACCACGGGGTGAGCTTCACCGAGGCGGCCGGTCCGGCGGCGTTTGCCACCTACGTGCGCGCCATCCTGCTGCGCGACGAGGGTGCCACGCTGTCCCCGTTCGCGGCGTTTCTGCTGCTGCAGGGCACCGAGACGCTGTCGCTGCGCGTGGATCGCCATGTGGAGAACACCAAGCGCGTGGTGGAGTACCTGGTCGCGAATCCCCATGTGGCGGCGGTGAACCACCCGAGCCTGCCCGACCATCCCGACCACGAGCTCTACAGCCGGTGCTTCCCGCGCGGCGGCGCCTCGATCTTCACCTTCGAGATCGCCGGCGGGCAGAAGGAGGCGTGGGCTTTCATCGACCGCCTGCAGGTGTTCAGCCTGCTGGCCAACGTCGCCGACGTCAAGAGCCTGGTGGTGCACCCCTATACCACGACGCACTCCCAGCTCACCGCCGAGGAGCTGGCCGACCAGCACATCACGCCGGCCACCATCCGATTGTCGATCGGGTGCGAGAATGCCGAGGACATCATCTGGGACCTGGAGCAGGCCTTTTCCGCGCTCGACGCGTAAAGGGCGGCGGGCAGCAAGCGCGACAGGGCTCCCTGCGCAGGCCGCGCGCGGGGAGCCAGCTTGACGCGCTGGGCAGTGGGCTTGCTTTCGCCATCTCGTGTTCTCTGTGGGTTGGCCGGCGGTGTTGCCCGCGCGTCGGGTGGCCCGCGGTGGCGCGCGGTGGCGCGCGATAGGGGCACTCTGCCGCAGCCGCGCGCCGCGGTGCCCCTGTGCTACGATGCCGATACCGAGCTCCCCTTGTGCGGGCGCTCGGTATCGTTGTATCTACGCTGCCTGTGGGAGGGTTCGCCATGCTGCAGATCGGATGCCATCTGTCGATCGCCAAGGGGTACGCCGCTATGGGCGAGGCCGCGCTGTCGATCGGGGCCACGACGTTCGCCTTCTTCACTCGCAACCCGCGCGGCGGTGCAGCTCGGCCAATCGACGCCGCCGACATCGAGGCGCTGCGCGAGCTGCTGGATGCCCATGCGTTCGCCCCGTTGGTGGCGCATGCGCCCTACACCTACAATCCCTGCTCGGCCAAGGAGCGCGCCCGTGCCTTCGCCCTCGAGGCGATGCGCGAGGATCTGCGCCGGCTCGAGATGCTGCCGGGTCATTTCTACAACTTCCATCCGGGTGCGCACGTGGGGCAGGGAGCCGAGCGCGGCATCGAGCTGATCGTCGACGCGCTGTGCCAGGTGATGGAGCCCGCGCAGCGCACCTGCGTGCTGCTGGAGACCATGGCGGGCAAGGGCACCGAGGTGGGACGCAGCTTCGAGGAGCTGGCCGCGATCATCGACGGGGTGGCTGCGCGCGCTCCCGAGCTGGCGCGGCCTGAGCTGCTGGGCGTGTGCCTGGATACCTGCCATGTTTTGGATGCGGGCTACGATATCGTGAACGACCTGGATGGGGTGCTGGCCGATTTCGACCGGGTGGTGGGCCTCGAGCGCTTGCGCGCGGTGCACCTGAACGACTCGAAGAACCCGCGCGGCGCGCGCAAGGACCGCCACGAGGTGATCGGTGGCGGCTACCTGGGCGCGGAGGAGCTCGGCGGCGGCGAGCACGTCATGCGCGCGATCGTGCGTCATCCGGCCCTGCGCGGGCTGCCGTTCATCCTCGAGACGCCCCACGACACCCTGGACGGCTACGCGCGCGAGATCTCCTACCTGCGCACCCTCGCCGAGTGATTTCAATTTGGGGACGGGGTCAATACTGTGCGCACGTCAATTTGGGGACGGGGTCAATACTGCAGACACGTCAATTTGGGGACGGGGTTGATGCTGCAGGCGATGACCCTACGGTGGTTTGGCGACCTGGGGGCGCGGGGCTAGGCTGTCGCGCCCGCCCGTCCGGGATGCCTGCGGGCCCGGGCGCTGGCTGTCCCGGGCCCCTGGGCCCGGTTCGGCGCCGCCCGCGCGTCCCGGGTTCGACTTTCGGTTTGGGGACGGGGTCAATGCTGCATGGGATGGCGACCCTTGGCTATCCGATAGGGTCTGCGGGCAGCTGTATACGAGGTCAATGCTGCGGGAGGTGGTTCTCTGACGGTCTGGCGGCCCAGTTCGAGCTGTTGCAGCCGTCTGTCCGTGGCGTCTGCGGGATCGGGTTTTGCCCTCACCGACGAGCCCCCGGGCCCAATTGCCGTCACCCACACATCCCGGGTTCGGTTTTCGGCTGTCGGCGCATCGCGGGTGCGGCGAATGTCCATCTGGAGGCGAAAAAGGGGCCTGGATGGATGGAATCCGAACCCGCGATGCGTCAACGGAAGAAATCCGAACCCGCGTTGCGCCGATGGTCATGGCGCGAACCCGCGATGCACCGATTTGGGTGCCGAGCGTCCATCTTTTCGTCTGCACTCCCATGTCGCCCGTGCAATTTGGGGACGTGCAATTTGGGGACGGGGTCAATGCTGCAGGCGATAGCGACGCCTGGGGACTGCGGATGCTTTCTTGTACCTACACCGTACTGCCCAGCGCAGGGTGCCGCTCGTCGGGTATGAGCCAGCCGAGCGCCTGGGGTATGCGGCCCGAGCGGAACCGGCACATTCCTCACGTCGGCCCCGTGCCGATCGCGCGCAGGGAGGTCTCGACGGCATCCGGGCCGTGCATGCGGACCTCCAGTTCGGATCGTTCCGACGGTCCAGCTTTCGTGCACAATCCCGAATCGACCCCGTCCCCAATTTGCATCCCGAATCGACCCCGTCCCCAAATTGCGTGTTGCGTGAAAACGGCATAGGGAAACTATGGCTAACTTGTGGGGGCGCACCCATGCAATAGAATTTGAATCCGACCTTAAATATAGGATTCTTTCCTACGACGGGTCAGTTGGGCCACCTGCGAGGGTCGGCTTCGTTTTGAAGCGAGGGGAGGGGTGAGATGGCATGCTGCACAATCGGGCGTGGCAGTCGGAACGACCGCGGGCTGTTTCTCGCCCTGCCCGCACGTCGCGAAAAGCGGCGGGATTCCGCGCTCGGCGAGCGCCCCGTCAGTGCGGGTGGCGCGGCTTCGCGCAAGCTCGTTTCCATCATGTTGGCCGTAGTGCTGGCGTTTACCTGCGCGACTTCTGCAGCGGTGCTCGCCCATGAGCTCCATCACGACTGCGCGGGCGAAGGGTGCGCCGTTTGTGCCGAGATTGCCGTCGGCCTGCGTTTGTCTCGCGCTGGCTGTTCGCCGGCGTCTGCCCCTGCGGCTCTTGCTGTTGCGCTGTTGCCGTTCATATGTGCCGCGCTCGGCGCGGTTTGTCGCCGCGCGCGGCTGACAGCGCTCGTTTTTCTCAAAGTTCAGCTGAACGATTGATGCCTCCTGCGCGGTTGGACATCGCGCGCGGGCGCTCATTGGTCTTTCGGCCGCTTGCGCGCCTCTTATAGGAGGAATTTCATCATGCATGCCAATCATCGTGTCGCGGCGTTCGGCGCCGTGGCGGCTCATTCCATCGGCTTGCTTGCGGGTCGCGGCATTTGGCGAGGAATGGGTCTGCAGTAGAGGTTTGCATATGTCTCGTGCTCCCTGCGCTGTGGTGCGCAGGGCTGGTTGGAAGTGATTTGAATGATGTCGATGGTGATTTTGGTCGCGTTGGCGCTTGTTGTGACAGCCGAGTTGGCTATAGGTGTTCGCGGCGCGGTCCGTGGTGCGCGCGAGGCCGATGGCGCGTGTGCGCCCTGGTCGGGCGCGCTGTGGATTTTTGTGTTTTGGGTGGTCGCGGTGCTTGTGGCCGGGCTTTTTGCGTTTGGTATGGTGGAGGACGACCCGATATCGCTGCTGGTGCTGGCGGCGCCGCTGACGGCTGGGGCCACGGCCCAGATGCGCGCCGTGGCTTTGGCGCGGCGCTTCGGACCGGCACGCCATCCGTATCGCCGCGCCTTGGCGATTGTGGGCGTTGCGGCAGTTTGCGCAACGCTGGCGCTCGAGCTTCCCTCCAATCATGTGGTGTGGGCGATGGCTCCGGTTCCCGCCCTGCTCGAGTTCGTGCTCATCTTTTGCCTTTTGGCGTTTATGTATTTCTTGCCGCGGCGGCATGGGGCGCTTGCCGCGGCGTGCGTGATGGCGCTTGCTGCTGTGGGTGTCGCCGAATATGTTGTGGTGAGCTTCAAGTCCATGCCCATTCAGCCGGGTGACCTGTTTGCCCTTGGGACGGCGGCAGCGGTGGCGGGTAGTTATGCCTATGAGCTGTCGCCATATTGCGTCTATGGCATTGCCTGCGCCTCCCTGGGCATCGTGGTGCTATCGCTTTCTTCGCCGCTGGGTGTGGTGGCGCCTCATCCCGTCCTGGTGCATGAGGAGCGACGGCGCAAGGACGACCGCGCTTCTGCGGCGGGCGTGGCGCCGACAGTCGGTGCAGGGGCGGGCGCGGCGGCGGATGCCCCTGCCGAGCCGATGGCGTTGTCGGCTGCTGGCACAAAGTCGCAGCGCCGCCGCCTGCCGCTTACAGTCGATCGTCGCACGGCTCTGGCCGCAATGGCTGCCTTGGCGGTCCAGCCATTCATCGACTACTACGATGACCTTGCCATTCGCCTGCATGCATGGTCGCCGTTGGACAGCTATTATCGGCAAGGGTTTCTGCCCACGTTTATCTCGAGCGCGCAGAAAATGGTGCCGGTTAAACCCGCGCGCTATCAACGGGCTGCGGCCGAGGAGCTTATTCGGCGCTATGCCGCAGCGTGGGACCAGGACGCCATGCTGGGCGCTGCCTCGTCTCGCATGCAGGCAGAAGATCAGTTCGGACAGGTCAAGCCCTCGATTGTGTGCATTATGAACGAGAGCTTCGCCGATCTTTCGATTTTTGAGGGGCTGCACAGCGGCTATGCGGGACCCGCTCGTTTCAAAGCCATCTCTGATGCGCTGCTGCATGGCGTCAGCTATATGAGCGCGTTTGGTGCCGGCACGTGCAATAGCGAGTTCGAGTTTTTGACGGGTCAGACCATGGCGTTTATCGGCGCTGGGGTTTACCCGTACATGACCTATAACTTGGCCCCCGTGGAAAACCTTGCGCGTCAGTTCAAGCAGCTCGGCTACCATACGCTTGCCATGCACCCCAACCATGGAACGAACTGGAATCGCGAGAACGTATTCGCCGACATGGGCTTTGATGAGTTCCATACGATCGAGGACTTTGCCGGGGCACCCGAGCTTTGTCGCAAGGTCACGGACGCGGCGACCTACGATGCATGCCTGGAGGTGCTGCGCACATCGGAGGTGCCCGTTTTCATTCACGACGTGACCATGCAAAATCATGCCGGCTACGACACGGGGCTCATTCCCGCCAACCGTCGCCTTGACTTGGCGTGCCCGGATGTCGATGCAGGGGTCAAGGTGTGGACAGACGAGTATTGCGCGCTCGCGGATGCCTCCGATGAGGCGTTCGCAGCGTTTTTGGATTCGCTGCGCGAATTGGGACGCCCCGTGGTCGTGGTGATGTACGGCGATCATCAGCCGTTTTTCACCGATCGTTACAACGATGCGGTTTTTGCCGGGGAGGATGCCGCTGCGCACACCAAACGGATGTGGCAGACCCCGTATGTGGTGTGGGCGAACTACGAGGTTGCGGGCATGGCGGCGGAGAGTCGGCACGTGGATGCGAGCATCGGCTACGTGGGTGCGTTGATGCTCCAGGCAATCGGCGCTCCGCTGTCCGATTACCAGAAAGCGCGCCTGTCCATGCGGGGAAAGCTGCCTGCGATCAATGTCGCGGGCTTTGCGGATGAGCGCGGCGGTTGGCATTTGCCCGACGAGGCGGATGCCGCCCTGGGCGCGCGTGCCGCTCGCGGTGATCTTGAGCAGATGCAATACCGCGTGCTGTTCGATCATGGTGGGCCGACCTTTGCCACGCGCAAGCAGTCGGCGGCCAATCAGACGGATGCAACCCGTGCTCCCGGCGGAGGTGCCTGACAGGCGGCGTGACAACGTGCGACCCGAGTGTGCCGGTGGCAGTGTCGGGGGTTCTCGTTTTCCCATGGGGACGTGTGACAATCTGGGGACGGGGTCGATGCTGCAGGCGATGACCCTACGGTGGTTTGGCGATCTGGGGGCGCGGCTCAAGCCTCTGCGCTCGCCTGCTTGGGGCGCCTGCGGGTTCGGGTCCTGGCCATCCGGCCGCGTCCCGCCGCCGCTCGCGCGTCTCGGGTTCGGCTCTCGGCCGTTTTGGGCGCCGCCGGGTGCGGTTTTCGGGTATCGGCGCATCGTGGGTTCGGCTTCTGGCCGTCGGCGCATCGCGGGTGCGGCGAATGTCCATCTGGAGGCGAAAAACGGCTCTGGATGGACGGAGCCCGAACCCGGGATGCGCGAATGGACGGAATCCGAACCCGGAATCATGCCGATGGCTGCAAGCCGAACCCGGAAGTCCGCCGACGGCTGCAAGCCGCACCCGTTGTGCTCCGATGGATGGGGGCTGAACCCGGAATCATGCCGATGGATGTGATGCGAACCCGGAAGCCTGACGCCGGATAAAGCGCGAGCTCGAAATGCTCCGATGGATGAAGCCCGCAGCCGGAATCATGCCGATGGATGAAGCCCGAACCCGGAATCATGCCGAGGGACGGAGCCCGAACCCGGAACGCAGCGGACAGCTGGAACCCAGAACCCGCAGCGGCTCCAGCATAGGGCATCACTATGTTTTTAAGCGAAAGCGGTTGACCTTTGCGGGCGGGGGAGTATACTCCATCGGCGGTTGGCCGATTCGGCACGATGCCGGCATCGCGTGGCGCAGCGGCGCTGCGGAGCTCGTCGGGGGCGGATGTGCCCCGCGGCTCTGAGGCCAGCCACCCTGCGTGCCAGGGATACGATTGCAAGGAGGTGCCCCTATGGACGGCAGTAGTAGTTCACACGGTTCCGTTCGAAGAGCCGGGGCATCGTCTGCAGGGCGCTCGAAGTAGGCGTCTCGATTCACAACAGCTGAATTATGCAGCGATTTGACCTGCGCTTGCGATTTGTCTCGCGCTCGACCAGGCCTATGCCCCGGCAGGTGCCTCGTGTGCATCTGGCCGGGCAGATTCGGTGCCGGTGCCGACGCGAACACGACGATTCGTCGTGGCCTGCCGTACCCGCTGGCGGGCGCACCCGCAGCCCGTTTCGGTACCGGTGCCGGTGCACCTGCTGTCTCTTATACACATCTGACGCTGCCGACG
>CABRIF010000092.1 GCA_902470925.1 uncultured Collinsella sp. | reverse complement strand
CCGCCGCAGGTGCGCATTTCTCCCAAAATGCACGGATTGTCCACGATATATAGATGTCCGCTGCGGCGTATCCTTGATGCTTGCGCGCGCTGGGCGCCCGCCTTTGCCCCGCAGCCCCACGCGCGCGGCGCGATTTGCCATCAACCCTTGATGACCTGCGCGTTCCACAAGCCGTGCACAAGCGGCACCCGTTGCTTCAAAACTCAATTCAACCTCAGGTAGAAGGTTTAGCTTGAATTTGGCCCGGCGATAGCTGGTGAAAATCGGGCATTGCAACACAACATGTTGTGTTCGCTCAAACGGCTGTTCGACACTGCCTTCAGGGGTCGGTGGGTACCGGTGGGGGAGAGTGGGGGAGCGTGTGGGAAAAAGTGTTGCGAAAAGGGGATGCCGCCCATAGAATTGAAAGCGTCGACAGCGGGGTGGCTCCCGCAGATGCCCGCGAGAAGCCTAAGGGGGTGCGCCGCAGTGTACTTGACTGGTACCTATGATCGAAATCTCGATGCAAAGGGCCGCCTGTCGCTGCCGCCTGCCTTCCGGAAGCAACTCGACGAGCATGTGCGTGTCCTGCCCGCTCCTGAAAAGGAGGTCGACGCCCTGTACGTGTTCACCGAGGACACGTTCAAGGCTTGGCTTGACTCCGTGTTCGAGGCCAAAGGCGGGTTCGATCCCACCAACCGGGCTCATCGCGTGGTCAAGGAGACGCTGAACGGTGCGGCAACCACACTTGAAATAGACTCCGCCGCCCGCATCAGCCTTCCGGAGCCCGCCCGCGCGAAAGCGCATCTCGACCGCGAGGTCACCGTCGTCGGCAACGGCGACCGCCTGGTGGTTTGGGACCGCGCGACGCACGAGGCCCGCTGCGCCGACGCCGAGAGCATCCTGGCGGACTTCTTCGACTAGTCGAAGCTGCCCCCCAAGAAAGGACACGTACATGGCACAGGGAACGTTGACACCTGAATATCGGCATGAACCCGTCATGCTCTCCGAGGTGCTTGAGCAGCTCGAGCTGAAACGCGGGTCCATCGTGTGCGACTGCACGCTCGGCGGCGCCGGCCACTCTGTGAGGATGGCCGAGGCCGTGGGGGAAGATGGCCTGCTGATCGGCGTCGACCAGGACGACATGGCGCTTGCGGCCGCTGCCGATCGCCTCAGCGATGAGGCTCCGGGCACGCCGCACCGGTTGTTGAAGGGCAACTTCGGCAACCTGGACGAGCTCCTCTGCTCGGCGGAGGTGCCCGGCGTCGATGGCTTCCTGTTCGATCTGGGCGTCTCGAGCCCGCAACTCGATATCCCCGGCCGGGGCTTCTCGTTCCACGAGGACGCCCCCCTCGATATGCGGATGGATCCGGGAACAAACACCCTAACTGCAGCTGAGGTCACGAACACCTACACCGAAGCCGACCTCGCCCGGATTCTTCGCGTCTATGGAGAGGAGAAGTTCGCCCGCCAGATCGCACGCGAGATCGTGCGCCGGCGGCAGACGGCTCCGCTACGCACCACGATCGATCTGGTCGATGCCATCAAGGCGGCGATCCCCGCGGCGGCCCGCCGCCATGGGGGACACCCCGCCCGGCGCAGCTTCCAGGCGATCCGCATCGAGGTCAACCACGAGCTCGAGGTGCTCCAGCGCGGCCTTGAGGCGGCGATCCGCTGGCTGAACCCGAACGGGCGCATCTGCGTCATTTCGTACCATTCGCTGGAGGACCGCATCGTCAAGCGCCTGTTCCAGGAGCTAAGCCAAGGGTGCACCTGCCCGCCGGACATCCCGGTGTGCGTGTGCGGACACGTGCCGATAGTCAAGGTCATCACCCGCAAACCCCTGGTTGCCACGGCCGAAGAGGTCGCGCGCAACCCACGGGCGAGATCCGCCAAGATCCGCTGCGCGCTGCGTCTGTGACGCACGGCGCACGCGAATCCCCGGCGTCCCGCACCGCAGAAACGTAGCTTATTCACACACCGCGCACCGGGACGGAGGGACGCATCGCCATGGCATATCGAGCCACCAACGCAGCACTCGCCTATGACATGCGGGCTCAGGACCGCGCCACTGCAGCCCCGGCGCCTGCCGTCGCGCCCCGTCCGCACCTCGATGTCGTCACGGGTGCCGGCCGCGAGGCCAGCCAGGCCACGAGCCCGGCATTCGTCCATTGCATCAAGGTCTTCTGCGCGCTGGCGATCGTCTTTTGCGCCCTCGGCGCGGCGCGCGTCGCCATCGCCAGCTTCACCGCCGCCTCCCTCAACGGCGCGGCATCCCTTTCCAACGAGCTTGAGTCCGCACAGGACGAGAGCGGGGATCTGGAGGTCATGCGCTCGGTCTACGGCGCGTCGACCCGCATCCGCGATTTGGCCGAGGGCTATGGTATGGTTGCATCCGAGGGCGGCGTGACGCTCGACTTCACCGAGCACGCAACGGGCGGCTCGACCTCGACCGACGCCGCCTCGTCCACCCAGGCAGATCAGCAGTAAAGCAAGGGGCCCAGGCACCCATGGCACACGATCGCATACCGCCCCGCGGCTCCCGCGGGCAGGACCCATCATCGCGCGGGCGCGCCCGGCGCACCTCCTCGGGCCGACCGCAGCCCGGCCAGGGGGACCGGCGCCGCTGCGGCGCCCCCACCAAAGACCTCCTCCATGCCGATCTGGCGCACGAGCCCGTCTCGCGCCGCACCGTCGTTTTGGGCGCGTTCGGCCTCATGGGCGCCGCCGGCCTGGCACGCCTGGCCGACTACCAGATCTTCAACGCCGAGCGCTACCGTGCCGAGGCCGACGGACGCCGCCTGTCGAGCCAGGTCCTCTACGCCAAGCGCGGCACCGTCTACGACCGCAACGGCAACGTGCTCGTGTCGAGCGCCGAGTGCAAAAACGTCTACGTGAACCCGCAGCTCATCAAGAAGAAGAACCGCAAGCGCGCCATCAACGCGCTGGTGGAGGTGCTGGGCGTGGACAAGGAGACGGCCACCGAGGCCGTGGACGCCGACACCACCTTCGTCTACGTGAAGCGCCGGGTGGACGACGAGGACGCCCAGACCCTCGCGGACAAAAACATCGCCGGCATCGAGTTCGAGCCGGCGATCAAGCGCGTCTACCCCTACGGCACCCTCGCCTCGCAGGTGCTCGGGGTGGTCGATATCGACAACAAGGGCCTGACCGGACTGGAGAAGTACTACGACGAGGTGCTCACCGGCACCAACGGCTCGCTCGTGCGCGAGCGCGCGCTCGACGGGTCCTTCATCGCCGGCGGCGCCTACAAGAAGGAGCCCGCCCAGGACGGCATGGACATCGTGCTGGGTATCGACGTGAACATCCAGCGCGTCGCCGAGGACGCCCTGGCCGCGGCGGTGGAGTCCTCGGGCGCCAAGTACGGCTCGGTCATCGTGACCGACCCCACCTCCGGCGAGATCCTAGCGGCATGCTCGTGCCCCACCTACGACCCCACCGACCTGTCCCAGGCCAGCAACGCCGACCTGAACCTGCGTGTGGTGACCGATGCCTACGAGCCGGGCTCGGTGTTCAAGACCTACGTGGCCGCCGCCGGCATCGAGCTGGGGCTGCTCACGCCCGACACCACCTTCAACGTGCCGGCGTCGGTCAAGGCCGGCGACGACACCGTGCGCGACGTTGACGGGCGCAGCGCGGCCATGACCATGACGCTGCGCGAGATCCTGCGCCGCTCCTCCAACACCGGCATGGTGCTGGTGGGCGAGAAGATCGGTGCGGACAACTTCGCCGAGAAGGTGGTGA
Source organism: uncultured Collinsella sp. (assembly GCA_902470925.1). Classification (GTDB taxonomy): domain Bacteria; phylum Actinomycetota; class Coriobacteriia; order Coriobacteriales; family Coriobacteriaceae; genus Collinsella. The sequence continues at coordinate 5,976 of CABRIF010000092.1, read as the reverse complement.
GCGCGTTCGGGTTCGGCACCTCCACCGGGGTGGACTTTCCCGGCGAGTCGCTGGGCATCGTCAAGCAGCGCAGCGAGTACGACGGCGCGAGCGTGGGCGCGATGTCGTTCGGCCAGTCGATCGCTGTGCCGCCGATCGAGATGGTGCGCGCCATGAGCGCGATCGCGAACAAGGGGGTCATGACCACCCCGCACTTCCTGAAATCGCGCGCCGGCGAGGAGGTCGACTGGAGCGAGGGCGAGACCCGGGCCTGTACCGAGCAGGCGGCCTCCGAGGTGGCCGACATGATGTATACGGTGGTGGAGGAGGGCACCGGCGAGGGCGCCCGCATCGAGGGCTACCGGATCTCGGGCAAGACGGGCACCGCCGAGCGCGCCAGCGAATCGGGCGGCTACGAGGAGGGCAACAACATGACCTCGTTCATGGGCTTCGTCACCACCGACGACCCGCGGGTGCTGTGCTACGTCACCCTGGACGGCACGCCGGCCATGTCCTATGCGGCCACCCCGGTGTTCAAAACGGTCATGGAAACCGCCCTGCCGGCGCTCGGCATCGAGCCGAGCAGCTAGGTTGTCGCGGCACCGGTTCACACACCCTGCACCACACATCGGTGTGCAGGCGGTACCATAACCACTTGCACGTTAGACCCATCAAGGGAGATCACATGGTAGAGATCGCAGTGAGGGAGCTGGAGCGCGTCTTCGGGGCGCGTTCGGTGTCCCCGATGCCCGAGCGCGTCTGCACAGGATGCGTCATCGACTCCCGTGAGGTGGTCCCCGACGCCATCTTTGTGGCGTTTCCCGGCGAGCGGGTGGACGGCAACGCCTTCGCCGCCCAGGCCGTCGAGGCCGGTGCCGCCGCGGTGGTGCTGACGCGCGAGCCCGCCTCGGAGCTGGTCGAGCTCGCCGCCGCGCGTGCGTGCGGGCTGTTCGTGGCAGATGATGCCACCGCGTTTCTGCTGCGCCTGGCCGCCTGGGTGCGCGAGCGCCTGGGTGCTCAGGTGGTGGGCATCACGGGCTCGATCGGCAAGACGACCACCAAAGACACCTTGGCGGCGCTTTTGGCCACGCGCTATCGCGTCCACGCCACGCGCGGCAACTACAACAACCTGATCGGCCTGCCGCTGACGATCCTGTCCGCCCCGGCCGACACCGAGGTGCTCGTGCTCGAGATGGGCATGAACCATCCGGGCGAGATCGCGCGCCTGGCCGCCTGCGCCCGCCCCTCGATCGGCGTGATCACCAAGGTGGGGACCTCGCACATCGGTATCCTGGGCAGCCGCGAGAACATCGCGCGGGCCAAGGCCGAGATCGTGGAGGGCCTTGCCGCCTCGGCTGACGGCGTGCTCGTCCTGCATGGCGAGGACGACTTCAGCGATTTCATCGCCGACCAATTCGCTGCGCCCGCCGGCGTGTCGGTGCTGCGCTGCGGCGCCGGTGCAGGCAACGATGTGACGGTGTCCGCGGTCGAGGTGGGCCAAGACGGCTGCCCGCGCTTCGATGTCGAGCTCGAGGACGCCTCGGTGCTCCATGCGCAGCTGCCCGTGCTCGGCGCGCAGGCGGTCCCCAACGCCGTGTTCGCCATCGCCGTGGCGGCCCGTCTGGGCGTTACCGTCGAGCAGATGGCCGCGGCGCTCGCCTCGATGCGCATGACCGGCCGCCGCACCCAGATCCGCCAGGCCGTCTGCGGCGCGCGCGTGATCGATGACACCTACAACGCGAGCCCCGAGTCCATGGCCGCCGGCCTGGATCTGCTCGCGAGCCTGCCGTGCTCGGGCGCCCGCGTGGCCATTCTGGGCGAGATGGGCGAGCTGGGCGAGATGGCGGCGCACCTGCACGGCCTCACCGGCGCCTACGCGGCTGCCAAGAAACCCGACGTGCTCGTGTTCGTGGGCGGCGAGATGGCCCGCGCCATGGCCGAGGCCGCGCGCCTCATGGGCATGGACGAGGACCGGATGCAGGTCGTGGCCTCCTGCGAGGAGCTGCTCGCCCGCGCCGATGGCCTCATGGGCCCCGATGACCTTGCGCTCGTGAAGGCCTCGCGCTTCGTGGGCCTCGACCGCTTCGTCGAAGGGGTGTGCGCCGATGCTCGGTAATCCCGCCTATCCCACCTACCAGGTATTCCTGGCGCTGCTCATCGCAGCGCTCATCGCCGCCGGCATCATGCCCTTCTGGATCCGCCTGCTCAAGATCGAGGGCATCGGTCAGCAGGTCCGCGCCGACGGTCCGCAGCGGCATCTGGTCAAGCAGGGGACGCCCACGATGGGCGGCGTGGTGATCCTGCTGTCCGTGGTGCTCACCTGCCTGCTGATGGCCAAGCCCACCTTCGAGATCTTCCTGGCGCTCGGCGCCACGATCGCTACCGGTGCGCTCGGCCTGTTCGACGACGTGACCAAGGTCGTCCAGGGCCGCTCGCTGGGCCTCACGCCCCGCGCCAAGATGGTGGGGCTCACGCTCATCGTGGCCGTGTTTTTCCTGATGGCGGTCAACTTCTGCGGCGTGGAGCCCATCATTCGCTTCCCGGGCGGCTTCGCGGTCGATCTGGGTGTGCTCACCACCACCGTCACGGTGGCCGGCTGCACGCTGTCCATCCCGTGGCTCTATTTCATCTTCGTGTTTCTGCTGCTGGCGGGCATGTCCAACGCCGTGAACCTCACCGACGGCCTGGACGGCCTGGCGGGCGGCACCGTGATGATGGCCATGCTCGTCATGGCGGCCATCTGCTTTCTGCACGGCGATGCGAACCTGGCGATCTTCTGCGCGGCCTGCGCCGGCGGCTGCATCGGCTTTCTGTGGTTCAACGCCTATCCGGCGAGCATCTTCATGGGCGACACCGGCTCGCTGGCGCTGGGCGCCGGGCTTGCCGCGGTGGCGATCCTCACCAACACCGAGATCGTGTCGCTCGTGGTGGGTGCGCTGTTCATCGCCGAGACCCTGTCGGTCATGATCCAGGTGACGAGTTTCCGCGCCACCGGCAAGCGCGTCTTCCTCATGGCGCCGCTTCACCATCATTTCGAAAAGAAGGGCTGGGCTGAAACGAAGGTGGTCATCCGTTTCTGGATCGTGTCGGCCGCCTGCGGCGCGCTCGGCCTTGCCCTGTTCTTCCAAGTGGGATAGCGAGCTGATATGTCCTTGCCGAATCGTTTCAGCCTGCTCGTGCTCGGCCAGGGCACAACGGGTTTGGATGTGGCCGCGTGGGCGGCCGATCATCTGGGTGAGCGCGTGAGCGCCGTCACCGTCTACGGCGGTGCCACGTCCGCGCCAACCGATCGCACGCGCGTGCTCGAGGGCGCCGGCGTGCGGTTCGTCTACGGTACCTGCGCCGTCGAGGGCGCCTACGACGTTTGCGTGGCAAGCCCGGGCATCTCGGAGTTCTCCGACTTCTTCCGCGACGCCGCTGCCGTGAGCGCCCAGATCATGGGGGAGCCCGAGTTTTCGTGGCGCCTATCGCCGGCGCGCTGGTGCTGCGTCACTGGCACGAACGGCAAAACAACCACCACGGCCCTCACCGCGGCGCTACTGCGCGCCTGCGGGTGCGCGAGCGTGGCGGTGGGCAACATCGGCCGCGCGCCGATCTGCGAGGTCGATCGCAGGCGGGACGGCGAGTGGTTCGTGGCCGAGCTGTCCAGCTATCAGCTGGCCTGCACCCGCGAGCTGCATCCGCGCGTGGCGGTGCTGCTCAATATCGCCCCCGACCACCTCAGCTGGCACAAGACCTATGAGAACTACGCGCTGGCGAAGCTCAAGATGCTGGCGAACATGGACGCCGACGACGTCGCGATCGTGAACGTCGAGGACGAGGGCATCGCTGCGTTCGGCGAGCGCATCTTTATGCCCGGCCGCCGCATCGTGCGGCTCGGCATGGCCGACGCCGGCGGCGATGACGCCGCGTTCGTGCGCGACGGCGTGCTGACGGTGCGCCTGGGAGGGCGCGAGGAGGCGCTCCTGCCGGCAGATGAGCTCAAGATCTGCGGACACCACAACATCGTGAACGCGCTGGCCGCCTCGGCGGCTGCGCTGGCCTGCGGCGGCGATGCGGCGGGCGTGCGGCGCGGTCTGGCCGCCTTCGCCCCGCTCGAGCACCGCATCGAGCCGGCCGGCGAGGTGGCGGGCGTGCGCTTCGTCAACGATTCGAAGGCCACCAACTGCGATGCGGTGCTCGCCGCGCTCACGGCCTTCCCGCACGATCGCGTGGTGCTTCTGCTGGGCGGCTCCGACAAGGGCACCGAGCTTGCCGCCTTCATGGAGCAGGTGTGCTCCCAGGTGGCCGCCGTGGTGTGCTTCGGCGCGGCGCGTGAGCGCTTCCGCACCGCGCTCGAGCAGGCGCCCGGCGCGGCCGAGGTCCATATCGCCGAGGCCGACGGGCTTGTCGACGCCGTCGACGTGGCGCGCTCCCTTGCCCGCCGCGGCGACGTGGTCCTGCTGTCGCCGGCCTGCGCCTCCTTCGACGAGTTCTCCGGGTTCGAGGAGCGCGGACGGCGCTTCAAGGCCTACGTGGCCGAGCTGGCGGCTCGCGAGGCCGACGCGTGATGAGGGGGGCCGAGCACACCGAGGCGTCCCGCACGGCGCAGCCTGCCGCCGGGGACGGCCGCTCGCACGCCGATGAGCCGAAGCGCCGCCGAGGTCGCCGCCGCAGGCGCTCGGCGTCCGAGCACTCTGCCTGGGCTGAGAAGTACATCGCCGGCGTGCCGGCGCGCATCATGCGCCCGCGGCTGGTGTTTCTCGCCTGCCTGGCCGCGATCGTGGTGTTCGGTTTGGTGATGGTGTATTCCGCCTCGTCGGTCGAGGCCCTGAAGGAGCAGGGGAGCTCCACCTACTACCTGGAGCGCCAGGCTATCTTCATCGCGGTGGGTCTCGTGCTTCTGGCCTTCATCAGCAGCCGCATCGTGCCGTGGTGGCTGTTCCGCAGCAACGCCTTCTGGGTCGTATGGCTCGTGCTCGTGCTGCTGCTGATCGTGGTGCGCCTGTTCGGCGCGGGCGGCGAGGACTGGGGCGCTTCGCGCTGGATCGTGCTCGGGCCGTTCTCTCTGCAGCCCTCCGAGTTCGCCAAGCCGCTCATCCTGCTCGGCGCGGCGAAATTCATGGCGGAGTTCTACGAGGACCGCACCATCGACCAGCAGACGTTCCTGTTTTCCCTGGGCGGCTGCGTGCTCGTGCCGCTGTTCTTGATCGTGATCCAGCCCGATCTGGGCACCACCGTCATCATCGTCATGGCGGTGTTCGCCATGGCCTACCTGGCCGGGATCTCCTACCGCCTGATCGCCTACATCGCCGTGGCCCTGGGCATCGCCGTGGCGGTGACCATCGCCATCTCGCCCTACCGCCTCACGCGCTTCCTGATCGCGCTCGACCCCTGGAGCGACCCGTACGGCGACGGCTACCAGTCCACGTTCGCCATCATGGCGTTCGCCTCCGGCGGGTTGTTCGGCCGCGGTATCGGCAACTCCACGATGAAGTACAGCTACCTGCCCGAGGCGCACAACGACTACATCCTGTCAATCATCGGCGAGGAGCTCGGCCTGGTGGGTACCGCCGTGCTCTTCATCGTGTTCGCGACCATGATCGTGGCGGCGTTCAACATCGCGCGGCGCTCGCCGACCCTCTACGGGCGCCTGCTGGCGTCGGGCTGTGCGTTTCTGCTCGCGCTCCAGTTCGCCATCAACGCCCTGGGCATCCTGGCGGTCATCCCCATGACCGGCAAGCCGCTGCCCTTCATCAGCTACGGCGGGTCGTCGGTGATGAGCTCGCTGATCCTTGCCGCCCTCATCCTGCGCGTCTCGCGGGAGAGCAACGTGGTGACCGCGGCCGACGCTCGCCGGGCGCGCCTGGCGGTGATGGACGAGGCCGATGCGGTTTCGAGCCACCTCGGGCGCAGCACCGCCGGCGCCGCCCGGGTGCGCCGAAGCGGCGAGGCGCCGGCTGCGCGCGCTGGGTTCAGCGTCTACGAGCTGTCTCTTATACACATCTGACGCTGCCG
>CABRIF010000091.1 GCA_902470925.1 uncultured Collinsella sp. | reverse complement strand
GAGATGTGTATAAGAGACAGCCGCATAGGTGAAATGGAAGGCCGCGGGCAGGGAGGCGTTGCCGTCCTCGTCGAGCGCCACGATGCGGACTTGATAGACCGCATCGCGCTCGAGCTGCTCCAACCCCACCTGGCACGCCGTGGTGGAGGCAAGCTCACGGCCGTTCACATACACGCGGTAGGTCACCTCATCGCCCTGCGGGTCGACCGAGGCATCCCAGCTCAGCGTGGCCTCACCCTCATCCTTCGAGGCGGCAAGCTTGATGTTTTCCGGCGTGGCGGGGCCGCGCATGGAGGCTGCCGGCAAGGTGGTCACCGTCCCGGCGATCGCGCGCTCGGAGCGCTTGCCCGCCCGGTTCACCGCATACACCCGCACCTCGTAGGTGGTAGCGGGCGCGGCCCCGGTGATGCGCGCATGCGCCTGGTCGCACGCAACCTCCTCGAGCGCCTGGCCGTCGGTTGTGGTCGCGGTCACCACGTAGCCGGCCGCATCCTCAACCGGATCCCAGTACAGGGCGAACGCGCTCGACTCGACCGCGGTCACGCCCAGCTCTGCACCCTCGGGCACCACGGGCAGGGCGATCTCGGCCGCAGCCAAGCCCGCCTGCGCGGCGGCAAGCGCCTCGGCGGCCTTCGCCACCGCCGCCGCGTCCGCGTCGGCGTCGTTCATGACCTTCACGGCCGCATCGAGGGCCGCCTTGAAGGGCTTCCAGGTCGCGGGCGTGTAGTCGGCCTCCTCAAGCGCCGCGGCATCCTCGATGGCGCGCTGCAGGGCCGCCTTGTCAACAGTTGCCTGCGCGCCCAGGATCTCGAAGTAGTCCACGTTGGCCTGCTTTTTGCCGTCGCGCGCGGCAACGGTGAGCTCCAGGGTGTGCGTGCCCGCGTCGAGCCCCGTGACCTCGAGGATCTTCTGCTGCGGGTCGCCGTCGGCCGAGCCGTCGAGGCTCACCGTGTCTTTCGCCTTGCCGTCGAGCTTCACGTCGAAGGCGGCGAAGTTCCGGTGCTTCTGGGCGAAGACCCGGATGCCCGTGCCGGTGAAGGTCACGGTCACCTTCTTGCCCACGCCGTCCTGGCCGGTCTCGGTCTTGGTGCCGCCGTGGTGCTTGTCGGCCTCGCCGGCCCAGGTGGACCAGCCGTCACTCCACGCCACCATGCCACCGGCGGTGTTCGGCGTCTTGCTGTCGACGGAATCCTCGATGACGCTCGCGGTGCCCGCCGCCGGGGCAAGCGTGATATCGCAGCTGCCCGAGACGCCGGAGCCGTCGGATGCCGCAGCCGTCACCGTCACGGTCCCGGCACCGCCTGTGATGGCGAGCAGGCCATCGGCATCGATGGTGGCGGCGGCAGAACCGCTCTTCTTCGCCACCGACCACACCACATCTTTGCGGCTTGCATCGGACGGCTCCACGGTTGCGCGCATCTGCACGGTCGAACCCGGCGTGGCCACGGTGGTCATCCCGCTTGCCGAGGACACGCGCACGGCCTTGGCGGGCACCGCGTCGCGGTCGAGCACGCGGAAGGCGTCGAGCTCGACCTTCGCCTTGCTCCCCTGCTTCTTCTCACCGGTTGCGCGGACTGTCACGGTGTGCAGGCCGGCGGCAAGATCGGTCTTGGAGAACACCGTCTGCTGGCGCTGCGTGGATGCCGCGTAGGTGTCCACGGTGTCGACGACCTTGCCGTCGACCGCGATCTCAAGCGTGCCGCGATCGGCGTTCTTGCAGCTCACAACCTCGATTCCAGTGCCGGCAAACGTCAGCGTGGCCGTCTCGGTGCCCGCAGGGTCCTCCAGGAACTTGATCGTGCCGCCATAGTTGGCCGCATCGCTGGTCCAGTTGCCCCAGCCGCCGCTGTAGACAATGCGCGCATCCTGGTCGTCGATCATGCCGGCCATGCCGCGCAGGTCGGAGACGGCAACCGGATCGCTCGCCGCGCCCCAGCGTCCATCGGCCACGGCGCAAACCTTGTAGGTGAGGTCACCCAGGAAATCGAAGGCCTCCTGATCGGTATAGGAAGTGGCGGTGAGCCCCGTGGCGCAGGGCAACCACTCGCCGTCGGCCACGCGACGGTAGAGGGTGTAGGTCACCTTCGCGTCCGAGCCCTCCGCAGGCGCAACCGCATCCCAGCTGAGCTGCGCCTCATCGTCGGCGACCTTCACCGCGGCGAGCCCGGTGGGCGCCGAGGGTGCCGCAGTGTCGGGGATCATGCTTACGGTGTAGGTGCCGCCGGCCACCGTGTCGAACGCGATACGGTCGGCGCTGATCGCGCGGATGTCGACCGCCCGGCCGTCCGCGTCGGTCACCGAGGCGAGCGCCGCGTCGTCCACCTGGACGGTGGCCTGCCCGCCCTGGCGCGACTCGATGCGCGCGGAGGCGAGCTTGCTCTTCTCCCAGTTCATGGACACCACGAAGTTGCCGCGGGCCACCAGGCCCTCAACCGAGCCGGACTCCCAGGAGCTCGGCAGCGCGGGCAGCAGGTCGATATAGCCGCTGCTGCTCTGCAGCAGCATCTCGGCGATGCCGGAGGTGGCGCCGAAGTTGCCGTCGATCTGGAAGGGCGGGTGGGTGTCCCACAGGTTGGCGTAGATGCCGCTCTTGAACAGGTTGCCCAGCAGCTTATAGGCGCGGTCGCCGTCGCGCAGGTGCGCCCAGGTGTTGATGCGCTGCCCCATGCCCCAGCCGGTGGAGCTGTCGGTGCGCAGGTTCATGGACGTGCGGGCGGCCTCGAACCACGCAGGCGTGTCAACCGAAATGAGCGTGCCCGGGAACAGGCCGAGCATGTGCGAGAGATGGCGGTGGCCGAAGCCCTCGCCGAGCGTCTTGCCGCTGGCATCCTTGTTGAAGGCGTCCTCGACGTACCATTCCTTGATCTGGCCGTCTGCGCCGATCTCGATCGGGGTGCGCAGGTTGTCGAACTTCTCCTGCCACCCCGCCAGGACCGCGGCGTCCTCGCCCACGATCTTGCCGGCCTCGATGGCGTCGTGGAACAGCTGCCAGGCGAGCGTCTGCTCGTAGGTGTTGCCGGCCGTGCGAGGCCCGTGCTCGGGCGAATAGGCCGGCGAGATGATGTACTTGCCGTCGGCGTCCTTGGTCAGCAGCTGGCTGTAGAGCACCGCCTCCTCGCGCAGGGCCGGGTAGATATCGTTTTTCAGCTGCTCGAGGTCGCCGGTGTAGCGCCAGGAGTCATAGGTGTTCTGCAAGATCCACGGCACGGCCGCCGGCGACCAGCCCCAGCTGAACGACCAACCCGGGCAGGTCCAGCCGAACGGCGTGTTCTGGGTGTGGGCCATGAAGCCGTTGCCCTTCGTGTCGCCGTCCTCGGTCTCGATGCCGGCGTAGATCTTGGCGGTCACGCGGCCGGGCTCGCGCAGGGAGTCCACGTAGGAGATGAGCGGGCGCGCGCACTCGGCGAGGTTCGTGGAATAGGTGGGCCAGTAGTTCATCTGCAGGTTCACGTTCATGTGGTAGTCGGACGCCCAGCTGGGGTTCGTCTTGTCGTTCCACACGCCCTGCAGGTTGCTCGGCAGCTGCGAGTCCTCGCGCGACGAGCCGATGGTGAGGTAGCGGCCGTACTGGAAGAGCATGACCTCGAGCTGACGGCGCTCCGCCTCGGTGGCCGAACCGTCGTTGTAGGCGGCCAGCAGCGCATCGGTGGTCTTGCTCGAGACCTTGTCGCCGGCGCCCAGATCGAGCGACACGCGGTCCATGAGCGCGCCGTAGTCGGCCTCGTGCGCCTGGCGCAGCTCGTCAATGCTTTTGGCCGCGGCAGCGCTGGCGGTGTTCTGCACACGCGCATGCAGGGCGTCGGCGCTCTCGCCCGTGCGGTAGCTCGGGTAGTCGTTCTTGTAGTCGGTCGCGGCTGCCACCGTGAAGGTGAGCTCGTGCGCACCGGTGACCTTGAGCTTGTCGCCAGCGGCCTCGACGCGACCCGCCCCATCGGTGTTCACCGTCAAGATCGAGTCGTACTTGAGTTGGTTGTCGGCGATCTCGCCGGACAGGCGCAAGGTGTTGCCCTCGGCCTTGGTGGTCCCCTTTTGCTTGGAGGGGAACGAGATCTCCAGGTTGAGCGCACCGGAGCCCTCGGCGGTGAGGTGGCCCACCAGCACGTTGTCCGGGTGGCTCATGAAGAACTCGCGGGTGAAGGTCGTGCCCTTCGCCGCAAAGGACACGTGGGCGATGCCGCTCGTGAGGTCGAGGTCGCGCACGTAGTCCTGCGCGTCCTTGTCGGCCAGATCGGTATGCGCCAGGTAGATGTCACCCCAGGGCTGATAGGCGCCATAGCCGTCCTGTGAGCCGGTGAGCTGGTCGCAGAGCTTGGAGGCCTCGTCGGCCTTGCCCTCGGCGAACAGCTTCTGGATCTTCTTCAGGGTCTCGCCGTCTTTGCCCTTCTCGTCCAGATTGCCGCCCTGGTAGTTCTTGCGGCTCTTGCTCGGACCGCCGGTCCACAGCGTCTTTTCGTTGAACGTCAGGTGCTCACGGGCGATCTCGCCGTAGACGTTGGCGCCCATGTCGCCGTTGCCGATCGGCAAGGTGCGCTTCTCCCAGGTCTTGGCGCCGTTCTCATCCTGGCCGGCAAACGCGCTCGACGGCTCATCGTACCACAGGCGCAAGGGGTTGGCATCCGCAGCGTTGGATGCGGCCGCCTCCTGCGTCCGGGCGCGCGGTGCCGCCATGAGCGGCGCCGGGATCGCCATGGCAGCGGCCAGCGCCACCACCAGTGCCGAGCGTGCGATGCGCACACCCATGCCGCGGCGCGGGCGATGGCAGCCGGGCAATGCAGACTTGTGCATGCTTCTCCTCCTCGTTATCCCCAACGTGCAGCGCGTGCGCGTGCACCAGCAAAATGGTAACGAACTACAACGAGAAGCAGACAAAATCACCGCGCAGGTCGGTTTGCGAAGAGAGCGAACGGTCGGTTTTACACCGTGAACGGTTAACAGGAGCGGGCGGTGCAGCCCGAACGGGCCCATCGTCCAACCCCCTTGTTCGTCATGGGGATACCAGTGCGCAGGCGACCGTCCGCGCGCCGGGTAAGACGCGCCGCCGGGTGCGGGACGTCTTGGACACCGGCCCGCCGGCATCCGCCCGGCAGCTCAGAAGGGGCCCTCGGGAGCGCAGACGCAACCGCACGAACACCGCGCATGCGTCGATGTGCGTGCGCCTGCACGACAGCCTGTGGCCCCTAGCGCCGCGCGGTGCGCCACGGCAGCACGCAGGACGCATCCACCATGCGCTCGCGCACGAGCTCGTCGCGCAGCTGGGACAGGCCGCTTTCCATACCCACCACGTAGGCCTGAGGATACAGAAAACGCTTATAGGCGGCATCGAGCGCATCGAGCGCCGCACGGTTGCGCGCACGGGCGGCGGCAAGCGGCTCACGCGGCACGCAGGCCCGGCCCGCCCGCACGCAGGGCTCGAGCAGCTCGCGGCAGGTGAAGCCCGACACGTCGGTCACCAGAGCGGCGTCGTTGACGGCCACCAGCGTGCAGCCGTCCCCGGCGAGATAGGCCTCATCGTAGATCATGTCGCACACCGGGCTGCCGTGCTCATCGGAGTAGCGCCGCACGCCCTGGATGCCCGGAATCGTGCGCTTGTAGGGCTGCTCGGACAGCTTCACCACCGGCGTCCAACCGGCGTCCCCCGCCTCGCGACGGGCGGTGAGCTTGTAGACGCAGCCCAGCGCCGGCTGGTCATAGCAGGTGGCGAGCTTGGTGCCCACGCCGAAGCTGTCGAGCGGGGCGCCCTGGTCGAGCAGGGACTGGATCGTGTACTCGTCCAGGTCGTTGGACACCGAGATCTTCACGTACTCCAGGCCCTCGGCGTCGAAACGTCCACGCACGTAGCTGGAGAGCTTGGCCAGGTCGCCGGAATCGATGCGCACGGCGGCCAGGCGCTCGCCGCGCGCCTCCATCTCATGGGCCACGATGATGGCGTTCTCCACACCCTCGCGCACGTCATAGGTATCGATCAGCAAGGTGCAGTTGTTCGGGCTCGACTGCGCGAAGGCACGGAAGGCCTCAAGCTCGCTGGGAAAGCTCATCACCCAGCTATGGGCATGCGTGCCGAACACCGGAATACCGTACTTGCGACCCGCCAGCACGTTGGAGGTCGACGACACGCCCGCCACGTAGCTGGCGCGCGCCACGGCCATACCGCCGTCGGGGCCTTGGGCGCGGCGCAGGCCGAACTCGGCCACTGGGCGCCCCTTGGCCGCCTGCACCACGCGAGCGGTCTTGGTGGCCACCAGGGTCTGGAAGCCGATGGTGTTGAGCAGCGCCGTCTCCAGCAGCTGGCACTCGAGCGCAGGCCCGGTCACCCGCACCATCGGTTCGCGCCCGAACACGAGCTCGCCTTCGGGCACCGCGTCGATATCCACGTGCATGGAAAACCCGCGCAGGTAATCCAGGAACGCCGGCTTGAAGAGCCTGCCGCCCGCCGGCGCCGTCAGGCCGGCCAGGTAGGAGACGTCCTCCTCGGTAAAGCGCATGTTCTCCACCAGCTCGGGCAACTCGGCGGTGCCGCACATGACGGCAAAGGCGCCACCGAAGGGGGCGTCGCGAAAGAACGCCGTGAAGCACCCCTCCTCCTCGAGCTTGCCGCTCTCCCACAGCCCCTGGGCCATGGTGAGTTCGTACAGGTCGGTGAGCATGGACACGTCGGTGGGACGCGCCGGATCGGTCAGGGCCATACCGGCTTCCTTTCGTGAGGTCCGCGGCTGCGGGCAGAGGCGTTAGCGGGTGAAGATGTAGATGGCGTAGCCGATGACCGCCAGGATGCACACGGCGATGATGACCTTCTGGGCAGGTGGCATGGTGGGCAAGCCGTCGTTGTCGGTGGCATCGGAGGTCACCATGCGCTCGCCGAAGGTCTTGTGGGCACCGGCTGTCGAGGGGCTCGCAGAAGCGGGGGCCGCCGAAGAGCCGCGGGCAGCGGCGGCGCCGGGCCGCGGGGCCGCCGGCGAGCTCGGCGCCGGTGCGGAAACCTCGATGTGCGCGCCCGCACGCGACGCGGAGGCGGCCACGGCATCGCTCGAATCTGCAGCCATATCGCCTGCGGCCATATCCGCAGCAGCGCCGCAAGCCGCATCCTCAGCCGACGCCCCGTCCAGCTCGGCGCGCAGGGCCTCGAGCTCAGCGCGCTCGCGTCGGTCGCGTTCGGCTTGCTCGCGCCTGAGCTTCTCAGCGCGCAGCTCCTCAAGCTCGGCGCGTTCGGCATCGGTCAGCGGCGCCGTCGTGGGCTCTCCCATGGCAATCGGTCCCCTCTTGGGCACGCGCGGCTAGCGGGCCGCGCGCTCGGTTACGGAGTCATTCGTACCAGTATACCCTCTCGGTGCCAGAAGCTGCGGCGCCGCCGAGGCCTGCAGCCCGGGCGTGCATGCGAAGGGAACCATGCACGCCCATCCATCGGAAGGAAGCCTGAACGTTTGAGGCGTCCAGGGAGGTGTGTCCCACTCGAGAAGCCCTCTGCACCCTCGTCTACAGAGAGCCGTTATAGTGCCGGATAGCAAAAAGCTCCAATACAGCCGGCACGATGATGCCCGCAGTGCCGAGCAGAGTGTCGTCCGCATCGGGGCGGAACAGCGAATGGTACGACAAGATAAAGAAGACGACCCCGACGAAGAGGAACAGCGCGGCGCTGACAAGCGCCAGGCGCCGTTCGCCTGTGGGCGAAAGGTCATCTCGGTGCATCCGCTTCAGCGGCGCGCACGACCTGCGCACCACCATCCAAATTGCGGTTGTCGTAAATAGAATGCCCGCTCCAAGTTGAATAAACGCGATCACGACAGCCCCTTAATGAGTCGAACTAGGTGAAACCTTACCAGCCCCCTCTTTTCGAGAGGTCACTTTCTCGCCAGATGATGGCAACGCCCTGATTCTATTGACAGCATCAGATACGTCCTCATCCATCGTGTAGTAATCGGCCACTCGCTCGGGCTGACCGGTAAACCAAAGTTCTGATCCTCCATATGAATGCTTCTTTAAACATGGACGATGCGGCGCACTCCTGCTTTTTCCCATCTTACGTCTTCTCCCCCAGCTTGAGTGACTATTGAATGGTATTTTATTCCAGTGGTGCGGCAATTTGCCTTGCCGACCAAATACAAACAGCTACTTCAGAAACCCATATCATCTCGTCACCATGGGAGAATATTGAGTTCGCATGAAAAAACCGCCCCCCGCTTCACGAAAATGAACCCACCTCTGCAAGGTGGGTGCCCTCATCGCCAGTTCCAGCTTCCTCAACAACGGAGGATACCTGTACTACAAACGACTGTATGGGCTCCCTAAATAAACGCGACGGTTCACCCAGTTGCTCCGCGGGGGGCGGAACGACTTCATCATACGGCACCACAGTTCCAATACCAGTCTTGACTTACAAATCTTTCTGACGGACGATGAAAAGGCCGCGCCGTTTTCTCGAATCATCACGTTCCCCCTGCATAGCGCAGGTGTGAACCGTCGGCGCCTATCCACACCCCACCGCTCGCGCGCCGGTGCGCACACGCCGCCCACATACCGCGCGTCCCCACAGCTGCAGAAAGCCCTGATCCCATGTTCTTACTCGACACCGCCTCCCTGAACGCCTGCGAGCTGTGCCCCCGCCGCTGCGGGACGGCACGCGCAGCAGGGGCCCGCGGTGTCTGCGGAGCCTCGGAAACCCTCCGCGTCGCCCGCGCAGCGCTCCACTTCTGGGAGGAGCCGCCCATCTCGGGCGAGGGTGGCTCGGGCACGATCTTCTTCAGCGGCTGCCCCCTCAAGTGCGTCTACTGCCAGAACCACGAAATCTCAACGGGCAACTTCGGCATCGACATCACGCCGGAGCGCCTGGTGGAGATCATGCTCGAGCTGCAGAGCCAGGGTGCGCACAACATCAACCTGGTCACCGCCACCCATATGGCGCATGCGCTGCCCGCCGCCGTGGCCGCCGCGCGCAAGCGCGGCCTGAGCATCCCGATCGTCTACAACACGAGCGGCTACGAGCGCGCCGAGGCGATCGACGCGCTCGCCAGCACCGTCGATATCTGGCTGACCGACTTCAAGTACGCTTCCGCCGATCTGGGGCGTCGCCTGTCCCATGTTGCGGACTACCCAGCGATCGCACAGCAGGCGCTCGCACGCATGCTCGCCTCCGTCCGCGCCGCCGGCGGGCCCCTCACCGACAACGAGGGCATGATGCAGCGCGGCATCATCGTGCGCCATCTGGTCCTGCCCGGCCACGCCGACGATTCGTGCCGGGTGCTCGACGCCATCTGGTCTGTCGCCGGTGACATCCCTATCTCGGTCATGAATCAGTACACCCCAAACGCGCACATGCGGGCCGCCGGCGGCGAGCTGGCGCGCGCCGTCACATCCGAGGAGTACGAGCAGGTGCTCGACCATGCCGACGAGCTCGGATTCACCACGATGTTCTGGCAGGAGGGCGGCGCGGTCGACGAGAGCTTCACGCCCGCATTCGACACCACCGGGGTGCTGCGCGCGGCGAATGCGCCCATCGCCCCGGACGCCGCGCACGTCTGACCGGCGGCGCGCCCGTTCGCAAACTTTTTCAAATTCTCCGTTGACATCCCCTCGGCAGTCGCTAGAATTATCAACTGTCCTGGGGACGTAGCTCAGCTGGGAGAGCGCCTCGGTCGCATCGAGGAGGTCGAGGGTTCGATCCCCTTCGTCTCCACCACAGGATCTGTCTCTTATACACATCTCCGAGCCCACGAGACGTAGAGGAATCTC
>CABRIF010000090.1 GCA_902470925.1 uncultured Collinsella sp. | reverse complement strand
ACACAAGGAGTATCGTCGGCAGCGTCAGATGTGTATAAGAGACAGCTGTAAATGCAATCGCTGCTTCCCGCCGCGGGTGCGCCCCCCCGCCGTTGTGCCACGTTGCCCTTTGCCGTCTTTCGCTGCTGCTGCATCCCACAGTCCGGCGGATGCACACTGTTCCCCGCAGCCCTAACAGGTACGCCCCGCTGCTTTCCGTCGCGGGTGCGCCCTTCGCCGCTGCGGCTTGCTGCTCCCCATTGCGCGCGTCGCCCCACCGTTGCACTCCATCGCTGCCGCCGTATATCTTGGTGTCCTGCCCTCCGCTGCCACCACCGCATCCTTCCGTTCGCCGTCGCGTGCTTCTCTCCGGGCGCCGTCTCCCTGCAGCAGCCCGGCGCGCGGGGGAGGCGTGTGAAGCGTCTGGTTTCTTGCTCGCGGGGGTACGCATCGTTGTAGAATAGCGGGATGATTGCTCGTACCGTACCGTCGCGCACCGCGCGCTTCCGGAAGGAGATACCCATGACTGAACCGATTGCCGGGACTTTGAGCGTCTCGAACGACGTTATCGCCGACATCGCCGGCTATGCTGCCATGTCCTGCTACGGCGTCGTGGGGATGGCCGAGCAGCTCCAGGGCGCCGAGAGCGTCCGGCTGCTGCCCGGCCAGCGCCTGCGCAAGGGCGTGCTGGTCACCAGCGAGCCCGAGCGCCTGGTGGTCGACCTGCACGTGGTTATCGAGAGCGGCGTGAACATGCGCTCCGTGAGCGAGAACCTCGCCAGCTCCGTATCCTTCACGCTGTCCGAGGTCGCCCAGATCGACCCTGCCCAGCTCAAGATCGCCATCCATATCGATGGCATGAAGTCGCGCGCCTAGGGCGCAGCCGATCCCCATACGCCCTGACCTCGAGACGAAAGTGTCATTAGGATGATCGCAAAGACAATTCGCACCTGTTTTCCCCTCGCTGCCGCCGCGGTGGCCGACAAGGCCGAGGAGATCAACAAACTCAACGTGTTCCCCGTGCCGGACGGCGATACCGGCACCAACATGTCGCTGACCTTGGCCTCGGTGGTCAAGGAGCTCGCCGCCCTCGCCCCGGACGCCGACATGGAGGCCATCGCCGGCGCCATCACCCACGGCTCGCTCATGGGCGCGCGCGGCAACTCCGGCGTCATCACCTCGCAGATCCTGCGCGGTGTGGCCGAGGGCCTGGTGGGCGCCTCCGAGCCCGCCGACGCCTCCGACGTGGCCCAGGCGCTGCGCCGCTCCGTGAAGGTCGCCTTCCAGGCCGTGCGCAAGCCGGTCGAGGGCACGATCCTCACCGTCCTGCGTGACGTCTCCGCCAAGGCCGATGAGTGCGAGAAGAAGAAGCTCGGGGTCGAGGAGGCGCTCGACGCCCTGGTGGTCGAGGCCTACCAGTCGGTGGCCCGCACGCCCGACCTGCTGCCGGTGCTGAAGGAGAACGGCGTGGTCGACTCCGGCGCGTTCGGCTTCGCGATCTTCCTCGAGAACTTCGTGGCCGCTGCCCTGGGCCGCAGCACGCAGGTCGAGGATTTCTCCGCTACCTTCGACGCCGACACCGCCCGCGCCGACGCGCTCGACCGCGTGCGCATCGAGGCCAACGATGACTGGGAGGGCTCGGAGTTCCGCTACTGCAACGAGTTCCTCTTCAAGGCCGACAAGCCCTTCGATGAGGACGAGACCCTCAAGTTCCTGGCCTCCATGGGCGACTGCGAGCTTCTGGTGGGCGCCTATCCCGACTACAAGGTGCACGTTCACTCCAACACCCCGAACCTGGTACTCGAGCACATGCTGCACTTCGGCCAGGTCTACGAGGTCTTCATCCACAACATGGACCTGGAGGTCGCCGAGCGTACCGCCAAGATCCACGCCGACCGGGACGCCGAGGCCGCTGCGGCGGCCGCAACCGAGCCCGCCAAGCCCCTGGGCTTCGTGGCCGTGGCCGCCGGCTCGGGCGAGGCCGAGATCCTCGAGTCGCTGGGCGTCGACGTGGTGGTGTCGGGCGGCCAGACCATGAACCCGAGCACCGCCGACCTGCTCGATGCCGTGGCGCGCGTGAACGCCGAGGCCGTCATCATCCTGCCGAACAACGGCAACATCCGCATGGCTGCCGAGGCCGCCGCCTCCGCCTGCGAGGACAAGCGCGTCTTCGTGGTGCCCACCAAGACCGTGCCCCAGGCGTTCTCGGCGCTGTTCGCCGTGGTGCCCGGCGCTCCGGTCGAGGAGGTTGTCGAGGCCATGGGCGAGGCGAAGGCCGAGGTGCGTGACGGCGAGGTCACCCGCGCGGTCCGCGACAGCGCCGCCTCCGACGGCACGCCCATCCACAGCGGCGATGTCATGGGCATCATCTGCGACTCCATCGACATCGTGGGCAGCGATATGCTCGAGGTCACCGTTGCGTGCGTGAACCGCATGCAGGAGGACGAGGAGGGCGACGCGCTGACGATCCTGGCCGGCGAGGAGCTCTCCGACGAGGCGTTCGCCCAGATCGTCGAGGCGATCGAGGAGGCCCAACCCGACCTCGAGATCGACGCGCACCGTGGCGAGCAGCCGCTGTACCCCATCATCTTCTCCATCGAGTAACGGATCGCGCCGATGCCCGCCGCACCGCTGGCGCCGCTGGCCGCCTCGCGCCTTGCCCGCACCGCCCTGCTTGCCGACGATGTCGCGCGGCTGCGCTACGTGTCGGGTGCCCGCGAGGAGGCCTTGCGCCGACTGGGCATCGAGCGCGTGCGCGACCTGCTGCAGCACGCCCCGCGCCGGTACCTGGACTTCTCGCACGCCTTTTCCATCGAGCAGGCGCCGCTGGGCGAGGTCTGCACGGTGCTCGCAACGGTTGACAAGGTCTCGAACCGCCCCACGCGCAAGCGCAACCTGGTGGTGACCGAGGTCTTCTGCGTCGACGCGAGCGGCGTGCTCAAGGTGGCGTTCTTCAAGCAGCCCTGGCTGGCGCGCGAGCTCAAGCGCGGCGACCGCCTGGCGCTCATGGGCACCGTGGAGTTCGCCTACGGCTTCAAGCAGATGAGCTCGCCGCATTTCGAGCGTCTGGACGAAGGTTCGCTCGGCGGCAGCATCCTGCCCGTGCACCCGGTGGGCGAGGGCGTCTCCTCCGCTTGGATGCGCCGCATCGTCTCCTCCGCGCTTGAAACCGTCTCCACTACCGCCGATCCGCTGCCCGCGCACCTGCGGGTCCGCCGGCGGCTTATGAGCCAGTCGCGCGCGTGGCGCTCGATCCACTTTCCGGCGAGCATGGCCGAAGCCGAGCTGGCGCGCCGCCGCCTGGCCTTCGACGAGCTGCTGTTCTTGCAGCTCGCCCTGCGTCTGCGCAACGATGCCAACCTGCTCGACGTGCCCGCCGTCGCGCACACGCCCGGCGCGCACGTCGACGCGCTGCGCCGGTCGCTGCCGTTTTCCCTCACCGAGGAGCAGGATCGGGCCGTCGAGGCGATCTTCGCCGATATGCGCGACGGCTCCCGGGTCATGAATCGGCTGCTGCTGGGCGACGTGGGCACGGGCAAGACGGCGGTTGCCTGCATGGCGATCGCCGCGGTTGCCGACACCGGTACCCAGGCGTGCGTCATGGCGCCCACGAGCGTGCTCGCGCAGCAGTACGCGCAAAAATCGGGTCCCTTGCTGGAGCGGGCGCAGGTCCGTTGGGCGCTGCTCACCGGCGCGACGCCTGCTGCCGAGCGCGCCCGCATCCTGGCGGATGCCGCTGCAGGTGCGCTCGATGTGCTGTTCGGCACGCATGCGGTCCTGGGCGACGAGGTGGCCTTCGCGCACCTGTCCCTGGTGGTGATCGACGAGCAGCATCGGTTCGGCGTGGGCCAGCGCAACCTGCTGCGCTCCAAGGGGCCCGGTGCCGACCTGCTGGTCATGACGGCCACGCCCATCCCGCGCACGCTGGCGCTTTCTGCCTACGGCGACCTGGATACGAGCATCATCCGGCACCGGCCGCACGCGGGGGCCGGCGTTGCCACCGAGGTCCTCGAGGCAGCCAACCGCGACATCGCCTACGGCGCGGTGCGCCGGGCGCTGGAGGCCGGGCAGCGCGCCTACGTGATCTGCCCGCTCGTGAAGCCCGGCGACGACACCGATCAGCTGGCCGATGCCGTCGAGGTGCCGGACGATGAGCGCGCGGGGGCCGCGCCCGCGGCAAGCCTCCATGCGGTCTCCACCGAGGTAGAGCGCCTGGGCCATGTTTTCCCCGGGGCTGCCGTCGCGGCGCTGACCGGGCGCATGCCCGCGCGGGAGAAAGATACCGTCATCGAGGCGTTCCGTTCCGGCGAGGTGCAGGTCTTGGTGGCGACGACGGTGGTCGAGGTGGGTGTTGACGTGCCCGACGCCACGGTCATGATCATCGAGAACGGCGAGCGCTTCGGCTTGGCCACCCTGCATCAGCTGCGGGGGCGCGTGGGGCGCGGCGAGTTGCCCGGCACCTGCTACATCATGACCGAGTTCGCGCGCAAGCGCGGGCGCCGCTCGCCGGCCATCGATCGGCTGGACGCGCTCGAGAGCACCTCCGATGGCTTCGAGCTGGCCGAGCTCGATCTGCGCCTGCGCCACGAGGGCGAGATCTTGGGCCTGCGCCAGCACGGCGGGGTTTCGCTTCGCTTCGTGGATCTGGGGGCGGACAGCGACCTTGTCGAGGCGGCGCACGCCGACGCGCAGGAGCTGTTGCGGGCCGCCCCGCGTCTGCGTTCGCGCATGACGCTGCCGCTGCGCCATGAGGTGGTCGAGCGGTTCGGAGACGTGTTCAAGGAGGTAAGCGGAGGATGAGAATCGTTGGGGGAGATTGGCGGGGCCGCCCGCTTGCCGCGCCGCGCGGGCGGGCGGTGTCGCGCCCCACAACCGATCGGGTGCGCGAGGCGATCGCCTCGATGATGGATGCGGCCTTGCCGGACGGCATTGAGGACGCGTCCGTGCTGGATGCCTTTGCCGGCACGGGCGCGCTCGGGCTCGAGATGCTGTCGCGCCGCGCCCGCTTCGCCGCCTTCTTCGATACCGACCGCGGCGCGGCCGCGCTGGTGCGCCGCAATCTCGAGCAACTGGGCTGCGCGCGCGAGCGGGCCCGCGTCACGGTCGGCATCGCCGCCGCCCGCGCCCGTCGCGGCCGCATCGAGGGCGCGCCGTTCGACGCGGTGCTGATGGATCCGCCCTACGCGCTGGGATGCGCTCCGGCGATCGAGCTGCTCGAGGCTCTCGCGGCGACCGGCGCGCTTCGCCCGGGCGCGATCGCGCTGTTCGAGCGCGACGCCGTCAAGACGCCTGCCTTGACGGTTGCGGGTTTCGAACCGGTGCGCGAGAAGCGCTACGGCGGGACCTGCATCGACGTGCTGCGCTGGTGCGGTGCGGATGGCGTGGAATCAACGGATATCTGATACGCGGAAGGCGTGTGCGCGAACATGAACGACAGCTTGAAGCGGGTGCTGGTGCCCGGCACCTTCGACCCGATCACCTACGGCCACATCGACGTGGTGCGGCGCGCCCAGCGCATCTGCCCGGCCGTGACCGTCGCTGTGGCCGAGTCGCTCGGCAAAAACGGCGTGGGGACCACGTTTTCCCTGGACGAGCGCGTGGCGCTCGCCCGTGAGGCCCTGCGCGACCTGCCCGGGGTCGACGTGCAGCCCTTCTGCGGCCTGCTCGTCGACTTCGCCCGGCAGATCGGCGCTGGGGCGGTCGTCAAGGGCCTGCGCGCGATGACCGACTTCGAGTACGAGCTGCAGCAGGCCGACCTCAACTACCGCCTGGACGCCGACCTCGAGTCGATCTTCGTCATGAGCTCGCCGGAGTTCGGCTACCTCTCCAGCTCGGTGGTGCGCCAGATCGCCTCGTTTTCCGGCGAGGTCGACGCGTTCGTGCCGCCCTGCGTGGCCGCCGCCCTTCGCGCGCATTTCGCATAGCGACCCGGGCGGTCGATATGCGCAGGGGCATGTGTGGTACCATTACCCGATAGTCTGTTCACCATTGGAAAGGAGACCTCATGCCGGGCGAGTACCTTCCTGGCGAGCGCATCGAGAGTCTGGTCGATGAGCTCGAGGGGATCATTCAGGAGGCACCGACGCCGTTCGGCCGTGGCGCTCAGTTCAAGACCATCGAGACCGATGTCGTCCTCAACATCTTGGATGAGATCCGCATGAGCTATCCCGAGGAATGGCAGAAGTCCCGCCGTATCCTGAAGGAGCGCGAGGAGCTTATGGCGAGTGCGGCCGCCCAGGCCGATTCGATCATCGCCGACGCGCAGCAGCAGGCGCTCACCATCGCAGGCGAGCAGGAGATCGTGCGTTTGGCCCAAAGCCAGGCCGACGATATCCGCGAGCGCGCAAACCAGTACGAGCGCGAGACCCGCTACGCCGCCGAAGATTACGCCGAGCAGGTGTTCACGCACCTGGAGGAGAACCTCAAGTCGCTGACTTCGACGGTGGGACGCTGCCGCCAGCAACTCAATGAGAGCGCCAGCCACGCGCAGGGCCAGCAGGGTTGGTAGCCATGGGAGCCTTCGCGCCGATTCCGGTCGACCTGGACGGCAAACTCGAGAACCCCGGTGAGTCCCTCCCGCTTGCGGGCACGATCGCTGCCGGCTCCTACACCGTGGGGGAGCGCGAGCTGTCGCTGCCCCAGGGGGCGTCCTATGACGTGATGTTCACCAACACCGGCGACGGCATTCTGCTCACCGGTATCGTGCGCGCGCATGTGGAGTCCACCTGCGACCGCTGCCTGGAGCCCGCGTCGTTCGAGGTGGGCGGCGAGATCGAGGAGTACTATCTGTTCGAGGAGCCGGCGGATCAGGATGCCTTCGAGGACGGCTTCGAGCTGCTCGGCCCCGATCGCTCGGTGGATGTGGCCGAGCCCATCTCGGACGCCGTGGTGATGGAGACCCCGTTCGTGGTGCTGTGCCGCGAGGACTGCCAGGGCCTCTGCCCCACGTGCGGCGCCAACCTCAACCGCGAGCAGTGCGGCTGCGCCGAGCGCGCCCGCGAGCAGGCTGCCGCCTCGAGCGAGAATCCGTTCGCCGCACTCGCGTCGCTCACCTTTGACGAACAGGATAAATCGTAGGGGTTTCGTGCATCGCCGGCGAAAATATCGCTTCCCCGTACCCGGGTGGCGGGTTTTCGCTTGGCAGATGCGCGCGCTCTATGGTACCATCGCTACTTGCGCGTAATGTCGCCAGGAAATAGTCCGTAAGGAAGGTCAACATGCCAGTACCTAAGCAAAAAAAGGGTCGCGCCAAGACGCACTCTCGTCGTTCGACGAACATGAAGATCGCCGCCGCCGCTCGCTCCACCTGCCCGCGTTGCGGCGCCGTCAAGCTGCCCCATCATGTGTGCCCCAACTGCGGGTTCTACAAGGACCGCGAGGTCATCGTCGTCGAGTAGGCATTGCCACCCGAAGCGAACATGGACGCGCAGCGGTGTTTCGCGGAACCTCCGCGCACCAGGACATGCGATTGATATGGCCGGCTCGCTGAGCTGGCCATTCTTATATCGAGGGAGAGCAGATGAGCAAGGTACGCGTATGCGTCGACGCCATGGGCGGCGACGAGGAGCCGTCGGTCGTGCTGGCCGGTATCGCCGCGGCGCTCGAGGCCGACCGGGACCTCGAGGTGCTGGTAGCCGGGCCCGAGGAGGTGGTTGCAGGGTTTTGCGCCGAGCACGAGCGCGCGTGCGCGCTTGCGGCTCCCGACATCATCGCGATGGACGACGACCCGATCGCGGCGGTCATGAAGAAACGTCGCTCCTCGATCGTGCTGGCCTGCCGCGCCGTGAAGAAGGGCCAGGCCGACGGCTTCTTCTCCGCCGGGGCAACCGGTGCGGTGACGGCGGCGGCCACGGCCTACGTGACCCCCTTCAAGTTCGAGGCGGCCGGCGAGCGCCACCCGATCCGCCCCTGCATCACCAGCGCGCTGCCCAACCGCGCCGGCGGCCTCACGGTGCTCGCCGACATGGGTGCGAACCCGGATGTCGAGCCCGAGGACATCGTCCGGTTCGCGCAGATGGGACGCGCCTACGCCCAGGTGGTTTGCGACGTGGCCGAGCCTCGCGTGGGCCTTTTGTCCAACGGCAGCGAGGAGGGGAAGGGCAGCGCCTTCACCAAGGCGTGCTTCCCGCTCATGGCCGAGCAGGTCCCCGGCTTTCTGGGCAACTGCGAAGGGGGCGACATCACGAGCGGCGCCTTCGACGTGGTGGTGTGCGACGGCTTTGCGGGCAACGTGGCGCTCAAGGCCACCGAGGGCGCGGCCAAGTTCCTGATGGACGAGCTCAAGGGCGCGCTTATGGGTTCGGCGAAGGGCAAGGTGGCCGCGCTGCTGCTCAAAGATTCTCTGCGCGCGCTCAAGGCCAAGCTGTCGGGCGACGCCAAGGGCGGCGCGGTGCTTTTGGGCGTGCGCGGGGTGGTGCTGATCGGACACGGCGCCACGAGCGTCGAGGCCGTGAAGAACGGCACGCTTGCCGCCGCCGAGGCCATCCGCGCGGGCCTGGTGGAGCGCGTCGCCTCGTCCATGGAAGGAATCGTGTAGGGGTCTCCGCGGTTGAGCGCCGCTGCCCCTGCGGGTAGAATTGCCCTAGCGATTGCGAGACGCCGTGGGCCGGATGGGGCCGCGGCACCAAAGAGAGAGGATGCGCACATGGCACTGGAGCGCGCAGAGATTTTCAACAAGATCGCCGACATCGCGCAGGATGTCCTCGGCGTCGAGGCCGACGCCGTCACCGAGGAGACGACCTTCGATGACCTGGACGCCGACTCGCTCGACCGCCTGCAGCTCGTCACCGCCATGGAGGATGAGTTCGACCTGGAGATCGACGACGAGACGCTGATCGCCATCAACTCGGTGTCCGACGCCATCGCCGCCATCGAGTCGGCGCAGGAGGCCTAAGGGCTGTGGCGCTCTCCGAATCCCTGCAACGTGCCGAGGCGATCTGCGGGCACGAGTTTGCTGACAAAAAACTGCTGCGGTCGGCCATTACGCACCCTTCCGCCGTCGAGGGCCTGCCGGTCTCGGCGTCCTACGAACGGCTCGAGTTCCTTGGCGACTCCATCCTGGGCTCGGTGGTGGCCCTCGCGCTGTTCAAAAGCTATCCCGAGTTCGACGAGGGCCGCCTGACGCGGCTCAAGGTCTCCCTGGTCTCGGGCGCCACGCTGTCCGAGGTGGGGCGCGAGCTGGGCATCGACGAGATCATCATCTTCGGCGCCTCTGAGACCGGCACGGGCGCGCGCGGCCTGCACTCGGCGCTCGAGAACGTCTTCGAGGCGCTGGTGGGCGCGCTGTATCTCGACGGCGGCTGGGAGGCCGCGGAGGCCTTTATCGTGCGCACCCTGCAGCCGCATCTGGCCACCGAGCGCGCCGAGCACCCCACCAACCCCAAGAGCTACCTGCAGGAGTGCGTGCAGTCCGACCGCATGGACACGCCCTCCTACAAGCTCATCGACACCTCCGGCCCGGCGCATGCGCCCACCTTCACCGCGGTGGCTATCGTGGACGGCGTTCGCCGCGGGCGCGGCAGCGGGTCGTCGAAGAAGGAGGCTGAGGCGGCAGCGGCCCTCGATGCGCTCGAGCGCATGGGCTACACCTCCGACGGCGTGATCTTGAACAAGAAGCTCGGATAGCGAGGCGCCGTGTACCTGAAGTCGCTCACCCTCAAGGGATTCAAGTCCTTCGCCGACCGCGCGCATATGACCTTCGAGCCCGGCCTCACCGTCATCGTGGCTGTCTCTTATACACATCTCCGAGCCCACGAGACG
>CABRIF010000089.1 GCA_902470925.1 uncultured Collinsella sp. | reverse complement strand
TCTACACAAGGAGTATCGTCGGCAGCGTCAGATGTGTATAAGAGACAGGGCGCGGCGGCCGCGGTTTTGGACGCCTTCGCTCCGCTGGCGGATGTGGTTGCGGCCTTCTTGGCTGCGCCTGTCTTCGCGCTGCGAGCGCTCGAAGCGGCCTTGGTGCCGCGTGACGATACCTTCGGGGGCGTTGCGGCCGGTTGTGCGGCCGCGGCCTTCGTGCCGGTGCTCGGGGCAGCCTGCGCCGTCGCGCTGCCGGCCTTCTTGGCGCCGTCCGTCTTCGCGCTGTCGTCTTGCGCGACCGCAGCGGTCTTGCTGCCGGCGCGGGGTGTCGTGGTCGCAGCCGGTGCCGTCTTGGCCGTACCGTCGGATGCGGTCGCTGCCTTTGCCGAGGCTGCCTTCTTGCGAGGAGCCGTCTTGGTGCGGGCCGCGGCCGTGCCGGTGCGCTTGGTGCGGGTCGCAGTCGCGCTGCGCGCGGAGGTCGTGGCGCGTGTGGTCTTTTTCGCCGCGGGCTTTGTGGCGGTGTCGGAGGTTGTCGTATCGGCATCCTCAGTCGCGGGCGCCTTTGTGCTCGGCGCGGACGGCGATGCGCCGGCGACGGCACCAGTTTCTACGGTTTTGGCTGCGCGCGCCGAGGTGCGTGCAGCCGCGCTCGTATCGGGGACATCCGTCTCGGCTGCATCGACCGTCGCGGCAGCGCTCGGATCGGTCGAGACGGCGCCGTCGTCTGCAGCCGCGCTCTCCGCCGCGGCATCGCCTGCCGCCTCCGCATCCTCGTCCATGACGGCAAAGGTCATCTCGGGATGGAGGCTGCGATACAGCTCCAGATAGGTGTCGGCCGACCGCTTCCAGCTGAAATCCTGCTCCATGGCGTGGTCGACCAGCGTGTTCCAGCTGGCGCGGTCGTCCCAGAACAGGCGTGCGGCGCGAAACACCGTATCGGCCATCTCGTCGCCGTTGAAGTTGGCGAAGCTGAACCCGCAGCCGGCGCCCGTGAACCTGTTGTAGGGCTCCACCGTGTCGCGCAGGCCGCCGGTCTCGCGCACGATCGGCAAGGTGCCGTAGCGCATGGCGATCATCTGGGACAGGCCGCACGGCTCGAACAGCGACGGCATGAGGAACAGGTCGGCGCCGGCGTACATGCGCTGCGAAAGCGCGGGGTCGAACTGGATGCGCGCCGCGCAGGTGCCGGGGTACTTGCCCTCGAAGTAGCGCAAGGCGTTCTCGTAGGCGGTGTCGCCGGTGCCCAGGATCGCCACCTGGATGCCGCCGGACAAGATCCGGTCGAGCGCGTAGGTAACCAGGTCCAGGCCCTTTTGACGGGTCAGGCGCGTGACCATCACCATGAGCGGGCGGTCGGAGCGCACCTCCAAGCCGAGCTCCTGCTGCAGGGCCGCCTTGCACGCCGCCTTGCCGCTGCGGTCGGTTGCCGTATAGGTTTCGGCGATCGCCGTGTCATGCGCGGGATCGAAGGCGGCGGTGTCGATGCCGTTCACGATGCCGTGCAGGATCGAGGAGCGCCTGCGCAGGATGCCGTCGAGGCCCTCACCGTATTCGGGCGTTTGGATCTCGGCGGCGTAGGTGGGGGAGACCGTCGTGATCGCATCGGTGTAGTTGAGCGCGCCCTGCATGTAGTTGATGGCGTCCGGTCCGCAGGTGAGCTGGAACGCCGCCGCTGGGACGTGGGCCAGCCCCAGGATGTCGGAGAGGACCTTGGCCGAGAACTGCCCCTGGAAGGCGATGTTGTGGATGGAAAACACGGTGCGGACGTGTTCGTAGGCGGGAAGTCCCTGGTAGAACTCGCGCAGAAACACCGGTGCCATGGCCGTGTGCCAGTCGTTGCAATGCAGCACGTCGCAGCGCCAGCCGCCCGGCAGGTGCTGGATGCTTTCCACCACCGCTTTCGAGAAGAAGGCGAAGCGCTCGCCGTCATCGAAAAAGCCGTACGGGTAGCTGCGCTTGAAGTAGCGCTCGTTGTCGATGAACAGGTAGTCGACCCCGCCGCGGTGCAGGCGCTCCAGGCCGCAGTACTCGTTGCGCCAGCCTAGGGGCACGTAGAAATCGCAGAGGTGCTCCATCTCGTCGGTGTAGGCGGCGTCGATGGTACCGTACTTGGGCACCATGACGATTACCTGCGCGCCGGCGGCGGCGAGCGCCTGGGGCAGCGAGCCCGCCACATCGCCCAGTCCGCCGGTTTTCACAAAGGGCGCCGCTTCGGCGCTGGCGAACAGGATGTGCAGGCTATCGGTTTGAGGTGCGGTCATCGAATCACTCCCTGTGCAGGTACGGTGCGCCCGCGTATGCGGAGAGCCCCGCCCGCCGCGGGCGCGGGCGGCAGGCGGGGCGAGGCTGCGGCGGCGCGCAGGCGCGTACAGCGCGCGTGCGCCGCAGCCGGAGTGGTTAGTCGGAGCCCAAGGGGACCTTGGGGATCACGAGCGTGGCGTCGGGCGTGCCGCGCAGCTCGGTTTGGGCGGGCACGACGTTGTTCTTGTCGATGATGGCGTTCTCCACGCGCGCGCCGCGCTCGATGCGGCAGCCCTGCATGATGACGCTGTTCGACACATACGCGCCGCTTTCCACCACCACGTCGCGCGACAGAATCGACCCGCGCACCGTGCCCTCGATCCGGCATCCGGCCGAGATGTAGGAGTTGCAGGCGTTCGAACCCGAGGCGAACTTCGCCGGCGGCGTGTCGTGGGCCTTGGTCATGATGGGCCGCTCATGAGTGAACAGCTGGTGCATGACCTCGGGGTTGAGCATCTCCATGCTGCGACGGTAGTAGGTCTCCTCGTTGAACATGCCCACGGCCATGCCCTTGAACTCGTAGCTGCACACGTCGATGCGCCCGAAGTCGTTGCGGATGGCCTCGAACAGGTCGAGGTGGTCCAGGCTCACGTAGTTGTCGCAGATCCGCAGCAGCAGCTCGCGGTCGATGATGAAGCAGTCGAGGAACTCGGCGTCGCCGTAGCCGCAGCCGCTGTCCATGGTCTGCACGCGGCCCGCCTCGCCGATCTGCAGGCGCGCCACATCCGGCAGGTCGCGGTCGGCGCGCTTGTAGATGAGGGTGATGGCGGCGCCGCTCGTCTCATGGGCGTCGATCACGCTGGCAAGGTCCATGTTGAACACGATGTTGGTGCCGCTCATGACCACGTAGGGCTCGGTGGCGCGCTGCAAGATCATGCGGTTGGAGATGATGTCGCGCAGCAGGAAGCGCATGCCGTGCTTGGCGGTGCCATAGGCGCTGCCGGGCAGCAGGAACAGGCCGCCTTTCTTGCGGTCGAGCTCCCATTCGCGGCCCGACCCCAGGTGGTCGACGAGCGAGCGGTAGTTGCCGGGCAGCACCACGCCCACCGTGCGGATGCCGGCGTTGGTCATGTTTGACAGCGGGAAGTCAATCAGGCGATAGCGGCCCATGAACGGGCAGCTCGCCAGCGGACGGCCCTCAAGCAGGGCGCTTTTCTCGTTGCTGGAGTAGTTTGCGGTGATATAGCCGATGGCCTTGCGGTTGATCATCGGTTCATTCCCCCTTTCCGATGACGACGTCGTTGCCGACGACCGCCGTGTCCCGAGTGCCGTCGACGCTGCCGAGCTTGGCTCCCTCTTCCACCACGGCGTTCTCTCCGAGGATGGCGCGCACCACGTGCGCCCCGTCTTTCACCCAGGCCCCGGGCAGCAGCACCGAGTCCTCCACGATGGCGCGCTCGCCCACGATGCAGTCGGTGGACAGGATCGAGTGGCGGGCGGTGCCGTA
This sequence comes from uncultured Collinsella sp., assembly GCA_902470925.1. Classification (GTDB taxonomy): domain Bacteria; phylum Actinomycetota; class Coriobacteriia; order Coriobacteriales; family Coriobacteriaceae; genus Collinsella. The sequence continues at coordinate 6,119 of CABRIF010000089.1, read as the reverse complement.
GATGCGGCAGCCGTTGGAGACCAGGCAGTCGTCCAGGCGCCCGTCGGGACCGATGAAGTGCGGCGGGCGGGTGGAGTCGTTGCTCATGATGGGGAAGTTCTTGTCGAACAGGTCGAACTCGGGATCGGGTCCCAGCAGGTCCATCGAGGTCTCATGGTAGCTGGCGATGGTGCCCACGTCTTTCCAGAACCCGTTGAACTCGTAGGTGAACAGGCGCTTGCCGTCGTCGAGCAGCGTGGGGATGATGTCCTTGCCGAAGTCGTGCGAGCTGCGCTGGTCGAGCGCGTCGGCCTCGAGCGCGTCGAGCAGGACCTGCGTGCTGAAGATGTAGATGCCCATGGACGCCAGGTTGGAATCGGGCTTCTCCGGCTTCTCGGTGAACTTCTCGATGCGGCCGTCGTCGGGATTCGCGGTGATGATGCCGAACCGGCTGGCCTCCTCCCAGGCCACCGGCATGACCGAGACCGTGAGGTCGGCGTCGTGCGCGATGTGGGATTCGAGCATCTTGCGGTAGTCCATGCGGTATAGGTGGTCGCCGGACAGGATGAGCACGTAGGCGGGGTCGTGGCTCTTGATGAACTCGATGTTCTGCGTAATGGCGTCGGCCGTGCCCGCGTACCAGGCTCCTCCCTCCTGCGTGGCGTACGGCGGCAGAATCGACACGCCGGCTCCATGCTCGGCCAGATCCCAGGCGCGGCCCGAGGCCACGTACTCGTGGAGCTGGTAGGGGCGGTACTGCGTGAGCACGCCCACGGTGTCGATGCCGGAGTTCGCGCAGTTCGACAGCGAGAAGTCGATGATGCGGAACTTACCTCCGAAGCTGACGGCCGGTTTGGCGATCTTGGATGTCAGGGCGCCCAGCCTGCTGCCCTGGCCTCCCGCGAGTAGCATCGCGATGCATTCTTTCTGTGCCATCGAACTCTCCCTTTCCTCCGTGCGATTCGATGTCTTGCCGAACGGTTCGTTCCACGGCAGCTCGCCGGACGTATCGCCACGTGCCGTGATCGCGGCGACCGATGGTGCATAAGCGGGGCGCGACGACCGCGCGATGCCTGCCTAGGCGTGCCAGATCTCGTCGCGGTAGGCGCGGATGGTGCGGTCGGACGAGAACCAGCCGGACATGGCGGTGTTGTGCAGCGCGCGTCGGTTCCAGCTGGCCGCGTCGGCGTAGCCGGACGTGAGCTGCTCCCAGGCGTCCACATAGGAGTGGAAGTCCTTGAGCACGAGGTCGTAGTCGTTGTTGAGCATAAGCTCGTGGTGGATGCTCTCGAAGGGGCCGGACTGCGCGGCGAAGGTGTCGTCGGTGAGTTGGTCGACGATGCGGCCCAGGCGCGCGCGGTCGGCGTTGACCATGTCCCAGGCGAAGTAGCGCCCCTCGCGGCGCAGCTGCTCCACCTCGGCGGTGGTGAGGCCGAAGATCGCCTCGTTCTCGCGACCGGCCAGCTCGACGATCTCGATGTTGGCGCCGTCCATGGTGCCCAGCGTGATGGCGCCGTTCATCATGAGCTTCATGTTCGAGGTGCCCGACGCCTCCTTGCCGGCGGTCGAGATCTGCTCTGAGATCTCGGCGGCGGGGTAGATGAGCTGGGCGTTCGAGACGCGGAAGTTGGGGATGAAGCAGGCCTTCAGGACCTCGTTCACGCGTGGGTCGCGGTTCACGACCTCGGCCACGCCGTTGATGAGGCGGATGACCTCCTTGGCGAACACGTAGCTCGACGCCGCCTTGCCCGAGAAGATGAACGTGGTGGGGGCGACGGAGAAGGACGGATCGTCGATCAGGCGGTTGTAGAGGTCCATGACCTTCATGATGTTCAGCAGCTGGCGCTTGTAGGCGTGGAAGCGCTTGACCTGCACGTCGAAGATGCTCGTGGGGTCGATGGCAAGCCCGCAGGTGCGCTCGACGTAGCGCGCCAGGCGCAGCTTGTTGGCCTGCTTGGCCGCGCCCACGCGCTCCAAAAACGAGGCATCCTGCTCGAAGGGCACCAGGCGCTTGAGCTCGCTGGCGTCGTCGAGCCAGCCGTCCCCGATCGCCTCGGTCACGAGCTTGGCCAGCGGTGGGTTCGCCTCTGCGAAGAACCGGCGGTGGCTGATGCCGTTGGTCTTGTTGTTGAACTTCTCGGGCGAGATGGCGGCGAAGTCCTTCAAGGTGGAGGCCTTCAGGATGTCGGTGTGGATCTGGGCCACGCCGTTGACCGAGTGGCTGCAGATGACCGAGAGGTTCGCCATGCGCACCTCGCCGTCCCACAGCACCGCGGTGGCGCGCAGGCGCTCGGCAGCGTCGGGCTGGGACATGTCGAAGCCTTCGCGCCACCGGCGGCTGATCTCGTCGATGATCTGGTAGATGCGCGGCAGCAGGGCCGAGAAGGTCGAGATGGGCCACTTCTCGAGCGCCTCGGGCAGGATGGTGTGGTTGGTGTAGGACACCGTGCGCGTGACGATGTTCCAGGCATCGTCCCAGCTCAGGCCCTCTTCGTCCATGAGCACGCGCATGAGCTCGGGCGCGCACATGGCCGGATGCGTGTCGTTGGTGTGGATAGCCACGTAGTCGGGCAGCGATGCCCAGGCGCGCCCGTGCTCGCGGCGGAAGGTGTCCAGCAGGGTGGCGATGCCGGCGGCTACGAACAGGTACTCCTGCTTGAGGCGCAGCAGACGGCCGTGCTCGCCCGCGTCGTTGGGGTACAGGATCGCCGAGATGGCCTCGGCGTTGGCGCGGTCGGCGTCGGCGCCGGTGTAGTCGCCGGCGTTGAAAGCGTCCAGGTCGAAGTGCTCGTCGATGGGCTCGGAGCTCCAGACGCGTAGCTTGTTGACCCATTCACCGCCGTATCCCACCACCGGGATGTCGTAGGGCACCGCGAGCACGTCTTGGGTGTCCACGGTGCGGTAGGCGGTCCGATCGCCGTCCTGCCAGGACTCCACGTGCCCGCCGAAGCCGATGCGCACCGCGCGGTCGGGGCGGCGCGCCTCCCAGGGATAGCCGTGGGAGAGCCATTCGTCGGCCACCTCGACCTGGCGACCGTCTACGATCTCCTGCTTGAACAGGCCATAGCGGTAGCGCATGCCGTTGCCGTACCCGGCGATGCCCTCGTGGGCCATGGAGTCGAGGAAGCACGCGGCCAGCCGCCCCAGGCCGCCGTTGCCGAGCGCCGGATCGGGCTCGGCGTCCTCGATGGCCTGCAGATCGCCGCCCATGGACGCCACGGCGTCGGCCACCAGGTCGCGGACGCCGAAGTTGAGCAGGTAGTTGTCGAGCAGCCGCCCGATCAGGAACTCGATCGAGAAGTAGTACACGCGCTTTTTGCCCGTCTCGCGGACGCGCGCATCGGTTTGCGAGGCCACGCTGCGGGCGCGCGAGGCGACGAGCTGGGCGAGCGCGTTGAAGCGGTCGATATCGCCCACCTCCTCGAACTCCTTGCCCGAGACGGTGCGCACCGCCTCGCGGTACTGCTCGATGAATTCCGCTTTGCTGGTGAAGATCGCGTTCATGGGGGTCGTGTGCCTTTCGGTTGCCGGGTTGGGATGTCTTGCAGGGATCGGGGTGTCTCTATGCTCTCACATGGTGCGGACACATGTTCGTAAGCTCTGTGTTAGGTGCGCCGCCGCCGTCGGGTCGCGGGGGAGCTGCCGGTCTTGCGAGCTTTCGCGCGCGTGCCGGTACTGCCGGCTGCTGAGCCCGCGTCGTCTTCTGCCGTCTCGGCCTGCGCCGCTGCACGGGGCGGTACATAGGAGCTCGGACCGCGGCGCCGGTAGATGAGGCCGGCGAGCCCGGGCACGGAGATCTCGATGGACTGCTCGCGCCCATTCCAGAACGCCGGCTCGCTCGCGGCGCAAGCCACCGTTGGGTAGCCGCTGCCGCCGAACGTCTCCTCATCGGTGTTGAACACCAGCTCCCAATCGCCTTCTCGCGGCACGCCCACACGGTAGCGCTCGTAGGACGCCGGGTCGAAGTTGATGAACACGAGCAGGTCGTCCTGGGGGCGCTTGCCGTGTCGCACGAACGAGATGACCGACTGCGCGCTGTTGTCGGCGTCGATCCACTCGAAGCCGTCCGGGCTGTAGGACTGCTCCCAGAGGGCTGGCAGGTCGCGGTAGCGCCGGTTGAGCGCAGCGATGAAGCGCTGCTGGGCGGCATGGACGTCGAAGCGCTCCGCCAGGAACCACTCGATCGACTCGTAGTAGCGCCACTCGATGTACTGGCCGATCTCGTCGCCCATGAAGGTGAGCTTGGCGCCGGGATGCATCATCTGGTAGAACGCCAGGGTTCGCAGGCCGGCGAACTGGCGCCACTGGTCGCCGGGCATGCGCCCGATCAACGAGCACTTGCCGTTCACGACCTCGTCGTGCGACAGCGGCAGCACGAAGTTCTCGGAGAAGGCGTACATGATCGAGAAGGTGAGCAGGTTGTGGTTGCCGGGGCGCCAGGGGAAGTCGGTCTGCATGTAGTGCAGGGTGTCGTTCATCCAGCCCATGTCCCATTTGAGGTGGAACCCGAGGCCGCCGTCGGCGGCGGGGTAGGTCACAAGCGGCCAGGCGGTCGATTCCTCGGCGATCATCAGGATGTCGGGATGCGCCTGCTCGACGACGGTGTTCACCTGGCGGATGAAGGCCGAGGCGTCCAGGTCCTCCTCGGTGCCGTAGGCGTTGAACTTCTTCTCCGCCGGGTCGTCGACGCCGAAGTTCAGGTAGAGCATGCTGGACACGCCGTCCATGCGGATGCCGTCCAGGTGGAACAGCTCGATCCAGAACAGGGCGTTGGAAACCAGGAAGCTGCGCACCTCGGGGCGGCCGAAGTCGAACTTGTGCGTGCCCCAGTTGGGGTGGATCTCGCGCTCGTAGAGCATGTGCCCGTTGAAGGTGGCCAGCCCCTCGGCATTGGCGCAGAAGCCGCCGGGCACCCAGTCGAGGATGATGCCGATGCCAGCCTGGTGCGCGCGGTCCACGAGGTGCATGAGCTGCTGCGGTTCGCCGAAGCGGGAGGTGGCGGCGAAGTAGCCGGTGGCCTGGTAGCCCCACGACCCGTCGAAGGGATGCTCCATGAGCGGCATGAGCTCGAGATGGGTGTAGCCCATCGAAACCGCGTAGTCCACCAGGCGCTCGGCAAGCTCGTCATAGGTGAGGTAGCGGCCGCGCTGCGCGGGGAAGGGGTCGCCGGGCCCTGGATAGGTGCCGTCGGCGCGCGGCTCGCCCTGCGGCTCGTCGCCGTGGCGCATCCAGGAACCCAGGTGCACCTCGTAGATATTCAAGGGGCGTTCCAGCGCGCTGCTTGCGGCGCGCTCGGTCAGCCAGGCGCCATCATGCCAGGTGTAGCCATCCATATCCCAGGTGCGCGATGCGGTGCCAGGGCATGTCTCGGCCAGGAAGGCGAAGGGATCGGCCTTCCACAGCAGCTCGCCCTCGCGCGTTTCAATCACGTATTTGTAGAGGGATCCGGCCGCAAGACCAGGGACGAAGCCTTCCCAGATGTCGCTGGTGGCGGCACGGGAGAGCGGGGTCGCCGTGGGGCTCCACTCGTTGAAGGGGCCGGCCACATGCACGCTTGCGACCTGCGGGGCCCATACGCGGAACAGCCAGCCGTCGCGCCCGTCCTGCGTGTCGGGGTGCGCTCCCATTTTCTCCCATGCGCGCTGCCAGGTGCCCGTTCCGAACAGGTGGATGTCGTTGGCGGTGAGCATGAGGGTCGTGGCGCGTTCCGAAGCGGGCTTGCGCGCGCTGCCAGTGCTGCCGGCGGGCGACGGGTCCGGGACGAGGACAGGTGATGCGACCATAACGATCAACCCCATAGGATGCGCGGCGTTGTGCCATAGGTTTGCTGAGGCGTCTTCTGGCTCGGCATACGCACATCGACAGGATGGGACGTTCGGTCTCGGTGCACATCCACGCACGCAAGCGTATGTGGAACCGGTGACAATTCAACCCTACCACGCTTGCATTTCCAAATGATGTACAAGACGGTGGACGGGGAGAATTTGCCGTTCACCCGATTGTCCGGCCTTCTCCCTTGACAAATCTCAACTAGATGCTTTAGCCGGGTGGGGTGCAGTGCGGGACGGGTGGACAAGAGGGCACAGGGCGGAGGCTGTCTCTTATACACATCTGACGCTGCCGACGATACTCCTTGTGTA
>CABRIF010000088.1 GCA_902470925.1 uncultured Collinsella sp. | reverse complement strand
GGACGGGGTCGATTCGTATTATTGCCGTTTACCAGCGCATATACGAAATGAGCCCGTCCCCAAACCGCATATGGAACCCCGGTCGGTCCTATCCCCCTGCCGAATCCCGTTGCGGACCGCGTCTCAAAGGCTGCTCGCGGTAGATTGTGGTGTCATACGGACGGCTAAACCGGGGCTTTCGTTCGGGACACGGAGCGGGGGCACTGTCAGCTGTGCATGATTGTCAGCTGTGTACGGTTTGATAGCGCTATCAGCGAAAGCGTATTCACTCACTTCTTCTCGCTAAATCATCTACCTGCACCTCTTATCAATTACAAATGAAAAAGATGCATGGCTTTTGACACAGCTGACAGTGGTGCACAGCTGACAGCGGTGGGGGCGGTAGCGAGATGCGGGGGCGAGCCCCCTGGACGAATAGCATGGGGGCTCATTGAACGATGAAAGACTGCGGGCATTTTCTCGTACCCACGCCTCACGGCCTATCGCAAGGCAGTACCCATTGATCACAATCCAGCCGAGCGTATGGGATATGAGTCTCGAACGTGCAGTTAGTGGACAAGGCCAATTCGTATCCTTGTCATGCGTCTGCATACATACGAGATGACCCCGTCCCCAGACCGTGTGCCCAGACCGTGAGCCCGTCCCCAGACCGTGCAAATGAATTGGAGGCGATGTCGACTCGCATGTTTGCCATGTGCGAATCAGCGCTGTTCCCAGACTCAAGCTGCGTCTCCATACGAATCGACCCCGTCCCCAAACTGCACAAACGGACGCCGTGCGTCCAACTTTTCGTCCGCAGTCCCAATCGACCCCGTCCCCAAACTGGCGCCCCGCGCGAACGAAATGACCCCGTCCCCAAACTGGGCCAAAAAAGGGGGCCGCAGCTTGCGTGCTGCGACCCCCCCCCTCGTGCGTGTCAGCGCGGGCGTCTAGTGGCGAAGACTAGTCCTCGTTGTAGACGGCCTTGAGCTTCTGCAGGTGCTTGAAGCGAGCCATGGCCGCTTCCTCATTCGCCTCGAAGAGCTTCTCGGCGCGCTCCGGGAAGGAGCGGGTGAGGGACGCATAGCGCGCCTCGTTCATGAGGAAGTCGCGGTAGCCGCCAGACGGCTCCTTGGAGTCGAGCGCGAACTTCTTGCCCGCCGGCGCAGCCGGGTTGAAGCGGAACAGGTTCCAGTAGCCGCAATCCACGGCCTTCTTCATCTCGGCCTGGCAGTTCTGCATGCCGCCCTGCTTGATGGAGTGCATCTCGCACGGGCTGTAGCCGATGATCAGCGACGGGCCCGGGTATGCCTCCGCCTCGTGGATCGCCTTGAGCGTCTGAGCGGGGTTGGCACCCATCGCGACCTGCGCCACGTACACGTAGCCGTAGCTCATCGCGATCTCGGCCAGGCTCTTCTTGTTGACGCCCTTGCCGGCAGCGGCGAACTGGGCAACCTGACCCAGGTTCGAGGCCTTGGAGGCCTGACCGCCGGTGTTGGAGTACACCTCGGTGTCGAACACGAAGACGTTGACGTCGTTGCCCGTAGCCAGGACGTGGTCCAAGCCGCCGAAGCCGATGTCGTAGGCCCAGCCGTCGCCGCCAAAGATCCAGAAGGACTTCTTGGTGAGGTATGCCTTGTCGGCCAGCAGCTCAGCGGCCTTCTCGCACTCGGACTTCTCGCACTCGGCGATCAGCGCAGCCGCGGTGGTCTTGGAGGCCTCGGCGTCGTTGCGCGCGTCGAGCCATGCGGTCGCAGCGGCCTTCAGCTCGTCGGTTGCCTTGTCGCAGGAGAGCATCTCCTCGCACAGCGCCACGAGCTTGCCCTGGACGGCCTTGTAGCCCAGCTCCAGGCCCAGACCGTGCTCGGCGTTGTCCTCGAACAGGGAGTTGTTCCACGCCGGGCCGTGACCGTTCGCATCGGTGCAGAACGGCGCGGTGGCAGCCGGGTTGCCCCAAATCGAGGAGCAGCCAGTGGCGTTGGAGATGTACATGCGGTCGCCGCAGACCTGGGTCACCAGGCGCGCGTAGGCCGTCTCGGCGCAGCCGGCGCAGGAGCCGGAGAACTCAAGCAGCGGCTGCTTGAACTGGCTGGACTTGACGTTGTTGCCGATCAGCTCGGGCTTCTCGGCGACGTTGGCCACGCAGTAGTCGAAGACCTCCTGCTCGGCGAGCTCGCCCTCGGTGGGCATCATGGTCAGCGCGTCCTTCGGGCAGACCTTGGCGCAGTTCGTGCAGCCCATGCAGTCGAGCGGGCTGATGGAGATGGCGAACTTGTAGCCGGTGTCCTTCGGGATCTTCACATCGAGCGTGCGGATGTGCTCCGGCGCCGCGGCGAGCTCGTCCGCGGTGAGCGCGAACGGACGGATCGTGGCATGCGGGCACACGTAGGCGCACTGGTTGCACTGGATGCACTTGGACTCATCCCAGTGCGGCACCTGCACGGCCACGCCGCGCTTCTCGAAGGCCGACGCGCCCAGCTCGAACTGGCCGTCGGCGCAATCCTTGAACGCGGAGACGGGCAGGGAGTCGCCGTCCATGCGGGCGATGGGCTCCATGAGCTCCTTGACCTGCTTGGCGATGGCGCTCTTCTCGCTCGCGGTGAGCTCGGAGGTCGCCGTCTCGTCGGTGGCGTTCGCCCAATCGGTGGGCACCTCGAACTTCTGGAACGCCGTGGCGCCGGCGTCGATGGCCTTGTGGTTGGCCTCGACGATGGCCTGGCCCTTCTTGGAGTAGGACTTGGTGGCGGCGTCCTTCATGTACTGCAGCGCATCGGCCTGCGGCAGCACGCCGGCCAGGGCGAAGAACGCGGACTGCAGCACGGTGTTGGTGCGCTTGCCCATGCCCACCTTGTCGGCCAGGTCGATGGCGTCGATCAGGTAGACGTTGATGTCGTTCTGCGCGATGTAGCGCTTAGCCTCGACAGGCATGTGGGAGGCGAACTCCTCGGGCGTCCACTGGCAGTTGACCAGGAACGTGCCGCCCGGCTTGACGTCGCGGACCATCTTGAAGCCCTTGACGATGTAGCTGGGGTTGTGGCACGCCACGAAGTCGGCCTTGGTCACATAGTAGGGCGAGCGGATGGGCTGGTCGCCGAAACGCAGGTGCGAGATGGTGACGCCGCCGGTCTTCTTCGAGTCGTACTGGAAGTAGGCCTGCACGTACTTGTCGGTGTGGTCGCCGATGATCTTGATCGAGTTCTTGTTGGCGCCGACGGTGCCGTCGCCACCCAGACCCCAGAACTTGCACTCGATGGTGCCCGCAGCCGCGGTGTTGGGAGCGGCCGGGTCCATGGGCAGGGACAGATGGGTGAGGTCGTCCTCGATGCCGATGGTGAACTCGCGGGACGGCGCGTCCTTCTCGAGCTCCTTGTACACGGCGAAGGCTGCCGCGGGCGGCTCGTCCTTGGAGCCCAGGCCGTAGCGACCGCCGGTGACCACAAGGTCGGAGCGACCGGCCTCGTAGAGCGCGGTCACGACGTCCTGGTAGAGCGGCTCGCCGATGGAGCCCGGCTCCTTGGTGCGGTCGAGCACGGCGATCTTCTTGACGGTTGCGGGCAGCGCGGCCACGAAGTCCTTGACCGACCACGGACGGTACAGGCGGACCTTCACCAGGCCGACCTTCTCGCCGTGGGCGTTCAGGTAGTCGATGACCTCCTCGAGCGTGTCGCAGAAGGAGCCCATGCACACGACCACGCGGTCGGCATCCTCGGCGCCGTAGTAATCGAACAGGTGGTAGTTGGTGCCGAGCTTGGCGTTCACCTTGTCCATGTACGCCTGGACGACCGCCGGCAGCGCGTCGTACACACCGTTGCAGGCCTCGCGGTGCTGGAAGAAGATGTCGCCGTTCTCATGGGAGCCGCGGGTGTGCGGGTGCTCCGGGTTGAGCGCGTGGTCGCGGAACTCCTGGACCGCCTCCATGTTGCACATGTCCTTGAGGTCCTCATAGTCCCAGGTGGCGACCTTCTGGATCTCGTGGCTGGTGCGGAAGCCGTCGAAGAAGTTCAAAAACGGCGTCTTGCCCTCGATGGCAGCCAGGTGCGCCACCGGGGCGAGGTCCATGACCTCCTGGACGTTGCTCTCGGCGAGCATGGCGAAGCCGGTCTGACGACACGCCATGACGTCGGAGTGATCGCCGAAGATGTTGAGCGCATGCGTTGCCACGGTACGGGCAGACACATGGAAGACGCCCGGCAGCTGCTCGCCGGCGATCTTGTACATGTTCGGGATCATGAGCAGCAGGCCCTGGGAGGCCGTGTAGGTCGTGGTGAGGGCACCGGCGCCCAGCGAGCCGTGCACGGTGCCGGCGGCACCCGCCTCGGACTCCATCTCAACCACGTTCACGGGCGTCCCGAAGATGTTCTTCTTGCCCTGGGCTGCCCAGATGTCCACATGATCGGCCATCGGGCTGGACGGCGTGATGGGATAGATCCCCGCAACCTCGGTGAACGCATACGAAACGTATGCGGCGGCCTCGTTGCCGTCCATGGACTTGAACGTACGTGCCATATACCCCTCTCCTCTCGTTTAGGTATATAAGCTCAAGCGCCGGGGCCACGTGGCACCCGGCTATGTGCGTGGAGCCTCGTGGCGATGTCATAAGGCTCCTGGGAAAGCACCGCGCGCAGAGGAGGCGCGGCGAATTCACATGCAGGCTCATTGTACCCCTGGGAACGCTCACACAACGGAGAATCTAAACCTATCGGTGAACGTTATATCCGCAGGTAGTTGCCATAGGTGAACGGTATGTACATTCGGGTTGAGCGCGGTACGATACAGCCGCTTGCAGGCACCGGGTGCCGTTTGGGAAGACGCGCGGTCCCGAGTGCGGGCAGCGACCGCCAGCGCGGCCGCGCGGCGGGCCGCCGCCCACAGGTCGCGCGATCGGGCCGCGAGGCGCCGCCGGCGGCCAATGACGGCCGTGGGCGCCGGACGGCCGGGGCCGCAGGAGGCTCCGAGCAGCAGCATGGGGCCGCATGCGCCGGCGGCAGGCGTGCGAATTCACATTGTCTTCAGCGATAGCCGCGCGGCGGGCCGCTGCCCGCCTCGATGGCCCTACAGCGCGCGACGGGCCTCGATCGCGCGGCCCAAGGTGAGCTCATCGGCGTATTCAAGATCGCCGCCCACCGGCAGGCCGCTGGCCAGGCGGCTCACGGCAACGCCCAGCGGTTTTATGGTGCGCGCCAGGTAGCTCGCGGTGGTCTCGCCCTCGATATTGGGGTTCGTAGCGATGATGACCTCCTCGATCTGCTCCGCGCCCAAGCGCGCCAGCAGCTCGCGGACATGCAGCTGCTCGGGACCGATCTTGTCCATGGGGGAGATCACGCCGCCGAGCACATGGTACAGACCGTGATAGGATCCGGTCCGCTCGATCGCGGTCACGTCGCGCGGCTCGCCCACCACGCAAACCTGCGTGCGGTCGCGACCCATATCCTGGCAGATCGCGCATTCGTCGTCGGTGGCGTAGTTGAAGCAGCGGCTGCAGAAGTGCACCTCCGCCTTCACCATGAGGATGGCATCGGCCAGGCGGCGTGCCTCCTCGGCGTCGGCCTCAAGCAGGTGATAGGCGATTCGCTGAGCCGATTTGGGACCGATTCCCGGCAACCTACCCAGCTCGTCGAGCAGAATCTGTAAACTGCGATTTGCACCCATTGCGTCTCACGCCAACCTTCATATACGCACACGATACCGCCCGAAGGGGACGGCAGCTCTCAAACAGCCTCTCGCAAACCCGCCGCCCGATCGCATCGAAACGACAGGCGCCCCGGCTCAGCATGCCGAAGCGCCCAGCACATCCGGCGCGGCCGCGGCGCCCGGCAACGCGGGGCAACGCAGAACCAGCCGCGCCCAACCATGCGTTCCTAGAACGGCATGCCGGGGATGTTGAGGCCGCCCATGCCGCCGGTGATGGCGCTCATCTGCTTGTTGGCGACCTCGCCCACGCCGCGCACGGCCTCGTTCACCGCAGCAACGATCATATCCTGCAGCATCTCGATGTCGTCCGGGTCCACCGCATCGGGGTCGATCGTGATGGACTCGAGCTGCATCAGGCCGTTCACCGTCACCTTGACCATACCGCCGCCGGCACTGGCGTCGACCGAGACGTCCTTCATGTTCGCCTCGGCCTCGGCGAGCTGCTTCTGCATCTGCTGCGCCTGCTTCATGAGCTGCTGCATGTTCATTCCGGCCATGGGGCCCTCCTCGTGTCATCTGCTGCGCGCCTCACGGCCGCTGAGCCGGGCGCATGTACGCACGGCATCGTATCACGGGGCGCCGCGGCGGCCTTCCGAAAGCGCCTCCCGAGCGCTACTCCTCCACGTCCTTGAACACCACGCCCGCGCCGAAGATGTTGCCCAGCATCGCCTTGGCCTCCTCGACCGTCTGCGGAGCATCGGTCCCTTCGGCCTCATGGGAGAAGGGGTGCGCGGAGTCTGCGGCCGGGGATGCGGAAGGCCCGGAGCCGGGCGCGGCAGCGGGCGTCGGCCCGACGGGGGCAGGTGCCGCAGGAGCGGGCGCCGACCCGGCAGGGGTCGCTCCGGCAGCAGCGGGCGCCGATGCCGAGGCGGCCGCGGCTGCCGGAGCGTTTGCCGGGTTCACAGCGCGCTCCCAGGGCCTGGCCGCCGCACGGGAGGCAGACGGCGCGGATGCTGCGGGCGCGGGCGCCGGAGACGCTTCCGGGGCGGCAGGTGAGCTCGGCGCCGGCGACGACGATGCCGCGGCAGGCGCTGCGGAAGACGGCGCCGCACCCGTATCGAACGGTGGCAGCTCCTCATCGTCTCCCGCGTAGGCCGCGATCATCGCGTCGTCATAGGGGACCTGGTCCTCCCATGCCCGACGGTCGGCCTCCACATCGCGCTCGGGCAGCATGGTCGGGCCGCTCGTGTGGTCGACGGCGGGGCCGGGAGCGGCAGGGGTCGAAGCACCGGCGCGGTCGGCGGCCGCCGAAGCGACGGCAGAGCCCGCAGCCTCCGAGGCAGACCCCGACGCGGCGGCAGAGGCTGCGGAGTTCCGGTCCGCGGCCGGATGGACAGCCGAGGTGGTGGAAGCAGGGCCCGCGGTCGCCGCCGGGGCTGCGCCCGCCGAGCTCGATACGGCGGCAGGCACCGGGCCGGCTGCAGCCGCAGCAGCACCGGAGCCAGGCTCGCCCGAGCCGGCCGCGGCCGCCGGAGCTTCAGCGGGGGCCGCCGGTGGCTGGGGGCCGCCGTCCATCACATAGCTCACCACGCGTTTGCCGAACACCTCGCACACGATCGGCTGCACAACCGCCTGCGAATCGGGGCGCCCGATCATCTTGATGGCGAAGTTCGAGCCCTTGGGGAACCCGACGACAAGCGTCTCGCCGTCGTCGCGTTGCGCGCGCGAGCTCTGGAGCAGCGCGCCGCGCGAGGGCTGCGCCGCCACCACGCGCTTGACCACATCGGTCCATTTGCGCTGCAGCTCGCCGGCATCGTCGACCGCCGGTGTCGCCGCGCAAGCGGCCGACGGCTCCATGACCGCCGCCACCCCCTCGTCCTGCTGGGCGCGCGTGGGGCGCGCCGGAGCGGCAGGGACCGAAGCCGGGGCCGATGCAACGGGCGCAGATGCGGCAGAAGCCGGGGCAGCGGGCACCGGAGCGGCCGGGGCGACAGGCACCCGATCAACCGCGCCCGACGCCGCCCGCGCAGCGGCCTCGGAAGCCGCGCCCTCCTCGGCGGCGGCAGCCGGAGCCTCAACAGCCCGTGCCTCCGCGCGCCGAGTCGCCGCCGGAGCGGACGGCTGCGGGGCCGGGGCAGCAGCCTGAGCAACCACCGGGGCAGCCGTGGTGCGCTCGGGTGCCGGAGCGGTAGGAGTCTGAGCAGCCGGGGCAGTTGGCATCGGCGCGACCGAGGCCCGATCCGCCGCCGGAACCGCAGCGGGCTTCGAGGCGGGAACGCCTGGAGCTGCCGGGCCCGCCGCCGAAGCAGCCGGCACCCGGGCAGCAGCCACCGAGCCCGCAGCTCCCGTAGCCGCCGCCGGAGCCGCAGCCGGCGCCTCCCACGGCAGCGCACCGGCCTTGCGCGGGGTCGCGGCCGTCCCTGCGGCAGCAGCCGTTCGGGCCGCCGTCGCCGCAGGCGTCGTGCCCGCGCCCGCACCAGCACCCGACCCAGCAGCCGCCTGCCGCGCGCCCGCAGCTGCACCGGCACCTGCCCCCACCAGCTCCTCAGCGCGGGCAGGGCCGCTCGGAACCCCCGCGGCGAGCTGCACCTCCAGACGGCCGATGCGCTCAGCCAGGGCCTCCAGCGTCAGATCGGCCTCCGGGCGCGCCAGGCGCGTGAGCGCGATCTCGAGCACCAACCGCGCATCGGAGGCGTTGCGCATCTCGAGCGCCGCGTCGTCGAGCACCATCAGCGTGCGCGCCAAGCGGTCGGCCCCCTCGAACAGCTTCGCCTCCTCAACATAGGCGCTCACTTCCTCCGGCGTGCCGTCGAACAGCTCCGGGCGCGGGCCGGCGATCGCGGCGGTGTAGACGTCGCGCATGTGGCCCACCAGGTCGCGCGTCAGCTCGAGCAGGTCGTTGCCCTCCTCAACCTGCGCGCGCACCAAACCGAACAGGCCCGGCGTGTCGCGCACCGCGATCTTGCAGGAGAACTCGGCCAGCACCGTCGAGGCGACCTCGCCCAGAAGCGCCCGCGCGTCTGCCACGCGCACCGCCCCGTCGCCGAACACCGACAGCTGCTCAAGGGTGGACAGCGCGTCGCGCATGCCGCCGCGCGCGTGCTTCGCCACGATCTCGAGGGCCTCCTCGTCGAACGCAAAGCCCTCCTCGCCACAGATATAGCGCATCCGCGCCACCAGGTCATCGTTCGCGATGCGGTGGAAGTCGAAGCGCTGGCAGCGGGACAGAATCGTCTCCAGCAGCTTTTGCGGATCGGTGGTGCACAGCACGAACACCACGTGGGCCGGCGGCTCCTCGAGTGTTTTGAGCAGCGCGTTGAACGCCGCCGTGGTGAGCATGTGGACCTCGTCGATGATGTAGACCTTGTAGGCGCCGCGCACCGGGGCAAAGCTCACCGAGTTGATGATCTCCTCGCGCACGTTGTCCACGCCCGTGCGGCTCGCGGCGTCGAGCTCGTAGACATCCGGGTGCGTGCCGGCGGCGATGGCCTCGCACTCCGGGCAGGTGCCGTCGGGGTTGCAGCCGGTCG
Source organism: uncultured Collinsella sp. (assembly GCA_902470925.1). Classification (GTDB taxonomy): domain Bacteria; phylum Actinomycetota; class Coriobacteriia; order Coriobacteriales; family Coriobacteriaceae; genus Collinsella. Next base: position 772 of record CABRIF010000088.1, on the reverse strand, counting down.
CCCCCGCCGCACGGGCGGCCTCGGCTTTCTCGCACAGCAGCGACTTGGCCAGGATGCGCGCCATGGTGGTCTTGCCCGTGCCGCGCGGGCCGCAGAACAGGTACGCATGGGACAGGCGCCCTTCGGCCACGGCATGCTCCAGCGTGGACACGATGTGCTGCTGGCCCACCACGCTCTCAAAGGTGAGCGGGCGGTATTTTCTATAGAGGGACTCCATGTGCTCTCCTATCGTGAAGCTGCCGAATACGTGAGGGTGCCCGCCGCGCGCGGCCGCAGGCAACGCGGCAGGGACGGGACGGTGCGACGCCGGGCTACAAGCCGAAGTCCCGCAGCCGGCGATCGATCTCTTTGAGGGTGGACCGGTTGGCGAACAGCTGCCGGTACGTGACGGTCTTCACCTTGTCGGTGCACTTCAACCGCTCCATGCGCTCGTTGGTCTGGGCCAGCTCGGCGCGCACCGAGGCGATGAAGCGCTCGCAGGCGTCCGCGCGCCCGCCATCTTGCCCGTCCGCCTGTTCCAACGCGCCCTCCTCACCGTGTTGCCGAATCCGTTTGGCACCATCATACCGTCTGCGGCCCGCCCGCCGCGCCACAGGCTCCACACGCGCGCGTGCTACAATGCGCGAAATCAGCTCGGCACCGCCGAAAACGTACCCAAAATGCAGCAAGGATGGCCATGCCGCTCTTCCCTCCCACATCGTCGCGCCTCACGCGGCGCCCATCTGCCTGTCTCTTATACACATCTCCGAGCCCACGAGACGTAGAGGAATCT
>CABRIF010000087.1 GCA_902470925.1 uncultured Collinsella sp. | reverse complement strand
GTATAAGAGACAGGCTACCAGGCGAGGGGTCGGCTGGAGCGGGCTGTTCGGCGAGAAGCCGGCTGGCTTTCGGCCCGATTGCCGTTCCCGCTGCATGCACGGCTCGCGTGCTTATGCGGTCGCCGTTTTGCCTTCATGCCCGGCTCGTGCATCGATATCTTGCGTTCATATGCGCGCCCTGCGGGCTTTCCGCGGGGCGCGCTGCTGTATCTCCATCTTCACCTCATGAATCTTATGCGTCTTATGCACTTTATGCGTTTTATGCATCTTATGCGACGGCTCGGACGGGTACCGTACTGATAGATGCTCATGAGGAGGAGACGTATGGAATACCGCAACCCCTTTAAGCCTACGGCGGGTAAGATGCCTCCCGTGCTGGTCGGTCGCGACAAGGTCATCAACGATTTTATCGAGGGCATGGCAAACGGTTCGGGTGCACCGGGTCGCCTCATGCGCGTGACGGGTCCCCGTGGGTCGGGCAAGACGGTGATCTTATCCGAGCTGGCTTCGATTGCCGAGAAGCAGGGCTGGCTGGTGGTCAACGTTTCTGGTTTCACGGGTCTCATTGCCGCCATCGCCCGCAAGCTCACGCGCGCGCCGCTCGTGTCCGCCGCCAAAGTAACGTTGGGCGCGGCGCCGCTCGCCGTTGAACTTCAGTCTTCCCCTGGGGGCGAGATGGATTTCGAGTCCCTGCTTTCACAGGCGGCGCAAGCGATGACGGCGAGAGGAAAAGGTCTGCTTGTGACGGTAGATGAGGTCCAGGACGCCTCGTTGGAAGAGATGCGCGAGCTCTCAACGGCGATTCAGTTCCTCATTCGGGACGACCTGGACGTGGCGTTCGTGTTTGCCGGTATCACCACGGGTGTCATGGACCTGCTCAACGGTGAGGCAATGACGTTTTTGCGTCGCGCGAAGCCTGAGGAGCTTAAGGCGATTCCGCTTGATGAGGTTGCCGGTTCATTGCGTGCTGCCATCGAACACTCCGGGTTTGAGATCGGCGACGAGGCGCTTCGCATCGCCACGGACGCCACGGCAGGTTATGCCTATTTGATTCAGCTTGTTGGCTACCACGTGTGGCGTGCGGCGTGGTTGCGCGGCCGGGGCGATGAGGACCCTATCGTGATCGATGAGCAGGATGCCCGCACGGGTGTTGGGGAGGCTGAGGAGGAGTTTCGCGATGCGGTGCTCGAGACGGCGATTTCGAGCCTTCCGAAGACCGCGATCGAGTTCCTGATGGCCATGAGCGACGAGGGCGACGTCGTGGCTATGTCTGCCATCGCAAAGCAGTTGGGCAAGACAACGGGTTATCTGAGCCCGTACCGCCGCCAGCTCATTGCACGACAGGTGATCGAGCAGACCGCGCCCGGGTACGTGGCGTTTTCCATTCCGTTCATGCGGGAGTTCCTGCATGCGCGCCGTTCTGCGATTATGGCGCGGTACGGCGAGTAGCACGGGGTTGTTTCTACTGGTATGCACGTTTGCGCTGCGCTTATGCTGCTCCGGCTCGGCAGCGTCGGCTCGGGAGCTCGCCTTTGACCGCAGCCTGCACAACGGCCGTGGCGGCGCGTGCGTCGCCCTGCGGTTTGCGTGCCGGGTGCCGCAAGGGGCGCGCAGCTGGGTATAGTCTTGCAAAGGACATATAACCCAGCGTTTGAAGGGGTAGGGTACATGAAGATCAAAGTATTCGAACTGCGCGAAGACGAGCGTCCGGCCTATGAGCGCGTATGCGCGGGCCTACCGGCCGATGTGAGCGTTCAGGCCGATCCCGAGCCGCTCACGCAGGCGAACCTCGATGACCTGGACGGCTTCGACGCGGTGGTGATCGTGAACCGCTCGCCGCTCGATGCCGGGATGCTCGAGCAGCTCGCGGCCCGCGGCGTGCGCTATGTTGCCACGCGCAGCATCGGGTACAACCATATCGACATCGAGGCCGCCAAGCGTCTGGGCATCCGCGTGTGCAACACGAGCTACCCTCCCTACGGCGTCGCCGAGTTCGCCGTGATGCTCATGCTCATCGCCCTGCGTAAGTACAAGCCGGCCATGTGGCGCCAGCAGGTGAACGACTACTCGCTCGCCGGCCTGCAAGGTCGCGAGCTGCGCAATCTTACGGTGGGCGTGATGGGGACCGGGCGCATCGGCCGCGCGGTGGTGGACTATCTGACGGGTTTTGGCTGCAAGATCGTGGCATACGACCCGTATCCGTCCCAGGAGCTGCGTGAAAGCGGCAAGGTGGACTATGTTGAGCTCGACGAGCTGTACGCGTCGAGCGACCTGATCACCATTCACATGCCGCTCATGGCATCCACGCAGGGCATTATCGACGCGGGTGCTCTTGCCAAGATGCGCGACGGCGTGGTGCTGGTGAACGTGAGCCGCGGCGAGCTGATGGATGTCGAGGCGCTGATCGAGGGTATCGAGAGCCAGAAGATCGGCGCGCTTGCCATGGACGTGTTCGCCGAGGAGGACGGCATCTACCATGTGAACCGCATGCACGACATCCTGCCGAACCGCCAGATGGCCTACCTGCGTCAGTTCCCCAACGTGGTGCTCACCCAGCACATCGCGTTCTATACCGACGTGGACGTGCACAGCATGGTCGAGCAGAGCATCGGCGGCGTGGTGGCCATGGCGGCCGGGGAGTGCCCTACGGAGCTGTAAGAAGACGTGCGTCGACGGGGCCCGCGCCCCGGTGCGACGGCGCGTGCGTGGGGCTTCCTGTAGAGCTTTCAGCGGGGGTCGTATCGGCAGCGCCCGGCGCATGCGTCGCATGGCGGCGGTGCTGCTGACGCGCGGAGATTGGATGCCGGTGCATGTGAGCGGGGCCGCGTTGCCGCGTGGGCAGCGCGGCCCTGTTTCCGACGTGTTGCAGGTTTGCAAACTCCAGGCGGCTCAGGGCTGCCGCGCCCGCACGCGGGCGTATCGTAGGGCGCGTATCACACACGCGCCCCGCGCCCGACCGAGAAGGCGAGCCGCCATGCAGCAGCTTTCGAATCGCACCGCCACTTTTACCGATTCCGTCATCCGGCGCATGACGCGCATCTCGAATACCTACAACGCTATCAACCTGTCGCAGGGCTTTCCCGATTTCGAGCCTCCGGCGGAGCTCTTGGCGAGTCTGCAGCGCGTGGCATCGCGCGGTGACGTGCTGGGACACCAGTACTCGATCACGTGGGGTGCGCAGGCGTTCCGCGATGCCTTGGCGGAGAAGCAGTCGGCGCGCATGGGTGTCGACATCGATCCGGATGAGCATATCGTGGTCACGTGCGGTTCCACCGAGGCGATGATGGCTGCCATGATGACGGTGGTGAATCCGGGGGACCGGGTGGCGATCTTCTCGCCGTTTTACGAGAACTACGGCGCCGATACGATTCTGTCGGGTGCGGAGCCCGTCTATGTGCCGCTGGTGCCGCCTGCCTATACGTTTGATCCCGCTCGGCTTGAGGCGGCGTTTCGCGACCAGGGCGCCAAGGCGCTCGTGCTGTGCAATCCGTCCAACCCCTGCGGCAAGGTCTTCACACGGGCGGAGCTTGAGACCATCGCCTCGATTGTGATCGAGTACGATGCCTATGTGATTACCGATGAGGTGTACGAGCATATTGTGTATGCGCCGCACGTGCATACCTACATGGCGAGCTTGCCTGGGATGTGGGAGCGCACCATTTCGTGCAGCTCGCTGTCCAAGACGTATTCGATCACAGGGTGGCGCCTGGGCTACACCATCGCGCCTGCCGAGATCACCGATCGCATCAAGAAGGTGCATGACTTTTTGACGGTGGGCGCGGCGGCACCGCTGCAGGAGGCGGTTGTGACCGCGCTGCGGTTCCCGCAGGCGTACTACGACGGGCTGCTGGAGCTGTATGCATCCAAGCGGGACCTGCTGTGCGAGGGGCTCGACCGCTTGGGGATCGCGCATAACGTGCCCGAGGGCGCCTATTACGTGATGGTCGATATCTCGGAGTTCGGATACGCCAGCGACCTGGCGTTTTGCGAGGACTTGGCGCGCCTGGTGGGTGTGGGCGCCGTGCCGGGTTCGAGCTTTTTCAAGGAGCCCGAGAACCGCTACGTGCGCCTGCATTTTGCGAAGCGCGACGAGACCCTGCATGCGGCGCTCGACCGGCTGGCACGGCTACGAGAGCGTATCCCCGTGCGTGGGGCTGATGCTGCTGCGGAGTGAGGCGCTGGTGGGCGCTGCGGGGCGAAGCAGACACTGCGGAGTGAGGCGCACGCCCAGCGCAAACGCGACCGCGTCGTGCGGTCATCGAGGGACGTATTGGTGCCCTGGATGGATCGGACTCGCGGTCGCGTTTGGCTGTGCGTGAGCACGGGTTGCCGAGGCCGTGCATGGTGCGTGCCGCGATGCGCATCAGCCTATGCATGGCGTCTCAACTAAAAAAGCCGTCGACCCGAGGAAGGATCGACGGCTTGTGCATGCGTGCCGAGGCGCGCACGAGCGGCGTTCAGATGCTACTCGTTGATCGCGGCGTTCACGGCGACGGCGCAGGCGACGGTGGCACCGACCATGGGGTTGTTGCCCATGCCGATGAGGCCCATCATGTCAACATGCGCAGGCACCGAGGAGGAGCCGGCGAACTGGGCGTCGGAGTGCATACGGCCCATGGTGTCGGTCATGCCGTAGGAGGCGGGGCCGGCGCCCATGTTGTCCGGGTGCAGGGTACGGCCAGTGCCGCCACCGGAAGCCACAGAGAAGTACTTCTTGCCAGCCTCGAGGCGCTCCTTCTTGTAGGTGCCCGCGGTGGGGTGCTGGAAGCGCGTGGGGTTGGTGGAGTTACCGGTGATGGAGATGTCCACGTTCTCGTGCCACATGATGGCAACGCCCTCGCGGACGTCGTCGGCGCCGTAGCAGTTGACGGCAGCGCGGGGACCATCGGAGTAGGGGATGGTCTCGACGACCTTGAGCTCGCCCGTGAAGTAGTCGAACTGGGTCTTCACATAGGTGAAGCCGTTGATGCGGGCGATGATCTGAGCGGCGTCCTTGCCCAGACCGTTCAGGATGACGCGCAGCGGCGTCTTGCGGGCCTTGTTGGCGTTGAGGGCCAGCTTGATGGCGCCCTCGGCGGCAGCGAAGGACTCGTGACCGGCCAGGAACGCGAAGCACTCGGTGTCATCGGACAGCAGCATGGCGCCCAGGTTGCCGTGGCCCAAGCCGACCTTGCGGTCCTCGGCAACGGAGCCGGGGACGGTGAAGGCCTGGATGCCCTCACCGATGATGGAAGCGGCCTCGGAAGCGCTCTTAGCGCCCTTCTTGATGGCGAGCGCGCAACCCAGGGTGTAGGCCCACTCGGCGTTCTGGAACGCGATGGACTGGGTGTCGTGCACGATCTCGCGGGCGTTCACGCCCTTGTCGAGGCAGATCTGCTCGGCTTCCTCGAGGGAGGCAATGCCGTTCTCAGCGAGGCAGGCGTTGATCTTCTCAACGCGGCGCTCGTACCCTTCGAAAGTTACAGCCATGGATATATCCCTCCCTTTCTACTCGTGAACCGGGAACACGTTGGCGACGGAGTGGGTCTCCTCGTCCGTGCGCGGATCGATGTACTTGGCGGCGTTCTCCCACTGGCCGTAGTGGCCCATGGCGCCGGCGATGGCCTCCTCGGGGGTCTTACCGGCCTTAAGGGCGTCGGTGAACTTGCCGAGGTTCATGAACTCGAACGCGATGATCTCGTTGTTGGCGTTGAGCGCCATGCGGGTCACATAGCCCTGGGCGAGCTCGAGGTAGCGAGCACCCTTGGCCTTCGTGCCGAACATGGTGCCGACCTGGGAGCGCAGGCCCTTGCCGAGGTCGTCGAGGGAGGCGCCCACGGGCAGACCGCCCTCGGAGAACGCGGTCTGGCTGCGGCCGTACACGATCTGCAGGAAGATCTCGCGCATGGCCACGTTGATGGCGTCGCAGACGAGGTCGGTGTTGAGGGCCTCGAGGATGGTCTTGCCGGGAAGGATCTCGGAAGCCATGGCGGCGGAGTGGGTCATGCCCGAGCAGCCGATGGTCTCAACGAGAGCCTCCTCGATGATGCCCTCCTTGACGTTCAGCGTGAGCTTGCAGGCGCCCTGCTGCGGAGCGCACCAGCCCACACCGTGGGTGAGGCCGGAGATGTCCTTGACCTCCTTGGCCTGGACCCACTTGCCCTCCTCGGGGATGGGCGCGGGGCCGTGGTATGCGCCCTTGGCGACGGGGCACATGTTCTCCACTTCAGATGAGTACTGCATGCCTCTCCTCTCTTTCGTGTTGGTGTTCGACGCGCCCAGGCGAGAGCGGAGCCGAACAAACCTGACATGCAGCCCCATTTTAGCGCGATTTTAGCGGGTGTTTTCTCAGAACCGATGTATTTTCAGGAATGGAGCGCTTCAATATGTGGTGATACGAGCGATAGTCGACCGTACGTCCCAGCAGCCTCAAGATGAGATCGAAGGCAAGCGCAAGTAGGACGCAGCAGGCGGTGGCGGCCACGATCTTTTCCATATGAAGGCTTCTCAGGCCGCTGAAAAGCAGGGCACCGAGGCCGCCGGCGTTGATGCTTGCGGCGACAGTGGCGATGCCTACGCAGGATAGGGCGGCAAGACGGATGCCGGAAATGATAGAGGGCAGTGCCAAGGGGATTTGAATGCGGAGCAGAAGCTGGCGCGGGTTCATGCCCATGCCCGTTGCCGCCTCGATAATCGCGCGGTCGACACCGAGCAGACCGTCGAGCGCATTGCGTACGAGGATAAATTGGCAGTAGATGGTCATGACCGCGACCGCGGTGGTGGCTCCTAAACCGGTGAGGGGGATGAGCAGGGCGAACAGGGCGAGGCTCGGTATGGCGTAGAGGGCGGCTGCAGCTTCGGTGATTACGTGCGCAAGGCGAGGGCGCGCAAGGCAGGCGCAGATGAGCATACCAGCCACGACGCATGAGATGACAAGGGTCGTGCTCACGAGCCCGGCGTGCTCTGCCGTGGCCCTTAGCAGGTCGTCGGCATGGCGCTCGAGATAGCGCAGCAGCTCGTGGATGCCGTTCGTCCCCGTCATCGCCCGCACCGACTCACGTGTCCGGAGACCCCTCGCATCAGCTGTTCGACAAACGGCGTCGCGGGGCGCTCGTATAGCTCCTCAAAGGTGCCGTACTGCTGGATGCGCCCTTCGTCCAGCACAAGCACACGCGTGGCGAGACGCCGCGCCTCCTCGATATCGTGCGTAACGAAGAGGAAGGTCTTGCCGCTGTTGCGGTGGAGGTGGAGCAGCTCGTCTTGGAGTGCGGTCCGCGTGATGGCGTCGACGGCGCCGAACGGTTCATCGAGCAGCATCAGGGCCGGTTCGGCGGCAAGTCCGCGCGCCAGACCCACGCGCTGCTGTTGCCCGCCGGATAGTTGCGCGGGATAGCGATTGCGGAATCGATTGGGTTCAAGATGCACGAGTTCGAGCAGCTCGTCCACACGCGCTTCGATGCGTGCCCGTGTCCATCCGAGGATATGCGGCACGCAGCCGATATTCTGCGCGACGGTCATGTGGGGGAACAATCCGGACTGCTGGATGACATACCCTATGCTGCGGCGCAGCTCGATCGGGTCGACGTCGGACACATCGCGACCGTTCACGAGCACCTGCCCCTCGTCGGGCTCGATGAGTCGGTTGATGAGCTTGATGAAGGTGGTTTTGCCGCCACCCGACGTGCCCAGCACGCAGACGAGCTCGCCTGCGTCGATGGACAGGCTGATCCCATCGAGCGCCGGTGGGCCGGATGCACCGAATCGTTTGGTAACGCTGTTGAATGTGACGGCAGGGGTCATGCGCGTGGTCGCTTTCCGTGTGGCTGTTTTCAGCGGCTCGAGGCGAAATCGTGTTTACAGGGACCGGAAGAAATCGGAGGCAACATCTTCATAGTCTTCTTTATCGAGGTCGACACGAGCGTTCAGCGTGGTGAGCACCTCGGTGGTGAGCGCATCGTTTACGCGCTTGAGCGCCTCGGCGATCTGCGGGGTCCGCTCGAGCACCTCAGATCGCACCACCGGGGCCACGTTATAGGGTGGCCAGACATGCAGGTCATCTTCCAGAAGGGTGAAGGCATCATCTACGAGCTGGGCTTCGGTGGTATAGGCGGGCGTGACGTCGGCTTTGTCGGCTTTCAGGACCTCGTATTTGAGGCCCTCGTCGTACACCTCGTGCTCGGCCCAGGTGAATGGACCGTACGTCTGCTCGAGTGCGGCGAGGCCGTCGGTGCGTTCGTCGAACTGTCCCTGACTGGCAAAGCGGAGCTCGTGGGCGTGGAGCTGCAGGTCGCTGATAGTCGAGATGCTGAGCTCTTGCGCTACCTTGGTGGTGATGACGAGTCCCTGACCGTCGGCTGCTTCGGAGCGGTCGAGCCAGATGAGGTCGTATTCGTGCCGGTAGCCATCGCGAACCGCCTCGAAGGCCTCGTCCGGATCGGAGATGGGATCATGTTTGAGAATGGAGATGAGGCCGGTTCCGGTGTACTCCGGATATAGGTCGATATCGCCCGAGGTGAGCGCGGTGTGGATGAGCGCGCCCGAGATCTCGAAGGAGCGCTTTACGGGGATGCCGGCGTCTTCGAGGGCGAGCGCGTAGAGTTCGGAGAGAATGACGCCTTCGGTGAACGCTTTTGAGCCTACGGTGACGCGCGCGGCCTCGGACTCATCGCTGCCTGCGCAGCCGGAAAGCGACAGCAGGCCCATGCCGATGGTTCCTGCTCCGATAGCGGCGAGCGCGCCGCGGCGTGTAAGGGTCGAGTGCATGGCGGTTCCTTTCGTCAGCGGTTAGAGGGCCGCTTCGGTCGATGCGGGAGAAGGGGTTGCCGCTGCGAGCTCATGGTGCCGCAGGCGGCGTCCGATATGCGCCAGCAGGCGGTTGACGAGGAGGGAGAGCATGGCAACCGAGAGGCCTCCAATCCACAGCAGGTCGAATCGAAGCGCTCCGATGCCGGTGTGGATTAGCACGCCCAGGCCGCCCGCTCCGATATAGGATGCCAGGGTAGCCGACGCGATGACTTCTGTCGCGGCTGTCTGCACGCCCGTGAAGGCGAAGGGCAGGGCCAAGGGAGCATGTACGCGGGCAAACACCTGCCAACGGTTCATGCCCATGCCCCGGGCGGCTTCGAGCACCGGTGCGGGTACGCCCTGAAGGGCGGTTGCCGTGTTGATGAGGATGGGGGGAACGGCGAGCATGGTGAGGGCCACGATGGCCGGGATAGGGCCAACCCCCAGGTAGGGGACGCATAGGATGAGGACGGCCAGGCTCGGCACGACTCTCATCACGCCGGCAAGAGCACTTGCCATGATGCCTGCGACTCGGCTGCGTGATGCAAGGGCGCCGGCGGGCGCGGCGATGACGGTTGCCAAGATCAAGGCAGCGCCGCTGATGGACACATGCTGAATCGCGAGCGCGAGCCAGTCCGCGCCGTTGGCGGTGAAGTACGAGACGGCCTGTTGGAGCATCACTGGGCGTCGAGGATGCTGTTCAGCGTGCGCCAGGCAAGCTCGGCGCATTTCACGCGGGCGGGCATGTGGGAGATGTCCTGCAGCTGCGCGGCCTCATCCAGGTCTTCGAAGTCCGTCTCGGACAGCTTGTCACCGCGAATCATGGCGAGGAAGAGCTCCGACAGGCGCCGTGCTTCCTGAAGGGTCTCGCCGGTGATGAGCTCGGCCATGATGTCGGCGCTGGCCTGGGAGATGGCGCAGCCGTGTCCGGTGAATGCCGCCTCCTCGATCACGTCGCCCTCGACGCGCAGCGACAAGGTGAGCTCATCGCCGCAGCTGGGGTTGACGCCGTCGTGGGTGTGGGTGGCGCCTTCCATGGCGTACTTGTAGTCGGGATGGCTGTTGTGCTCCATGAAGGTGGTTGAGCTGTAGAGGTTTCCCATCGCAGGTCCTTTCAGCGGTTGGGGACGGGGTCGATTCGGACGGACGGTTGGGGACGGGGTCGATTCGGGCTGTCTCTTATACACATCTGACGCTGCCGACGATACTCCTT
>CABRIF010000086.1 GCA_902470925.1 uncultured Collinsella sp. | reverse complement strand
GCGCGGTGGGGCCGCTCCCTCCCCGTCCCCGCGCGCATCGGGGCGCCCTCTCCCTGGCCCCGCGCCCTTTTGATCGCGTTCGCGTTTGTCGAAACGCGCAGGGAACGGGACGGGTAGGATTAGGGGCATCGTCCTTGAAGCCAAAGGAGGTTCGCATGACCGATTCCGAACTCGTGCAGGCGGCGATCGAGGCCCGCGAGCACGCCTACACCCCCTACTCGAACTTCGCCGTGGGCGCCGCGCTGCTGTGCACCGACGGCACCGTATACGGCGGCTGCAACATCGAGAACGCCGCCTACAGCCCCGGCAACTGCGCCGAGCGCACCGCGATCTTCCGCGCCGTCTTCGACGGTCAGCGCGACTTTGCCGCCATCGCCGTGGTGGGCGGCCCGGCCGGCCAACCAATCTCGGAGCTCTGTGCGCCGTGCGGCGTGTGCCGCCAGGTCATGCGCGAGTTCTGCGACCCCGCCACGTTCCGCATCATCCTGGCCGCCGACCCTGCCCAGCCCATCAGCCGCACCTTGGCCGAGATGCTGCCGCTCGGCTTCGGCCCCGAAAACCTCGGGAAGTAGGCGACCCGCATGCACATGTACGACATCATCGAGCGCAAGCGCGACGGCGGCGAGCTCACCGACGAGCAAATCGCCTTCGCCGTGGACGGCTACACGCGCGGCGCCATCCCCGACTACCAGATGTCGGCCCTGCTCATGGCCATCTACCTGCGCGGCATGACACCTGCCGAGACCACAAGCCTCACCCTGCACATGATGCGCTCCGGCGACTGCGTGGACCTCTCCGGCATGCCCGGCGCCACCGTGGACAAGCACTCCACCGGCGGCGTGGGTGACAAAACCTCCATCGCGGTGGTGCCCATGCTCGCCGCCATGGACCCCGGCGGCACCTTCGTGGCCAAGATGAGCGGCCGCGGGCTGGGCCACACCGGCGGCACCCTCGACAAGCTCGAGAGCATCCCCGGGTTCACCTGCGAGCTCTCCCAGCAGGACTTCCTTGCCTGCGTGGAGGCGCACGGCGGCGCCATCGTGGGACAGACCGGCAACCTGGTGCCCGCCGACAAGCTCATGTACGCCCTGCGCGACGTGACGGCCACCGTGGGCTCCATCCCGCTGATCGCCAGCTCCATCATGAGCAAGAAGCTCGCCGCAGGTTCCAGCTGCATCCTGCTGGACGTGAAGGTGGGCTCCGGTGCATTCATGAAAATCGTGCCCGACGCCGTCCGCCTCGCGCAGACCATGGTGCGAATCGGCTGCGACATGGGACGGCGCGTGGAGGCGCTCATCACCAACATGGACCGTCCGCTGGGGCACGCGATCGGGAACGCGCTCGAGGTGGCCGAGGTGGTGGACACCCTCAAGGGCCGCGGTCCGACCGACCTCACGCACGAAGCCATCATGCTCGCCTCCACGTTGCTCGCGCTGACCGGGCGCGTCGAGGAGGCCGAGGCGCAGCGGCGCGCGCGGGCCGTCATCGACGACGGCTCGGCTTTCGCCAAGCTCCTCGAGATCGTGGCCGCGCAGGGCGGCGACACCCGCGCGCTGCACGACACCACACTGCTGCCCGGGGCCTCCCTCACGCGGCTCGTGCAAGCTCCGGTCGACGGCTACGTGTCCCATATCGATACCGAGCAGGTGGGCCTGGCCGCAGCGCAGCTGGGCGCGGGACGCGTCAAGCTGGGCGACGCCATCGACCACGGCTGCGGTATCCTGCTGTTCAAGAACTACGGCGACGCGGTGCGCGCGGGCGAGACGGTGGCCGAGCTGCGCGCCAACGACGCCGGCAAACTCGCTGCGGGTGCCGAGGTGCTCACGGCGGCGATCTCCTATGCGGTCGCGGCGCCGGCGGAGGAGCCGCTGCTGTATGCCACCGTCACCGCCGACGGCGTGACGTACGCCTAAGGCATCCGGGCGGCCGCACGCACTCGCCCATACCCACCCACGACCCCCCGTTTATCCAGCAACATCCTCAGAAAGGACCCATCATGACCCTCACCCGCTCCGAACTTGCCCGCTACATGGACCACACCCTACTCAAAGCCGACGCCGACGCCGCGGGCATCGACCGCGTGATCGACGAGGCGCGCACCTTCGGCTGCGCCAGCGTATGCGTGAACGGCTACTGGGTGCCGCGCGTGGCCGCGGGCTTGGCCGGCACAGACGTCAAGACCTGCGCGGTCATCGGCTTCCCGCTGGGCGCCATGTCGACCGCGGCCAAGGCGGCCGAAACCGCCGACGTGGTGGCCGCCGGGGCCGACGAGGTGGATATGGTCATCAACATCGGCGCCCTCAAGGACGGTGCCGACGACATCGTGCGCGACGACATCGCCGCCGTGGTCAAAGCGGCTCACGACGGCGGGGCGCATCTCAAGGTGATTATCGAGTGCTGCCTGCTCACCGATGAGGAGAAGCGCCGCGCCTGCGAGCTGTCCGTGGCCGCCGGGGCCGATTTCGTAAAGACCTCCACCGGCTTCTCCACGCACGGTGCCACCGCAGACGACGTGCGCCTCATGCGTGAGACCGTGGGCGACGCCTGCGGTGTCAAGGCCGCCGGCGGCATCCGCACGCTCGATGCCGCACGCGCGATGATCGAGGCCGGCGCCAACCGCCTGGGGGTCTCCGCAGCTCCCGCCATCCTGCAGGAGCTGGACGCCGAGTAGCGCACCCCAAGAGCAAGGAGCAGATCCGTGAGATTCAACCGCGTGCTGGCCATCGTTATCGACTCCATCGGGGTGGGCGGCGCCCCAGACGCCGCGCACTACAACTCCGAGGGAGCCGACACCCTGGGCCACATGGCCCAGTGGTGGCTCGACACCCAAGGCCAGCCCCTGCAGCTGCCGAACATGGAGCGCCTGGGCCTCAACCTGGTGCGACCCGGCAAGCCCTTCGCCGGGCTCGCCACGCCCGCGCAGCCCGCCGGCGCCTACGGGCGCATGCAGATCACGAGCTTCGGCAACGACTCGCTCGACGGGCATTGGGAGATGATGTGCCTGCCGGCGCGCTTCCATGTGGACTACTTCCCACAGGGGTTCCCCAACAGCCTGCTCGACCAGATCCGCGCGTTTTCCGGTCGCGGCATCGTGTGTAACAAGCCCTACTCGGGCACCGAGGTTATCCGCGATTACGGCGAGCATCACCTGGCAACAGGCGACCTGATCGTATATACCTCCGGCGACTCCGTGCTGCAGATCGCCGCGCACGAAGAGGTCGTTCCGCTGGATGAGCTCTACCGCATCTGCGAATATGCGCGCACGCTCATCAACGGACCCGAAATCACCATGGGACGCGTGATTGCGCGCCCATTCGTGGGGACCTGCGCGGACGATTTCACGCGCACCGCCAACCGGCACGACTACGGCCTCACGCCCACCGGCCCCACCGTGGTCGACTTCCTGCACGAGGCGGGCTTCGACACCATCGCCGTGGGCAAGACCTACGACCTGCTGTGCGGGCACGGCTTCGACCGCAGCTACCACAATGAGAGCAACACCGACGGTATGGACCATGTGGACGAGGTCATGGCGCAGAATTGGCGCGGGCTGTGCTTCACCAATCTCGTGGACTTCGACGCGGTGTACGGGCATCGACGTGACCCGCTCGGGGACGGGCGTGCGCTCATGGAGTTCGACGAGCGCCTGGGGCAGGTCATGGAGCGTATGCGCGACGACGACCTGGTGCTCGTCACGGCCGATCACGGCAACGACCCCACCTATCGCGGCACCGACCACACCCGCGAGCTCGTGCCGCTGCTGGCATGGTCGCCCTCGCTGGCGGCACCCGGCACCGACCTGGGTCTGCGCGCGACCGCCAGCGACCTGGGTGCCACGATTCTGGAAAATTTCAGCGTCGACGGCAACGGCGAGGGCACCAGTTTCCTCGACCAGCTCGCGTAGACCCGCCGACCCGGATGCCGGCAGCCGCTGCGGGCCGATGCTCGCGTGGGGCGTCGTGCCGATGCGGGCCGGTGCCGGCATAGGCTGCCGATGGCCGATTCCGGGTTCGCGAACCGGCCATCGGCGGCCCTCGGGTTCGGATTTTTGCCGTCGTCGCACTTCCGGGTTCGGGTTTTGGCCATTGACAAAACGAGGGTTCGGCCTCTGTCCATCCAGGCGCTAAAAACCGCTCTGAATGGCCAAAAGCCGAACCCTCGTTGCGTACATGGACGAAAGCCGAACCCTCGTTTTCGAATGACCAGGCTGTAGGCATATAGGGACGCACGCCCGGACAAGCATGTCTGCATCTATGAACCTGAGCTTGAACAGGCTGGTCCCGGCCGAGGTTTACAAACCTGGGCCCGGGACGACAAGCGAGATTCGCTTCCCGTACGCACGACCGTTAGCGCGCAGCTCAAAAGACCGACACCGCCTTATTGTGAGACGAGACCGTCTCTGAACAAGCGGGCCATCTGTCGCTATCTGCAGTTCTCATACAGCTCTTCCGGAGCGATATCGATCTCCCCCGGCCATGCGACCGTTCCATATGCAACATGCACAGCATTGAACACCGCAGGATTTCTCAACGCTCGAAAAACACCTTTGTCCAACAGCGGCGCAACATCATACACACCGGTTTTGCCATCTTCAAAAACGAGCGAAACGCAATAGTCTGGCAGAGGAGACACGCTTTCAACGTCCACGATTGGCCCAGGCGTCATCGCCGCACTCATAGGGACACCTCCTAACGCAACGGTTCAATGCTATAGAGCTGTTCACACTCGCGCGCAAGCTCCCAATTTGCCGCCAGCTCATCACGATGAATCACCGCCCACGCGGCGATGAGCTTCGTCTGCTTGGAAGGCATGGAGCCGACCATGAGCTCGCCAGACAGGGCAAACGAGGCCTTATGCTCGCCATACCGCGCGTGAAAGTGAGGAGGCTGGTGATCAACCCAGTGCATCGTGATGACGATCCCATAGAACATACTAATGGACGGCATTTCAACCTCCGATCGAAACAGGTTGCATTCACAGTGTAGCATGTCCGCCGCAAGAACCATCCACCTGGTACGGATGCTTGCTCCGCATGCAGCCGAAGGCTATATGCCCGCATGGGGACAACCAATCGTTACAGAACCCGACCAGACCATCGGCGGTTCAGCGCCCGCCAGTATGGGTCACCAGCTGCAAATTCCGGGTTCGGGCTGCAGCCGCCGGCGACTTCCGGGTTCGCGAACCGGCCATCGGCGGCCCTCGGGTTCGGATTTTTGCCGTCGTCGCACTTCCGGGTTCGGGTTTTGGCCATTGACAAAACGAGGGTTCGGCCTCTGTCCATCCAGGCGCTAAAAACCGCTCTGAATGGCCAAAAGCCGAACCCTCGTTGCGTACATGGACGAAAGCCGAACCCTCGACCGGAAACAATGCTAAGCGCGCGGGGAACGGAGACGCAAGACGGCCCCCATCGCCAGCAGCAGCGCAGCAGCGGCACCGAGCGCCATCAGAGGCAGCGTCGATGCGTCCGAGGTCGGCGCAAGGTTTTGCGCGCCGTGCGTCGATGCGCCGGGCTTGCGCGCATGCGACGCAGCGCCTGCGTCGGTCTCACCCGAGGATGCCCCGCCCGCACCACGGGCGCTACCGCCCGCACCGCCAGTGCCACCTGCACCATGGCCGCCATCGCCGCCGGCATTGCCAGCGCCGTCGGTGCCGACGCCGTGGCTGCCGCTGCCGCCCTGGTCGCCGCTGTCGACACCCTGATCACCGGAGCCGTGACCATCCGTGCCGTGGTTCGAACCGCCCTGGTCGCCCGTGCCGTCGGTGTCGGTGCCGTGGTCGCCATGATCTCCACCGGTACCACCTGGGTCGCCGCCTCCCTGGTCGCCCGTGCCGTCGTTGCCGGAGCCATGGTCGCCGGAGCCGTCCTGATCCCCACCGGCGCCACCCTGGTCGCCGCTGTCCTGGTTGCCGTTGCCGTGCTCGCCGTCGGAACCATCCGAATCACCGCCGCTGCCGCCCTGGTCGCCGTCGGCATGCTGCTTCGTGAAACGGGCCTCGATCGAGGCGTCCGCGTAAACCACCCACGTGCGATCCGCCTCCTCGCCCAGCGCCGCGCCAGTCGCCGCGTCGAACCAGCCGGCAAACACATAGCCGTCCTGCGCCACGGCGTGCGCGGTCACCGTCGAGGCGACCTCCGCGGTGCCGTCGTTGCCCACGCCATCCAGCGTCACCGACCCCGCCTGCTCGTCGGCGGAGACCGCCCGCACCGCATAGCACCGCGCCTCGAACGGCTTGGAGAGCCTTGCATCCGCCCAATCCGCATGCGCGCTGTAGATGTTGTCCTTCCCGCGCGCCACGAGCTTGAGCGTGGAGGCGCCGGCCACGTCGATCTCGCCCGTCGAGACGGAGGCGTCGCCCGTGTGCATCACCGGGCTCTCGAAGCGCTTGTGCCCATCGACATACACCTCGAACACCACGTTCGCCTCATGCGGCTTCACGTTCGTCTCGAAGTCCACGCCCACCTGCGCGGTAAACGTCGTGAACCCGCGGCCCGCCAGGTCGAATACGATCTCCGAGTTCGCGTGTGTGCCCAGGCCCTTCTTGAACGCCTGCGCGCGCTGGCCATCCCACAGGCTCAAGGCTGCACCGTCCACACTCGCGTCGCGGCCCGGTGCGCGGCCGTCGCCGGCCGTCGCGCTCGTCCACGCCATGTCGGACAGATACACCTCGCCGCTCGCCAGCACCTGAACCGTATAGGTACGCACCACCGATGCGTCGGGCGACGTCACGCGGACGCGCACCGGGGTCTCCCCCGCCCGCACCGCGAACGGCGCGGCAAGGCTTCCCGTCCCCCGCGCGACCACCGCATTCCCCATCACGAGCTCCACGATGGCCGACGGCTCCTGGGCCTGCGCCGTGAGCTGCATGTCGGAAGTGTCCGTCACCGCGCGATACTCGAGCGTCTCGGGGGCAAATGCCGCATCGAGCGTGGCCCCGTCGAGCGCGAGCTGCTCCAGCGCGGCGTTTTCCGGCTGCGGGACCTTGACGGTGAGCTCGTAGCGCGTCGGCGCGGCGCCCGTCTCGGGCACGACCAGTATCGATACGGTGTTGACGCCGGCGTGCAGCGGCACGCGGCCGTCGGCAACCGCCGCCCCGTTCGCGCTCATCAGCACGCGGCTCGCCGCCGAGGCTGCCCGCGCGACCACCGCCGCCTCGGCCGGCGCATCCTTGCGCACGGTGTAGGCGTAGCGCCCCTCTTCGAGCGGCACCGCATCACCGTCCACCGCAAGCGACGCGAGTCCCGTCGAGGAGTCGCCCGCGCGAAGCACGACGAAGCGATACGTCCGCGTCGTTGCGCCATCGGCGGCCGTCACCCTGACCTCGAGCACGTTGAGGCCCGCGCCCAGACGAGCCGTGCCCGCAGCTTCGACGTCCGCACCGTTGAAGGTGGCCGCCAGGCGCGCGCCCGCGTCGCGCGCAACGAACCGATACGCCACCGTGCGCTCCTGCGTGGTGGCGGAGGTAAAGTAGCCGGTCGTCTCCGGTGTGAAGGCGATACCGGCAGCGAGACCTGTCACCGAGGAGCCCTCGGCGAGGAACGCATCCGAGGACGCCACGGCATCCGGGGCAGATGCTTCCACGGCAGCAGGGGTCGCCGCTTCGGCTCCCGTACTGCCGTCCGCCGTATCGCCGACGGCGGTCGCATCGCCACCCGCTGCCGCGTCATCGGCCGCGCGCACCTCAGGGCGCGCCGGGCCGGCTGCCACGGCACCCTCACCCGCCGTCGCGCCAACCGCCGAGCCATCCGGCACAAGACCGGTCGCGCCATCAGCTGCCATCGTCTCGGCGGTCGCGCCATCGGCCGTAGCCGCATCGCCACCCGCCGCCGCTCCATTGGCCGCAGCCGCATCGCCATCTGCCGCCGCGTCATCGGCCGCGTGCACCTCAAACGTCTGCGACCCGCCGTACACGAGCCGCGCACCGCTGCGCACCCGCATCGTCACGGTCGCCTCGCCGGGCGCCTTCGCGCTCACCGTTCCATCCGGCGCCACCGCAAGCACCGCCGGATCGCTCGACTCGTACACCACCTCATCGCCAGCCGGCAGCTTCACATCCGCATTCAGCTTGACGGCGTCATCGCTCACCGTCACATCCGACGCCTGCATGCCCACCATCGACAGGCGCGCATTCAGACCGCCGTCGTACTCGTTGCCCGCAAGCACCACGTTGCGGCACCAGCCCATCCAATACAGCTGCCCGTCGACTGCAGCCGAGGTCGCCGTCGCCTCCATCCGCGCCTGCTGCCCCACCGCAAGCTCATGCGCGCCCTCGGGAAGCTGCACCTGCACGCCGGGGTCACCGCGCCAGATCCGATTGTGCTCGATGCGCAACCCGTCCACGCTCTTCGCGTCCACCGCCATGCACGTCTGCGCGCCGGCGGCCGTGAAAAACGTGTTGTTCTTCACCGTGATGTCGCGATGCACCGTCTGCGTGCCGCTCATCGGGTACTTCGTGGGGTCGATGAGGATAGCCTGCGCACCGCCGCGCTCGAACACGTTGTCGGCAATCGTGACATCCTCGACGCGACCCGATTCGTACCAGCTGTTGTTGTCGTTCGAGATGTAGATGGCCGCCATCCCCATCCCGTCAAAGCGGTTGTGCTCGATGCGCACCCGCCCGCGCGTGGTCACCAGGATCCCGCGCGTGGGCGTTTCCTTGAACACGTTGTCGTGGATGTTCACCGACGGCGTATACGTCACGTTCTCCGCCACGCAGCTGCCTGGCTGCACCTCCTGGGGAAGGGCCCGATCGAAGGTCAGCACGATCTTCGTCAGACTGCCTGTGCCCTCCCCCATCGAGCCGCCGCGGCCGTCCGGCCCGTCGACCGCCGTGACGGCAAACCGCCCCGGCGCCGCCTGCAACAAGTCGCTTTTCCGGAAGAACTCAACCTCATCGCCCACGAAGAAGCTCGGGAAACCCGCCGTCTCGTGATGCTGGTAGCTCACCTCGATCTTGTTGTCGCCCATGCGGCGCGTAACCTGCAGGTAGGTGCCGTGGACGTTGATGGGATCATCGTGCGGATTCGAGAACAGGCAGTTCTTCACCTCGATGGCGCCTTTGCACCCCGACATCTGAACGAAATCGGCATAGCCGGCGGTGGTGTGCCCGCGCGTCATGTCGGCCTGGAAGTCCACGTCGTCGAGCGTGATGTTCTCCGACGACTGTCCCACCATGCCGAAGCCGTGCAGGAAGCGGATATCGAGGTTGCTCAGCACCACATCCTTGCATTTCCAGAGAAACGTACCCGGATGGTCGCGCTTGGTAGGACGCATCTGGTAGCACATGCCGGGGCGCACCTCGTCGGGCTTGCTGGCCCACGTGACCCTCAGGCGATGCGCGCCGGCCTCGGCGATGGTCGAATTGCGGAACAGCGGGTTGTTCGCGGTGTCGCCGCGCCAGGTCAGGCCGCGTACCGTGTCGAAGCGCTGCGTGTAGTCCATGGCGTTGCGCGCGGTCCAGTACGCGACACCGGTGTAGGGGCTCACGTCGCTCGACCAGGTGACCCCACCGTTCTCGACCCGATAGGTATAGCACTCGGGCACGTAGACGATGGCGGAGTTGCCCTCAACCGACTCGACGGTCACGTCCACCACCGTGGGCACCTGGAAGTCCACCGAGAAGTTGCGGAAGGAGACGTTCTCGCTTTCGATGGCGGCAAAGGTCGTCATCTTGCCGTGGAACATGAACTGCGAGCCGCCGCCGTCGACCGTGACGTTGCGCATGCCTTCGACGAGGATGCCGATGCTCTTCTCGGCCACCGAGGCGTCGGCGCCCGTGGTGTTCGACACGAAGAGCGTGCGCTTGAAGGCCTGGTCGGGATAGATGTCGTAGCGGCCCTGGGGAAACGTGACGACAACCGGCTTGCCGGCATCCGATGCGCGCTTGGCTGCCTCGAGCGCGCGGACGATTCCGGGAGCGGCGTCGGCACCGGTGCTTGCGAAGGCGCCGTAATCGCGCACGTTCACCACGACGGCGTCCGCGGGGACGTCGGGCGCGGAGGGGACGGAGGCTGCGGGCGGCGCGGAGGGCGCGGGCGCCGTGGGCGGTGCCTGTCTCTTATACACATCTGACGCTGCCGACGATACCCC
>CABRIF010000085.1 GCA_902470925.1 uncultured Collinsella sp. | reverse complement strand
GGTGAGCGGGTACAGGCGCGTGCCCGAGCCGCCCGCGAGGATGATGCCCTTCATGGGTTGGCGCTCCTTCTAAAAGAGTTCAGACCCACACATTGTACCGTTATCCCGTCAATGCCACCAAGGCACAGCGCGGGCGTCAAAAGTCCTGCAGAAAGGCAGGCATCTACTTCCACTCCCGTTGAGCTGCCTTGGCTCCAATCAACTCTCACCTGTCCGTTCGATCACATCAAATCTGACCGCAGCACCTAGGCCATTATAGACAGGGACCAGCACGGCAGACCCATCGTATGCAAGTGCCGGACGCGAATAACCAGGTGCAACACCGAGCTCGATTACGTCGGTTGGCGAGGCAGCGCTATACAGGTACATTTCAGCGTGATCTTGCTGGGAGCCGCAGCCCCAAGCGAATGCATCGTGCGAAATCGAACCAACCACGGAGGGGCTCGGCGCGTGAATCCAAGCGAGCTGGCTCCCAAATCCACCAGTCCAAATGCCGATAAATGCACCTTGGTCGGATGCGGCGTTCGAAAAGGAGACCACCGAAAGGCCATCAGACATCCAAACACCTGAAACACACCACTGCGATGCCGCCGTATCCACCGTCAGCTTCGTACTCATGTTGGCGCCATCAAAGTAGCGGACTGACGAAAAGCCCAGAGAGCCATCCGATGAGTCGATCTGATCTCCAGCGAAATAGACGCCTCCGTTTGCCGCATACGGGTAACTGCCGGTTGCGATTACCGCGCGCTCGGAGGTATCAAGCGCATAGGACAGCACCACTGGAACCCATCGACCGTCAACGCTCATATACGAAGCGAAATATGCGTAATCGATATTTGCCGTAGGAAGAACCTCGCCGGGCAGCTGAGGGGTGTCGTTGCCGCCGTTCAGGTCCTCCGCGGTCCCCAGAACCCGCGCCACGTTGTCCCCGCTCTCCCATACCGATAAGCTCCAGTTGTTGATGCCCATTTGATACGCCTCATTGAGCGTGGAGCTGTACCACACGAGTCTTTGTTCATCGCCCGTAGCGTCGCGCGGCTCATAATACGGATCATGTGAGAGCTTCTCGAGAGGCTGCGATCCGTCACGCGACAGGAGGCCCGCGCGATACGAGCGCAGACTGTCCGGCGTGACGGAATACGAGCCAAATACCGCATCGGGCGACAGGGGCAAAGACCCGATCTGCGAAAAGTCTCCCCCGAATGACCAGGCAGCAGCAACCGACCGATCCGCCACCATATCTGCAACTTCGTAAACCGTTGCAGAGTCATCGACGCCCGCAATGCGAAACGGTAGGCTGGGATTATACGAAAGGGCTTCGCCCTGAACGGAAGAATCAAATAACTCCAAATTGTCATCTGGGTCGACAAGAGAGGTGTCCAAGCGATGCTCCGCGGTGCTGCCGAGCAAAGCCCATCCCATACAGGCAGTCGTCAGCAGAATAACCGCGACCAAACCCAGCAGCATGTACCATCGCCTTGTTCGACTCATCGTCATCCCTCTCCAACTACGCAGCTTATAACGGCGCATACATACCGATGTGCTGGCGACCGTCGCCCATGATTTCTTGCTGACAATAGGTAGAAATAAATGCACTGAGACTGGGGTACACGAACTTAGGTTGAGCACCTGCCCACAATGAAATCGCTCCAGGGTCGGCAATCAGAACCTGATCGGTAGCGTTATTGTAACCGTCAACAACCATGATATGCGAGAACGTACCGTTGTTGTGTCCATTGAAGTGCGGCCCGCCACGGCGCTCTTGCGCATCGACTGCGGCCGCAAGCCCTCGATCGAACGACCGCATTACGGCATCACGAGCCTGCCAATATGAAGGCGTGTGAATGGTTACATACGCGCAGCGTCCCAACCATGCATTCATGCCCGCTTCAAACATACGGTCATGAAAGCTTGTATAATGATATGCATCGGTACGCATATAAGATGCAAGATTCCATACATTCAGCGGCACGCCCGACGTCGACCAGTTTGCACCTGCCGACCTGAGAATCATCGTGCCTGAAGCGGGGCCGCAGTAGTAGTTGTTCGGCTGCTTATCCCAAGGCACATTGTGGTACTGCCAACCACTCAGGGACGAGCAGCCGGTGCCCGTCCTGCCTTCGCTCTGGCCAATCGTGATGTAATGACTGTAGTATGCAGGCCAGTTGTTCACGCCGAATGCGCGGCGTAGGTCTTCGTATTGGTTGTAGTAAGAACGAACGTCAAAAGAGGCTGACGCCTGCCTGCGCTCAAACATCCCGAAGCTAAGAAAGTGATTGAGTGTTGCTAAGCGATCGTTGCCGAACGCCGACTTGATATCAGCGTATGCGTTGCGGTAGTACTCGTAGTTGTACACTGCCTTATATGGTGCTTCTTCATCCGTGGCGTAGTCGGCCGAATAGCCCTGCTGCCAGCAATACTCCAACGTATGGTACACGCTATCCGACACTGCGATAGGACCACCGAATACATATCCGCCGGCAATGCTTGAACGCTGCTCGGAAATAAAGTCAGTTATCGTAACCCGGTTGCCCGAAGAAGCGACAAGAAGAACCGAGTCATTTTTACCGCAAAGGCCGGCGCCCGTCAGTGCATCGTAAAACGTCAGCCCTGTTGCAAGGCCCGGAGCACGCAATCCCATACCGTGATCAAGTTCCCAGCGCGCAACAGAGACGCTCGTCTCGAACTCCGTCTGGCCGTACACTCGCTCAATCGAAGACACGCCGACGGCGGAAAGGCGCGAATCGTTTGCCGAGGACACGGCAACAGGACCCCCGACAATCACTCCCGATGATATACCGCTATCCGAAATCAGCTCTAGAGCCTCAGCGGGGAGCACGTCGCTTCCGGACTCGCAGATCAAAACCGGAACGGCATTGCTGTATGAGTAGGGAGCGATCGAGAGCGCATCTTGGAAGGTATCGGACGTGGCAACGATCACGGATGAAGAAGGCTTGAGACCCAATACGATCTTGGCGATGGCGATTGACGTCTGCTGTTGATCAGCGCCGTACACGCGTTCGACATCCATACACCCCGCGGCCTTCACCTCTCGGTCCACCTTCGAGGAGATGGCGATTGGGCCGCCGCAGATATACGCCTTTTTCGCTCCCAGCCTCTGAATTTCCCTACGTGCTTGAGGTGAGAGTGCGTTCTTTGAGGTGAGGAGGACCGGGCACTTGAACACACCCGCCAACGAGTTGGCGGCAAGCGCATCCCAATATGTCGCATCGGTCGCGATGACCACGGTATCACTTGCGGCCCAGCCCGTTTGGGAAATGGCCTGCATGGTATCGAGCTGGTCCTGGCCAAAAACACGCCTCCAGCCCGACGGCGCAGTGGCAATCGACTCGTCGACGGCGATCGACTCCCCGCCCTCAACGGAGACGCTCCCATCAGATGCATCAGACGCATCACCGGTTGAACCTGAAGGCACCTCGGCAGGAGTCGTTGCGTCCCGGCCCTCCTCGCGCTCGTCAACAGCAACCTCTCCCAGTGCCGATTCCGAGCCAGCGGGTGCACTGCCCCCATTCTGAGAGACATCAGCGGGTTCAATGCCTTGAGCCGCTGGCGCGCCAGCGCCAAGCGCAAGAATCCCAATAAGAACACAGGCGATTAGCAACCTGCAGCGCCGCACGACCATGAGCAGCCCCCATTCCTCTCCCAACAAGCACATTAATGATACCATCGACAGAGACGTGATCCCGGTAGGCCATCAATCGCTCTACGGCTTTTGGCTAGACGCAGCGCTTCGAGCGCTACAACATCTCTCAACCTAAAAGCAATCGGATGCATTTACACTATACGTATGCACGCATCCGCGGTACGCAATAACGACAGTTGGGGTTTGTTCATGGAGCGCACGGTACCTAAGGTGGCTGGACAGAATCCGGCCATCGATCGAATTTGCACGCTTGCTCGTACATTCTGGGATGATCCACCAGGGCTTATGGCTGAACTTGAGCATGCGCCCGCACACAGCGTGAGCACCCCTTCAGCTATCCAGCCGGTGAAACGCGTCCTCATCTACTTCGATCAGCTCGGAATCGGAGGCGGAGAAAACGTTACGCGACAACTCTCCCTGCTCTGGCGATCCATGGGTATCGAAGTCACTATTCTGAGCGACCCACCCCGAAGCGGGTCGGATGCGTCCCCCATCGTTCCCCAGGGAGTTCGGCACATCAACCTACCCGATGCCTACCAATCGCGCGAAGCGATCTATCGGCAACGCGCGGATGCACTCGAACGCGCAATCACCACCACCGAAGCGGACGCCATCGTCTTTGCCCACTGGTTTGTTCCAAGCCTGCCGTTCGATCTTTTAGTGGCACGGTCCCACGGTCTCAAAAGTTTCATCTGCGTCCAAAGTCCCTTTTCGATGTTCTTTCGTGACCCCTATCCGCCCTCTGCCATCTTGGTCCCCCATACGTATTCCCTTGCAGATGCGGTCATCTGCCTGAGCGAAGCGGATCGCACAGTCTGGTCCCGCTTCAATCCGAACACCCGTGTTATGAACAACCCGCTTTGCATCCCTACACCGACCGTTCCGGCGAAGCTCGAAGGACACCGAATAATCTGGCCGGCGCGCATGCATCCAGATAAGCACCCTGAGCGGGTCATCCCCATCATGCAGGAGCTCATCAAGCTCGTACCGGATGCGAAGCTCGACATGGTCGGACCTGTAGAAGAGACGTATCGATCTCATTTCAGTAATCTTCTGGCACAGGCCGACTTAACAGAATCCGTACTCATCCATGGGCCGCAACCCCTAAGCGACATGCCCCATTGGTACGCACGATCCGATGCATTTCTGCTCACTTCCGATCGAGAAGGTTGGTCGCTGGTGCTCAATGAAGCGCTCGCAACGGGGCTGCCTTGCGTGATCTACGATCTTCCCTACCTCACCTTGGTCCGCAACAACCCAGGCATCCAGGCCATACCGCAAGGCAACTACAAGATGGCCGCCAACAAACTCGCGCATGTCCTGCTCGACAAGACCGCTGCGCATGCATACGGCTCGGCGGGCAGGCAATTCGCCCAGCATATTGCCACCTTCGACCATACTGGATTTTGGCGCGAGCTGTTCGAGACGCCGCGCAGGCGTCAACTGTCATCATCTGAATCGCATGATGAACTGACGTCATTAGATAAAACCGTGATCGAGGAGTTCTTCAGCGCGCGAGCCGCATTCGCACGAAGCGTAGGGTCCCAACAAGACGAAACCCTACGCGAGCTTCAACGTCTTCACACCATCGCAGGACAGCAGCAGGCCCGCATCGCGGAGCTGGAACAAACTTGCGCGGAGCGCGCCGAGGCTTGCGAACACCTCCACCGTGACCTGGAAAACACGCGAGGCTCCTTCTCATTCAAAATCGGCAGGGCCATCACCCTGCTCCCTAGAAAGATGCGGCGCCTTTTGTTGGCACGGTAACAAAAAGCGCGTGGTGCGCGATGGCCCCAAGAAACCATCCCGCGCCACGCGCAATCTGCCTCAAAGCACCAATAATGCCGCTATGCTCAGGCGAAGTAGGAGCGCAGCAGCATCTTCCAGGTTGCATCGGAAACGGCGATCGGGCCGCCGAATACATAGCCGCTGGACACTTCGCCCTTATGCTGCGCAATGAAATCGGTGATGCACACGCGGTTGTAGTCTGACACGATGGTCAGCACAGAATTGTTCTTACCGCACAACGCTGCACCAGCCAACGCATCATAGAACGTCACCCCTGTAGCGACCGCCGCTTGATCGACCGTCATACCCTGCTGAAGCTCCCAGGCAGCGATCGCTTTGCTCGTCTCGTACTCGGTCTGCCCGTAAATGCGTGAAACCTGGGCAACGCCAACGGATGCAAGCTGTCGCTCAACATCAGGGCTGACGGCAACCGGACCGCCGACAATGATCGCCTTCTTGAAACCAAAGCCTCCGATCGACAACAGCGTGTCGGCTGAAAGCGCCTTCGAACCGGTCTCGCACAGATAGATAGGTGCCCTCTTTGCGAAAGCAAACGGCGAGATCGACAAAGCGTCCTGGAACTTCCAATCCGTTGCGATGATGCACGTATCGGACCCGCCAGACGCTCTCACATGGTTGGCGATCTCCCTCGCCGTGCCCTGCTGGTCAGCACCATAGATTCGAACGACATCTTGACACCCGGCCCGACGCAGTTCGTCGTCGATGTCAGAAGCAATAGCAATGGGTCCGCCGCATACAAAAGCTTTCCGCGCGCCCAGGCGCACAACCTCATCGCGTGCCTGCCAAGAAAGCGAGTCCCGCTTTGTCAGAAGAATCGGGCAACCGTAGGTGCCCGCCAGTGAACTCGCCGTCAACGCATCCCAAAATGAGGCATCCGTAGCGATTACGACCGATTCGCTTGACTGCCAGCCACTTTGCGAAATCTTTTGCATGGTATCAAGTTGATCTTGCCCATAGACGCGCGACCAAATCGCCTGTCCGTCGTAGCTCGCATCCAGGTCGACATAAGCGAAGTTCAGGTCGACCTTACCGCTAATGCCGGAGATGGACCCCTTGCTCGTTGCCTGCCACAGGTCTTTTTGTCCCGTATAGTCACACGTCACGTTATATTGGGCGACCCAGCGCGACCAAGACCCCAGCACCGGGTCGGTCAGCTTTGTATTCCACCAGCCCAGATTCGCATAAACCCCCGCACGATGACCCGCCGCCTCGATGCGTTCGCAGAACGCCGCAGCGATGGCGTTCAAGTCGGCACCCGCTATATACGAGTCTTCCAAGTCGATATACAGCGGGTAGGAAACCTTATGTCCGCGAACAAGATCAATCAGGCAGTCCGCCTCTTCCCGCGCATCCGCCACGTTGCGCGCATACGAATAGATATACGCACCAAACGGGATGCCGTTCTGCTCACACCCCCGAGCGTTCTGCTCCCACCGATCGTCAATACCTCGGCGCCCCTTGCTGTCGAGGCCAGCCCATTTGGCCGCACGGATGATGGCAAAACTCACATCATCAGCCTTGACCGACATCCAATCGATATTCCCCTGCCACTCGCTCACATCGATACCGCGCATAATGGCACCAGGAATAAGATCACCGACGCTGTTGATCCATCCGCCGTCCCCGTTGCTGCCCCATTTCTCAAAAACGGAACGAAACGATCGGCCGCTCTCCGTTTCTGCCGGACTAATTGGAAGGCCGTCTTCATACCGCCAGCTCTGAGCCGGATGGTCGGCATGCACGCCGGCAAGTCCACCCACCTCGTCCGCATGCGCGCCATGGGGAGCGAGCAGCGCAAGAGATGCCGCCGCACCTGCACACAGAGCCGAACGACGGCTCATCACCTGGCTTCCCGTCCCGCTTGAACTAGCTCCGCAACGCTTGGTCATTGCACTCTCCTATCCTCCAACAACCTATATGCAATATAGATGCGGCTGACTTTACCACATATACGAAACAGTAAAGAGGTCTTGTCTCGTAACCACAGGCATCTCAATGGGCTGCCGCTCCCTCGTTGAAGCACACATCTCACGATGCGGCCCCGTTCACCCAACGCGATGTTGCCCAGTGCGGTGTTGCGCAATTTCACAAGCAGACGGCTCCGCTTCCATCTGTCCATTACATGGGGTTACCAATGCAGACAGCCATTTCACTACAATAGGGACATTCATCCGAAACGAGGAGTTCAACCATGCGTATTTCAGTCGATGGCACGTGTCGCGGCAACGGAAAAGTCTACACGCGCTTCGATATCGCCGATCTCGCTCCAACGCATTCGCTAGCCGTTCGCGATGCGCGCGTAGCAGGCAGCCTGGTCCCCGGCGCAATCTACGAAGTCAAGCAGGCGCACAGCACCGGCACCCTGCGCCGATTTGTTGGTTCATTTCCCATCATCAAGCATCCGTCGGCAACCTACACCATCGACGAGCTCAATGCTGACGGAACGATCGTTGGAAGTTGTCAGTATAAACTCAGCTACGAGCTCGCTAAGTGGCAATCCCGCCTGAACTACCGTGTCAACAAGCAGCTTTGTGCCGAAATACGCGATTATGACGAAGTAGCAGCCTACGATAAAGCTAGCATGGAATTCTGGTCCTGCATCGAAGACGGCGGCGATATGATCGTGCGCGGCGCCATCTACACCCCGTACCGCGATGATTCCGAGCTCATCATCACCTGCATGAATGACGAGCTCGAGCCCGTTGACTTTAAACTTGTCCCCTTTGGTACCGCCAAGCTGCAAACTCCATTCTCAACCAAGCGGAGCAGGCGAGAATTCCAGTATTCCATCCGTCTTCCACATCAGATCAGACGATTCATCTTCTGCATCGAAGACGCGCATCATCCACTCTTCAACAACTTCGCCGTTCTCGATGACAGCACCCTGAAGGGACTCATCAAATTCAACCAATTCCTGCACACCAGCGCTCAGGTTGACCCTGATTATCCCAAATGGTTCAAAGACCACAAAGCAACGCTGGGCATGTTGTCGAAGCAGCGAGACATCATCTTTCCCATCCAGCCCCGGTTCAGCATCGTTGTCCCGCTCTTCAACACGCCTTCCAAGCTCTTCACGGATATGATTGACTCCGTGCGAAACCAATCGTATGGTAATTGGGAACTAGTGCTCGTTAACGCCAGCCCCGACAACGATATCCTTGCCGACAACATCAAGCAAGCGCTCGCCTCCGATAACCGCATCATTGTGATTGCGCTCGCGGAAAACCTCGGCATCTCCGAGAATACAAATGCTGGCATCGCCGCAGCATCGGGCGATTTCATCTCGTTCTTCGACCACGATGATGTCTTGGAGCCCAATCTGCTCTTCTCCTATGCAGAGGCAATCAACACCCACGACAATATCGATGTGCTCTACTGCGATGAAGACAAGCTGATGCCCGATGGAACACTCGCTCAGCCGTTCTTCAAGCCCGATTTTGACCTCGAGCTGCTCCGCAACAACAATTACATCTGCCATATGCTGACCATCCGGAAATCCCTGCTCGGCAAACTGGCCCCCAACACAAAAGAGTTCGATGGCGCTCAAGACCACAACATGACCCTTCAGGCAGCCGAAAAGGCACGGCGCATCCACCACGTCCCGTCCGTTCTGTACCACTGGCGTATTTGCGAAACATCGACCGCCGCCAATGCGGACAGCAAGCCCTACGCTTCGGAAGCGGGCGTTCGCGCTGTCAAGGCACATCTCGACCGGCTCGGCATCAAGGCCGAAGTCACGCGCTCCCGTCGTCCTTTCACCTACACCGTTACCTATGCGGTCCCCAGCGATGAGCCGCTCGTCTCCATCATCATCCCAACCAAGGACCAAGCCGGCATCCTCGACACCTGCATACAGTCAATCCTTAATAAAACGACGTATGGCAACTACGAGATCATCCTCGTTGAAAACAACAGCACCGAAGACGCCACGTTTGCGTACTACGATCGCATCTGCAGCGAGAATCCCGAGCGTGTTTCAGTTATCCGTTGGGAACATGAGTTCAATTTCTCCAAACTCATGAACTTCGGCGCCGAAGCGGCAAACGGCGATTACCTTCTGCTGCTGAACAACGATACCGAAGTCATCTCGCCAAACTGGATCGAGACGATGCTCGGTATCTGCTCTCAGCCGGATGTGGGTATCGTAGGGGCAAAGCTGTATTTCCCCGACAACACCATCCAACATGCGGGGCTCACCGTCACCGGAGGAGTTGCCGGTCACCTGGGGCGCGACCTGCCCCGCAGCGACTGGGGGTATTTTGCTCTTCTTGACGCGCAGCGCGAGCTCAGCGCCGTGACCGCCGCATGCCTCATGACCAAGCGCTCCTCATTTGAGCGTGTTGGAGGCTTCACCGAAGAGCTTCAGGTGGCATTCAACGATGTTGACTACTGCCTGAAGATTCGGCAACTTGGCGAGCGCGTAGTTTTCACGCCCGAAGCCGAGCTGTATCACTATGAGTCCATCTCGCGAGGGCAAGATACGGTCAACACGGCCAAGCAAACCCGCTTCCATCGCGAGATCGCATATATGAACTATCATTGGGCCTCTATCTATGTTGAGGGGGACCCGTATACGAACCCGAACTTCTGCCGATCCGAGCCTGGCAACATGTATTTCAAGCTGCCGATGTAACTAGCCCTTCCAAGCCGAAACCGCTGTGTCGCTATCTACAAGCTGTC
>CABRIF010000084.1 GCA_902470925.1 uncultured Collinsella sp. | reverse complement strand
GCCCATCACCGGCGACTTCCTGCTCGGCCGCATCGTGCCGGCCGCAGCCGGTGCGGCGCTGCTTGCGGCGGGGGTTCACGTGGCGCGCCGGCGCCGTCGGCAGTAGCGAGGTCGCTGGCGCTCCGGTGCCGAGGGCGGGGTGCCTAGGTTCGGGCCTTTTGATCTGCGCCGTCTCGGGATGCGTGCGGCCCCGCCTGCGCCCGATGCCCCGGCATCCGCGCGGCCCCGCTCGTGCCCGGTGCCGAGTCACCCGCCCGGTACCGCCCGCCTCGGCAGCTGCATGCCCCCTGTCCGCATCGCGGGCAATCGATGGGAGATGACGTCCCCCGCGGTCCTCGGGCTGCGGGGGACGTTGCGGTATGATGGGGCACGCGATACGCCGCATGCCGCCCCGGGCCGCATGCGGTGCCGAGAATCGAGGCACAAGGGGAGAGGCTATGGCGAGGGCGCGCAAGACGATGGTCGTGAAGATCGGTTCCTCCACGCTGGTGGGGGCCGATCGCCAGCTGCGCCAGGCGTTCATCGAGGGCATGGCCGAGCAGGCGGCATGCTTGCGGGAGATGGGCTGGGGCCTGGTGGTGGTGAGTTCGGGGGCGGTGGCCTGCGGCGCGCCGCTGCTGGGCTTCGACGCGCGCCCCACCGACATGCCGAGCCTGCAGGCCTGCGCCTCGGTGGGGCAGTGCGTGCTGTCCGCCGCATGGGACGAGTGCTTCCGCCGCGCCGGCATCATGACCTCGCTGGTGCTGCTCACCCGCCACGATACCGCGCGCCGCTCCTCCTACCTGCATGCGCGCGACGCCCTCACCCGTCTGCTCGAGCTCGGCGTGGTGCCGATCGTGAACGAGAATGACACCACGGTGGTCGACGAGATCCGCTTCGGCGACAACGACACGTTGGCCGCGCTCGTGAGCTGCCTGGTGTCTGCCGACCTGTGCGTGACCCTCTCCGATATCGACGGCCTCTACACGGCAAACCCCGCGCACGATCCGCGTGCGCGCCTTATCCCGCGCGTGGAGCATATCGACGCCACCATCGTGGCCGGTGCGGGCGATTCGAGTACCGCGGTGGGCACGGGCGGCATGATCACCAAGGTCCGCGCGGCCCGCATCCTCATGACGGCGGGCATCGACAGCGTGATCTGCTCGGGTGCCGAGGACCGTCCGCTCCAGCGCCTGGCATCCGGCGAGCCGGTGGGCACGCTGTTCGCCGCCCCCGCCGCCCGGCTCGACATCGCCCCGCGCAAGCTCTGGATCGCGCTCGGTGACAGCGCGCACGGTGCGCTCACCGTGGACGACGGCGCGGCGCGCGCCCTCACGCAGCGCGGCTCCTCGCTGCTGCCGGTGGGCATTACCGCGGTCGAGGGCTCCTTTGCCGCCGGCGACGTGCTCGACGTGCGCGACGCATCCGGCTTCACCGTGGCGCGCGGCATTGCCGAGGCCGACGCCGACGAGCTTTCGCTGGCAGCCGGTCGGCACCAGGACCAGATCGCGGCCAACCGCCTGCTGGCGGGCCTGGCGGGCCGTCCGGCCATCCATCGCGACAACCTCATCGTGTTCGCCTAAGGGGCTCGCACTCAGCCCGCGTTCGGCCTGCGCCTGCACCCGGCCCTGTACCCGCGTTCGCAAAGACGCCGGGCGCAGCGCCGTTCCCGCGTTCCGCAGACCCGAGGGATGCGGTCGCAGCCCCTCCCTCGGGCGGGCTCGCCCCGGCTGCGAACGCCCCGATCGCACCTGCCCGGGCTAGCGCCAGATGTGCTCCAGGTCTCCGCGGTCGCGGGCGAGCTCGAACAGGTGGGTGAACACACGGCTGCCGTGCAGCCCGTCGTGCTCGAATTCGTTGCTCACCCAGGCGTGGGCGGCGCCCACGTTCGACAGGGTGTCCAGCTGCAGGCCTGCGTCCACGTACAGGTCGTCGTGGTAGACGGCGGCCTGCAGCGGCACGGTGTTGGCCGCCAGGCGTGCCGGGTCGTACACCCGGTCGAACTCTGTGTCCTCCATGAGGGTCGCTACAGCATCGGCGAACGGCATGAGCGCCGGGTCCTCCTCGAACATCCACGGGAACGCCGCCTCGCCGCAGAACATGAGCGGACGCGCATCGGTGGCGAATGCGGGACGCTCGGCCCAGGCGCGCTCGGCTGCCCACCGTGCGGGCGCGCAGGTGCCGTCGGCGTAGATGAACTCCTGCAGCGTCCAGTACAAGGGCCGGTCGGCCGAGCTCGTGCGCGCAAACATCGCCAGCTTGAAGCCCTCGTGGAGCTGCAGGCGGTCGGGGTCGTCGGGCAGGGAGCCGTCGCCGTCGGTGAAGGCGAGGTCGAGCAGGTTGTGCATGCGCTCGAAGGCCGGCTGCATGCCGAAGTCGCTGCCCGCCGATTGCAAGCGGCGCACGGTGAGCGGGCTTGCGTCGGGCAGGGTCACGCGATGGCGCTCCAGGTGGTCGGCCAGCGCCGCCACGCGCTGCCGGTCGAGGGGGTAGCGCCGGTAGAAGGCTTCGGTCTTGGCGGCCATGCGCGGGAAGGTATGGGCGTAGACCTCGTCGGCGCCGGCGGGGATGTGCGGGATGCCGCCGCAGGTGAAGCTTGCCGCGATGCCCTCCGGATAGCTGGAAAGATAGCTTAAGGTGAGAAAGCCGCCGTAGCTTTGGCCCAAGGTCACCCATGGCGCGCCGCCGAATTCACGGCAGCGCAGGTACTCGAGGTCGCGCACGATGGAGGGGGCCAGGAGGCGCTTGAGGAGGGCGGCCTGCTCGGCGGCATGGTCGCGTCCGGCCGACTCTGCCGCAATGCGGATGCGCTCTATGGTGCGCCCGTCGACGCGCGAGCTGCGGCCGCATCCGCGCTGGTCGGGCAGGATGACCCGGAAGTGCTTGATGGCCTCGGCCACCCAGCCGTCGCTGCTGGGGCTGCTCAGCCGCGGCGACTCGCCGCCGGGTCCGCCCTGCAGGTACACGAGCAGGGGCAGCTCGCGCGAGACATTCTCCGGTGCGCAGACGACGCGGTAGAACAGCTTGATGCTCTCGGGTGCGCCGCAGATGGGCGCGGGCCGCGCGCCGCGGCGCAGGCTGTCGCCGATCGCGAGCATCATCGGCTCCAGGCCGCGCCAGTCCAGCGGCACGTCGATGCTATGGTCCTCCACATAAAGTCCGGGCAGGTAGTAGCTGGCGAGTTTGGTCATGGGGGCTCCTTGCGAATTCGTCGGCAGATGCGGTGGCGCCCGGGCGTGCGATCGCTGCGCGCGGGCGGTCGGCATCCATGATAGCGCCCCTTAGCGACGCTATCGCCACGGGTGCCGGGGCTGGCTTCGGGTACCATGGTGTGATCGATGCTGCCGACGATGGGAGGACTGCCATGCCTGAGGATATCCGCGCCTACGTTGAGGATCTGGCTGTGCGCGCGAAGGAGGCGTCCCGCGCGCTCGGGTTCGCCTCAGACGAGCAGCGCTGCGCGGCCGTGCGCGCCATGGCGGCCGCCCTGCGCGCGCATGCGCAAACGATTCTGGCCGCCAATGAGCGCGATATGGCCGCGGCACGCCAGGCGGGTGTGGACGCGGGCCTGCTCGATCGGCTGCTGCTCACCGATGAGCGCATCGAGGGCATGGCGGATGCCCTGGAGCAGCTCGCCGCGCTGCCCGATCCGGTGGGTCGCGTGCTCGAGGAGCGCGCGATCGATCAAGGCGTGCGGTTGAGGAAGGTGACCGTGCCGCTCGGGCTGGTCGCCATGGTGTACGAGGCGCGCCCCAACGTGACCGCCGACGCCGCGGGCATCTGCATCCGCACCGGCAACGCCTGCCTGCTGCGCGGCGGCTCGCTGGCCCAGGCTTCGTGCGTGGCGATCGCGCACGCGCTGTCCGGTGCCGTGGCGTCCTGCGGCTTTGCGCCCGAGGCGGTGAGCATCGTCGAGACGACCGACCGCGCGGCCACCGGCGCGCTCATGTCCCTGCGCGGCGTGGTGGACGTGCTCATTCCGCGCGGCGGCGCGGGCCTCATCCAGCGCTGCGTGCGCGAGTCGCTCGTGCCGGTGATCGAGACGGGCACCGGGAACTGCCATATCTACGTGCACGAGAGCGCCGATTTCCAGAAGGCCCGCGCCATTGTGATGAACGCCAAGACCCAGCGCGTGGGCGTATGCAATGCGACCGAGTCCCTGCTGGTCGACCGCGCGGCCGCCGCAGCGTTTCTGCCGGCGATGCTTGCCGAGCTCGCGGCAGCGGGCGTGGTGGTGCATGGCGACGAGACGGTGTGCGCGCTGGCCGCCGAGCTCGGCCTGGCGGGCGGCGGGCAGCCGACGGTGGTGCCGGCTGGCGAGGACGATTGGGGACGCGAGTACCTGGCGCTCGAGCTGAGCGCGCGTGTGGTCGAGGACGAGGGCGAGGCCATCGCGCATATCAACCGGTACGGCACGGGGCACTCCGAGGCCATCGTGGCCGAGGACGAGGCTGCCTGCGAGCGATTCCTGCGCGAGGTGGACGCGGCGGCGGTCTACGCGAACGCGAGCACGCGCTTCACCGACGGCGGTGAGTTCGGCCTCGGTGCCGAGATCGGCATCTCCACCCAGAAGCTGCACGCCCGCGGCCCCTTCGTCGCCGAGGCGCTCACCACCTACAAGTACCAGCTGCGCGGCACCGGTCAGGTCCGGCCGTAGGGCAGGGCGCCGCGGCGAGGCGCCCATGTGCGCGCCTCGCCGCTTTCAGCGGTTGCCCTCGATGTTTCAGCTTACCTGCTCAAGCATGTAGAGCGGCATGAACTGTGCGTCGGCATCGCCCTGGGTGCCGCTTTCGCCTGCTGTCGCATCGCGTTGGGCGGCCCGGTTGTGGGCGAGGGCTTCGTCGAAGTTCTCAACCGGCAGGATGCGGTACGTGTGCGAGACGGTGCTGCCGTCTTTGAGCGTGGCGGTGACTTCCAAGGTGCCCGATGCCAGCTCATCGGCTGCTGCTCGTTCGACGGCGGCGTCGATGGCGTCCCAATTCGTGTTCTCAGCCTCGGCACTCAGCTGGGCAAGCTCGCCTGTCTCGGCGATCGTCACGTTGAGGTTGAGGGTGGCCAGGTCGGGCAGGGTCGCGTTTTCTCCTCCAACGGTGAAGGTTGACATATCTTCAGTTCCCGCGACGTCGCCTGTGCCCACATCGGCACGGTCGCGATTGCCTTGCAGCAGGACGTTTGGGTTTGTGGACCGGTAGGTGATGGATGCGACGTCGTCGCCTACGCAATCCGGGTTGATGATGAACTGCTTGAGTATCGTTTCGTCATCGCCTTCGCTCCATGCGCCGCTCGCGGTGAAGAAGCCGTCCGGCATCAGCACCGTGTTAGCGTGGCCGTCGACGGGCGTGCCATCTGCGAACGCCGCGAGGTCAAAGGTGCTCCCCGCCGATTTGTCCGCTGCCGGAGCGTTGTCGCCTTGCATGAAGTGGCCGTACACGGCGGTGCCTCCGGCCGCAATGAGCATTGCACATGCTGCTGCGGCGGCGATGCGGCAAGCGGTGCGCCGTGCGACTGTGCGGGCTGGGCGCCGTATCGGTACCGGTTGCGCGTTCGCGCGTTCACGCTCGCGTTCGACCGCCGCCGCGATGCGCTGGCTCGAGGTGTTGTCGCACCCGACCTTGTTCATGGCTTCGACATAGGATTCAATGGAGTTCACGGGTGTCTCCTTCCGAGGAAATAACCGGGGGGATATCGAGAGGGGTGCCCCGGTGCATAGGCATGTGGATGTGTTGGGGCTGTCGGTGCGGCGTGCTGCTATGGGGCGTGCTGGGCGCGGAGCGCGCCTCGCCGGCCTTGAGCTCGGCAAGCAGTTTCTTGCGTCCGCGATGTAGGCGGGTGCGCGCCGCGGCGGGCAAGCAGCCCATGATGCGTGCCGCCTCATCGATCGTGAGGCCCTCGACGTAGTGCAGATGCAGCGCCGCTCTGAGCTTTTCGGGCAGTCGTTCCATGGCGGCCCAGACGGGGTGCTCGAACAGGGTTTCAGCCGTCGCGTCCTCACAGGGGTGATTGACGAGCAGCTCATCGCTGTCGCGCGCATCGACATGGCGCTGCCATGCCTGGCGGTGAAAGTCCACGCAGCGGTTGTAGGTGACGCGCAGCAGCCAGGCGCGCAGGTGCGCGTCGTCGGCAAATGCCGTCGTGCTCTTGAGCAGCTGGATGAACACGTCTTGTGCGATGTCCTGTGCGTCTGCCATCGATCGCGTCTGTCCCAGGGCGAGCCGGATGACCGCGCCGCGATGCAGCTCGATCGCATGGCGCATAAAGCGCTCCGGCCTGAGTGGGACCGAAGCGCTTGATGTACGGGTGTTTCTCATGTGCTTCACCTCCTCATCCTATACACGATGCCGAGGGGCGAAACGTTACAAGAAGCAAAAACTATTTTGAGGAGGGACGCAAGGAGGCTCGGTGGCGATGATGCCGCACGGTGAGGTTCATCGCGTTGTTCGCCACGTGAGCTGCGTGCGGCCCATGTGGCTGCCCTATGCCGCCGAGAACGTGTCTCGGTCGGGGGCGAAGCTCTGCATGGCCTCGATCGTGCGGGCGAATAGCTCATCGAGCTCCCAGCCGAGCATCTCGGCACCCGAGCGGATGACGTTGCGGGACACCCCGGCGGCGAAGCGCTTGTCCTTGAACTTCTTCTTGAGGGACTTCACGTTGAAGTCCATGACGCTTTTGGACGGGCGCATGACCACGGCCGCGCCGATCAGCCCGGTGAGCTCCTCGGTGGCGAACAGGATCTTCTCCATCTGGTGCTCGGGGTGGGGCAACACCGGGTTGAAGTCGCTCGTGTGGCTCTGGATGGCGCGCACCAGCTCGTCGGTGCCGCCGGCTGCGCGGATGAGTGGCTCGGCGTAAAGCGTGTGCTGCTCCGGCTCGTCGTCATGCTCCTCCCAGTCCAGGTCGTGCAGCAGGCCCACGATACCCCAGAACTCCTCGTTGTCCGGGTCGAACTCGCGGGCGAAATAGCGCATCGTGGCCTCGACGGTCTCGCCGTGCTCGATGTGGAACGGGTCGTGGTTGTGAGCGCGCAGAAGCTCGTGGGCCTCGTCGCGCGTCATGCCGGCAGAAAGCGTAGCCATGGGTTCTCCCTCGTAACGCGGGCGCGTACGGGTCGCGCCCTTTTGCCTGTTATTCTCGCACATTCGTGCCGCCATGTGTAATTTGGGGTCGGGTCCTAAATCACGCGGGGCACTCCAGGGCAGAGGAGTACAATACCTAACCATATCTGACCCTATGAGGCGCGCAAGCGCTCGGACCGGAAGGGCCCGTTGTATGTCGCAGTACATTCAAGAGATCATGTCGCCGCAGCTCATGGCTGTCGTCTATGCGTTCATCGCCTGCGTCGTGGCGCTCTATGCCCTCTCGATCGCCTACGTGGTCATCGATTCGCGCCGTCGCGGCGTGCAGCAGTCCTGGGTGTGGGGCATCATCGCCATCATCCCGTTCGTGGGCCTGATCGCCTACCTCGTGCTGCGCCCGAGCTCCATGCTCGCCGATCGCGAGGAGCAGGAGCTGGACATGGCCCTGCGCGAGCGCCAGCTGGCCCAGTACGGCAGCTGCCCGCAGTGCGGCACCCCCATCGAGAAGGACTTCGTGGTGTGCCCCGTGTGCAACACCCAGGTCCGCAACGTCTGCCCGAGCTGCCACAAGCCGCTCGACGCCCACTGGAAGGTATGCCCTTACTGCCGAACGCACATCCAATAGGCGCTGCGATGCGCCCCGTCCGCCATGCGCACGGGGCTCACCTGATTCTGCGCCGAGCTGCACCCGTCCCACCGCCTGCGGTAGACGGGTGCTTCTGTATGTACTCGTCTGCCTGTTTCAATATCCACGGGGCGGGTAGACTGGTTGCATTGTTTTGCTTATCACTCCAATAGGAAGGTATGTAATATGAAGGCACTGTTCAACGACGGCTCGGTGGCCGAGGTTTCGCCCGAGGAGGCAACCGGCGTGTTCCGCCACTCCGCCGCTCATATCATGGCGCAGGCCATCAAGCGCCTGTATCCCGAGGCCCATTTCGCCTATGGTCCGGCAACCGACAACGGCTTCTACTACGATGTCGACCTGGGCGAGGCGACCCTGTCCGAGGAGGACCTGCCCGCCATCGAGGCCGAGATGAAAAAGATCGTGAAGGAGAACCTCAAGTTCTCCGTCTTCGAGCTGCCGCGTGCTGAGGCCATCGCCCTTATGGAGGAGCGCGGCGAGAAGTACAAGGTCGAGCATATCGGCGACCTGCCCGAGGACGCCCGCATCACCTTCTACCAGCAGGGCGACTACATCGACATGTGCGTGGGCCCGCATCTCACCTACACCAAGGCGCTCAAAGCCTTCAAGCTCACCGGCGTCTCGGGCGCCTACTGGAAGGCCGATGCGAACAACAAGATGCTGACCCGCGTGAACGGCACCGCCTTCGCCACCAAAGATGAGCTCGACGCCCACATGACCATGCTCGAGGAGGCCAAGAAGCGCGACCATCGCCGCATCGGCCGTGAGATGGACCTGTTCATGATGCGCGACGAGGCCCCGGGCTTCCCGTTCTTCCTTCCCAACGGCATGATCTTGAAGAACAGCCTGCTCGAGTACTGGCGCGAGCTCCACACCGAGGCCGGCTACACCGAGATCGCCACCCCGCAGATCATGAACAAGCACCTGTGGGAGACCTCCGGCCACTGGGATCACTACAAGGACAACATGTACTCCACCATGATCGATGACGAGGAGTACTGTATCAAGCCGATGAACTGCCCCGGCAGCGTGCTGGTGTACAAGTCGCGTCCGCACAGCTACCGCGAGCTGCCCCTGCGCACCGCCGAGATTGGCCTGGTGCATCGCCACGAGCTCAAGGGCGCCCTGCATGGCCTGTTCCGCGTGCGCTGCTTCAACCAGGACGACGCCCACCTGTTCGTGACCCCCGATCAGCTCACCGATGAGATCGTGGACGTTGCCCACCTCATCACCTCGGTGTATGACAAGTTCGGCTTCACCTACCATGTGGAGCTCTCCACCCGCCCCGAGGATTCCATGGGCTCGGACGAGGATTGGGCGCGCGCCGAGGACGGCCTGCGCACCGCGCTTGCGAAGCTCGGCATGGACTACATCGTCAACGAGGGCGACGGTGCCTTCTACGGACCCAAGATCGACTTCCACCTGGAGGATTCGCTTGGGCGCACCTGGCAGTGCGGCACCATCCAGCTCGACTTCCAGATGCCGCTCAACTTCGACATGGAGTACGTCGACGCCGACGGCGAGAAGAAGCGCCCCATCATGCTGCACCGCGTGTGCTTCGGTTCCATCGAGCGCTTCATCGGCATCCTGATCGAGCACTTCGCCGGCAAGTTCCCCACCTGGCTGGCGCCCATGCAGGTGAAGGTGCTGCCCGTTTCGGAGAAGAGTCGCGAGTACGCCCGCGGTGTGACCAGCAAGCTCGAGGCTGTCGGCGTGCGCGCCGTGCTCGACGAGCGCGATGAGAAGATCGGCTACAAGATCCGCGAGGCCCGCGGCGTCGATCGCGTGCCTTACATGCTGATCATCGGCGAGAAGGAGGCCGAGGCCGGCAACATCTCGGTGCGCGACCGCTCCAACGAGACCGTGACCCGCGAGCTCGATGAGTTCATCGCCGACATCACCGCTGAGATCGCCGAGCGCCGCTAAGGGCTGGCGCGCGTAGACGGGGCGCGCGGTGCGCGGCTGCCGAACGAGGGCGGCCGCGCACCGTGCCGGGCGCCGCTGCGGATCCCGGGCGCGGGTTGCGGACAGGTCCGGGTGCGGATTCCGTCTATCGGCGGGATTCTGAGTTCGGATGCCGTCTTTCGGGGCATGAGCTGCTACGGCTCCCGCCGATCAGCGGGATTCCGGGTGCGGGTTGCGGTTTTCGGTGCGTGTGCGGATGCGGGCTGCGGCCAGCTACGGGTGCGGCTCCCGGCCATCGGGGTGTGCGCTGCTCCAGCTCGCGCCGATCAGCTGAATCCCGGGTTCGGGTTAGGTCCATCCGCGCATCCCGGGTTCGCGCTCTGGACGTTTGGGGGCGAAAAACGCCCCTGGATGGACAGGGCGCGAACCCGCGTTTCCCAGACGTCCAGAATCCGCACCCGCGTTGCCGCAACGTCTGGAATCCGCACCCGTGTCTCGCTCCGATGTCCGGGGCCTGGGCTCGCTTTCGCCCTCCGACGCCCGCACCCGTGTGGGTGTCTCGGCTATCGGCGGAGCTCCGGGTTCGTGTTTCTGCCATCGGCGGGGTTCCGGGTTAGGATTCCGTCCATCAGCGGGATTCCGGGTTCGGGTTAGGTCCATCCGCGCATCCCGGGTTCGCGCTCTGACCGTTTGGAGGCGAAAAACGCCCCTGGATGGACAGGGCGCGAACCCGCGTTTCCCAGACG
>CABRIF010000083.1 GCA_902470925.1 uncultured Collinsella sp. | reverse complement strand
ACACAAGGAGTATCGTCGGCAGCGTCAGATGTGTATAAGAGACAGCCTGTCATGATGCGCAGCATGGTTCGGCTCAGGCGCTCCTCCACTGCGCGCAGGGACTCGCCCCCGAACCGCGCCGGGTAATCAGCCAACGGCTTGGGCAGCTGACGCACCTCGGTCCCCTCCAGATCCCCGAAGGAGCGCTCGGACAGGCCCGTCAGGCGCAGGTAGGAACCGGCCCAGAGCAGCTCGGTTGTCGCGCAGGCGCGCTCCATCGGCGACGAGAACGCCTCGGCGCACGACACCCCGTGCTCCCGCAACCACCGCGCCGCAGCCCGTGCCTGCTCTCTTCCCAGCTCGGTTAACGGCGAATCGCTCCGGCCCTGGATCAGGCCGCGCGTGTTGAACACGGTCTGGCCGTGTCGCACCAGATACAGCGTCGTATACATCGGTGTTTTTACCCCTCACGTCGCTTCAGGCTGCGTACGAATGCACCCAGGCGGCGCAGCCCTTCGTCCAGGTCGGCGTCGGCCACGCAAAAGGAGAGGCGGACGAATCCCTCGGCCGAAAAACACGTGCCGGGCACCAGAGCCACGCCGGCCTCGGTGATCGCGCGTTCGCAGAACTCCTCAGATCCCAAACCGGTGCCCGCGATGGACGGAAACGCATAGAAGGCCCCGCCCGGCTCGACCACCGGCAGCCCCATGTCCTCCAGCGCCTGCAGCACCCGCGCGCGGCGAGCCTGAAACACCGTCCGCATGGGCTCCGGATCGCAAGCGAGCGCCGCCTCGGCCGCCGGCATGATAAACGCCGGCACGGAGGAGACCATGAACTGATGCGCTTTGGCGATCTGCGCGGCTACCGGAGCCGCCGCCGCAACCCAGCCCACGCGCCACCCCGTCATCGCCCACGGCTTGGAGAAGCTATCCACCACCACGATCCGGTCGCGCAGCTCGCAGTGGCGCGCGGCGAAGCGCTCGAATGCGGAGACCTGCGCCGGCTCGGCGGCGTGCTCAAATGCGGGGGCCTGCGCCGGCTCGGCGGCGTGCGAGCACGCTTTGCTCCCGGGGATCTCGACGGCACGCGAGCACGCTCCACCCTCGGGGACCTCGGCGCCACCCGTGCCCGCGGCGCCCGGCCCCTTGCCCTCGGCGGGGCGCGCACGCTCCCCGGCCTCGGAAGCCTCGGCAGGACCTGCGACCGCGACACCAGCGCCCGTGCCGGCCGTAGCGGCGCTGGCGACCCCGCCGTGCGCCGCGC
The DNA here is from genome assembly GCA_902470925.1 of uncultured Collinsella sp. GTDB lineage: Bacteria > Actinomycetota > Coriobacteriia > Coriobacteriales > Coriobacteriaceae > Collinsella. Next base: position 9,592 of record CABRIF010000083.1, on the reverse strand, counting down.
CGTACACCAGCCGGTTGTACACGTCGTCGCAGATCACGTAGATGCCGTGGCGCGCCGCCACCCGCGCCACGGCATCGAGCGAAGCGGTCGACAGGATGCAGCCGGTCGGGTTGTTCGGCGAGCACAGCACGAGAGCCTTCGTGGCGGGCCCCACCGCCGCAGCGAGCGCTGCCTCGTCGATCTGAAACGCATGCGGCACGGTGTCGAGCAGCCGCGGCACGGCGCCGCGCATGCGCACGATCGAGTCGTACAGGCCGAACGCCGGGGTGGGGATCACCACCTCGTCGCCGGGTTCGAGCAGTGCGGCGAGGGCCGCGTGCAGCGCCTCGGTTGCCCCGCAGGTCACGACGATCTCATCCGGCGCATAGACAAGGCGCGCGTCGCCGCCTGCGGCGCCGGCCATGTACGACGCCAGCGCCGCGCGCAGCGACGCGGTGCCGTTGTTGGGCGGATAGTGCGTCAGGTGCGCATCGAGCGCCCCGTGCGCGGCAGCGCAGATAGGCTCCGGGGTGTCGAAATCAGGCTCACCCAGCGCCAGGGCGATGCAGCCGGGATGGGCCGCCGCAAGGGCGTTGATGCGCCGGATGCCCGACGGCGCAAGCCCCTCCAACGCGCGGTTCATCGGTTTTCGCATGCGCAGGACCCCCTCGTCTGGCCAGCGGTCGGTCCCCACAGGATACGGCGGGACCGAGCGCGCGGGCAAGGGGCCGGCAGCCATCCGTCACGCAGTGGAAACACATCCCGCCTGCGCGCGCTCGAAGGTGCTACGCTTGCTACCAGTACGCACCGGGCCCCTGCGCCCTCCGGAAAGGACCTCCCATGCTCTGGCTTGGCATCGACGGTGGGGGCACCAAGACCGCCTGCTCGCTCTACACCGACGACCTGCATAGAATCGACCAGCTCATACTGCCCACATGCCATTACGCCCAGGCGGGCTTCGAGGGCATGGAGCGCATCCTGGCCCAGGCCGTCCTCTGGGCTTCCGAACGGGCGCGGGCTGCGTCCGAAAGCGCGCAGGACCTCGGCGTCGCCTGCGCCATCTGCGGCTACGGTGAGGGAGCCGAGGCGTCGGCGCGCATCGAGCAGGCGGTCGAACGGGCGGCAGACGGGCGCGAGCACCTGCTTGTCAACGACGTCGACGCCGCCTGGGCAGCCGGCCTGCACCTGGCCGACGGCATCGCCCTCATCGCCGGCACCGGGTCGATCGCCCTTGGCGTGCGCGGCGAGCGCCGCATGCGCTGCGGCGGCTGGGACTACGAGCTGGGCGACGAGGGATCGGGCGGCTGGATGGGCCGCCAGCTTCTGTACGCCTTTTGCCGCGAGGCCGATGGACGCGCCGCGCGCGGGGCCGTCTACGATCTGGTCCGGCGCGAGCTCGGCCTTGCAAGCGACTTCGATGTCATCGGTTTCGCCCAGCGCCACATCGCCGACCGCGGACGCATCGCCGCGCTCGCCCCGCTCGTCGCCCAAGCGGCGCAGGCGGGCGATGCGGCAGCGCAGGCCATCTTCCAGCAGGCGGCGCAGGAGGAGGCCGCGCTGGTCCGCGCCATCGCCGAGCGCCTGTTTTGCGCAGGAGCGGCAGGGGCGGCAGGAGGCGAGCCCGAGGTCGGCAGCATCCCGGTCGCCTACATCGGCGGGACGTTCAACGCCGGCCCCCTCATCCTCGACCCGCTGGCCGCCGCATTGCCGGAATGCTGCCGGCTCACAGCCCCGCAACACGAACCCGACCTCGGTCCCGTCCTGCTGCTCCAAAAGCGCCTGGGCCGGCTCGGTTAGCGCCCCCATTGACACCGCATGCGCCGGTTTCTATACTCTCCTGTTATTAGAGGTTTACCTAAGTATCAAACGTGCCTCCGGCCGGCGCGGACCGGACACGGCGGCTCGATCCCCATCTGGAGGTGCCATGGCAACCGAAGCCTTCAAAGCCCTCGCCGATCCCACCAGACGGCGTATCCTGGAACTGCTCCGCGCTGGCGACCTCACCGCCGGGCAGATCGCCGAGCATTTCTCCATCACCAAGCCATCCCTCAGCCACCACCTGAGTGCCCTCAAGGTTGCAGGCCTCGTTACCGCCGAGCGCGATGGCCAAAACATCATCTACAGCTTGAACACCACCGTGCTCCAAGATCTGATGAGCTGGTTCTACACCTTCACCGAAAAGGACGGTACCGATGAGCACCAAGCGTAACGCCCCCGCTGAGAATACCTGCGACCCAATCGGAACCTCCCGCGGGGAACGCGCAGCCAAGCGCAACACCCCCGCCGAGAGCACCCGCGACCTGACGCCCCCGCATTTGAACGGCGCATCCGCGGGCACCGATGCGCCCGCGGGCAACGACGTATCCGCCAGCAACGACGCCATCAGCAAGCGCTGCTGGGCCGTCCTGCTCGCGCTGTGCATCGTGAGCCTGGCCGGGCACCTGCTCGTCATACCGCATCTGCCCGAGCGCATACCCATCCACTGGGACCTTTCCGGCAACGTCGACGGCTGGGGCGGCCCCTGGGACCAGCTCTTGCTGGATGCGTTGCCGCTGCTGATGCTAGCCGTGTTCTACGTTTCCCCGCGCATCGACCCGCGCGGTGCGAGCTACCGGCGCTTCTCGCATCTGTGGCGCGGGTTCGTCATCGCCCTCACGCTGTTCATGATCGCGGTGAGCTGGGGTGCGGAGGCCACGGTCTTCGGCCTGTTCCCACAAGGGGGCAGCATGTTCGGCAACCTCATCATGGTGGCGCTGGGCGCTGGCCTCATCGCGCTGGGCAACTACCTGCCGCGCGTGCGCTCCAACTACACCTTCGGGTGCAAGACGCCCTGGGCGCTGCATAACGAGCGCAACTGGATGCTCACGCACCGCGTGGCCGGCCGCGCCTTCATGGTTGCCGGTGCGCTGCTCATGGCGTTCCCCCTCATCGCACCCGCCCTGGGAAACGCCGCGTCCGGAGTGCTCATCGCGGTCATCCTCGGTGCAAGCGCTGTCCCCTATCTGTATTCCTACCTCGTCTTCCGCCACGGCAACCGCCCCCTGCGCGGATAGCGACCGGCGCGCCGAGCGCCGAGCGCCGGGTACGCGGCAACGCGCCGAGCGGAAGGCATCGGCACCGGGCCGCACCGTACCCGGCATGCGGCCGAGCGCGGCGGGGCGATGCGCACAGATGCCACCGGCCCCGTCCAGGCCATCGAGCCGAACACCCCCTCAACGTACACAGGCGCCGCCGCCCCCATCGGGCAGCGGCGCCTGCTGTCTAACGGCACGCTCTCCTGCACGGTCAACGGCGCTGATCGCCGGGTCGGCGCGGGCTCCATCTGCATGATCAACCGCGGCCAGATCAACCGCATCGCATGCGCGGACACCGAGCCCTGCACGGTTCAGACCCTCATGATCGACCCGTCGCTGCTCACCGGCGACCGAGCGCTACCCCAGGTAGCGCTCCCGGAATGCCTCGATCTCGGCGCGCTCGATGCCGAGCACGCCGGTCAGGTAGCCCATAAACCCGCCGTAGGGCTCCACGGCGCGCTCGGCGGCCTCAAACGACATGAGCGCCGCCGGACCATCCAAGGTGAGCTGCAGCGGCGCATACAGGTTCGTGGCGAGATAGTCGTCGACGATATCCTCGCGCGAGACGCCCAGCATCGTTTCCACCAGCACCGAGCCCATGCCGCACCGGTCGCGACCCACATGGCAATGCCACAACGCCGCGCCGTCGGCAAGCTCAAGCAGGGCGCGCACGAACGCGCGGTAGCCGGCGATGCCGCCCTCCCCCAGCAGCAGGTGCGGGTAGAGCGCCGCCATGAACGCGCGCGGATCGCCCGCCTCCGTCTCGCGCCGCAGGCGCTCCAACTCCGCCACATGCTGCTCCTGCGTGATACCCTGCTGCTCGTCGGACAAAATCTCGGCATGGACGAAGCGCGCACCTGCGAACCGGTCCATGGGGTCGGGAAACTCAGAGAGCTCGGTGAGGTTGCGGAAATCGCTCACCAGCTGCAGGCGGTAGTCGTCGCGCAGGCGCACGATGTCGGCCTCCGTGGCGAACCCGAGTGCGCCCGAGCGCAGCAGCACGCCCGGCTTCACCCGTGCGCCACCCGCCGCCGCCATGCCGCCCAAATCGCGCGTGTTGGGCAGGCCCTCGAAATCGATGCGGCCCCAGCCCGGCCGCGCCCCGTCGGCGGCGCGCTCCGGCAGCTCAACGTAGTCGGGCAGCTCATCGCCCCAGAAATTGACGCTCATGTATCTCCTTCGCGTATCGATGTACCTCTCCCATTGTGCCAGACCCGATCGGGCGGGCAAACGGCGCGGGGTCATTCGGCACAGATGCGCCATCGCAGGCGGCGGCCCTCAGGCGCGGCAGCGGATGAACCCGCACCGCCGCACCGCCACCGCTCGAGCCCGCGGCGCCCGATTCGCAGCGCCCACGCCCAAGCCCGCAGCGCCCGGACCTGCAGCAGCCAGGCCCGCGGCGTCAGGCGACAACGGCTTGCATCCGCGATGCCCGCAGGCCGGGTACCGCGCGCGAGGCCCGCGGCATCCAGGCCCCGCGACTCGTACGCCGGCGCCGAGACCTGCTCACCTCGGCGCACCTGCTAGAATGGGACCTTGCGAGAACCGTCGCGCATAGGACCTGCGCGCGGACGCATACGAAAGGAATTTTATGGATCGCACGAAAATCGCCCAGCTCTACGCCGATGCCGAGGCGCTCGGCGGCAGCGCCGTGACGGTCGCCGGATGGGTCAAGTCCGTCCGCGACATGAAGAACTTCGGCTTCGTCACCCTCAACGACGGCAGCTGCTTCAAGGACCTGCAGGTCGTGATGAACCGCGAGGCACTCGCCAACTACGACGAGATCGCCCATCAAAACGTCTCCGCCGCCCTCGTGTGCACCGGCGAGCTCAAGCTCACCCCGGACGCGCCGCAGCCCTTCGAGCTGGCAGCCACCGAGATCGTCGTAGCGGGCGCCTCGGCGCCCGACTACCCGCTGCAGAAGAAACGCGCCACCGTGGAGTTCCTGCGCACCCAGCAGCACCTGCGTCCGCGCACGAACCTCTTCCGCGCCGTGTTCCGCGTGCGCTCCGTGGCCGCCGCCGCCATCCACCGCTTCTTCCAGGACCGCGGCTTCGTGTATGTGAACACCCCCATCATCACCGCCAGCGACTGCGAGGGCGCCGGCGAGATGTTCCGCGTCACCACCATGGATCCCGCAAATCCGCCGCGCGATGAGCAGGGCAACGTGGACTTCAGCCAGGACTTCTTTGGCACCCCCGCCTCGCTCACGGTGTCCGGCCAGCTCAACGCCGAGAACTTCGCCATGGCCTTCGGTGACGTCTACACCTTCGGCCCCACGTTCCGCGCCGAGAACTCCAACACCACGCGCCATGCCGCCGAGTTCTGGATGATCGAGCCCGAGGTCGCCTTCGCCGACCTCGCCGACGATATGGACCTGGCCGAGGACATGCTCAAGTACGTCATCCGCGACGTCATGGACCGCTGCCCCGACGAGCTGGCCATGCTCAACAAATTCGTGGACAAGGGCCTCATCGAGCGGCTCACCCACGTGGCCATCTCCGACTTCGCGCGCGTGACCTACACCGAAGCCGTGGAGATCCTCGAGCGGGCCGCTGCCGCGGGCCACACGTTCGACTACCCGGTAAGCTGGGGCATCGACCTGCAGACCGAGCACGAGCGCTTCCTCACCGAGGAGCATTTCCGCTGCCCCACCTTCGTGACCGACTACCCGGCCGAGATCAAGGCCTTCTACATGCGCCTGAACGACGACGGCAAGACCGTTGCCGCTGCCGACTGCCTGGTTCCCGGCATCGGCGAGATCATCGGCGGCTCCCAGCGCGAGGAGCGCCTGGACGTGCTCGAGCGCCGTATCGCCGAGCTGGGCATGGACGCCGAGCAGTACCGCTACTACCTGGACCTGCGCCGCTACGGCACCTGCAAGCACGCCGGCTTCGGCCTGGGCTTTGAGCGCCTGGTGATGTACCTCACGGGCGTGGGTAACATCCGCGACGTCCTGCCGCATCCGCGCTGCGTGGGCAGCTGCGAGTTCTAAACCCTCGAGCATCGCGCACCCGCCTGCAGGATGCCCCATCGCGCAGGCGGGTGCCAGCCACGGCACCGACGGGATGTTGGCCACGGCGCCGGTCATCGACACGGGGCAAGCGGTTGGCTCCACCACCCGCCTCCGATAGCATGCCCGTGGCCGCGCAGCTCCGCCCCGCGCACATACACGCGCGCACACACACGACCCCGCACGAACAACGGCGCGCTCCGAACATGATCGGAACGCGCCGTTTTCATAGGTTCAGCCGCTCACTCCCACATGCGGCCAAGCCCAGCAGCGTTATAGAGCAGCACCGATGGCGAACGAGCCTACTCGCACAGCGAAAGCGCGGCGGCGTCGGCCACCACGATGCAGTTGGGATGCAGCTGCAGCACCGACGCGGGGCATGCCGGCGAGATCGGACCCTGGCACATATCGCGCACGGCCTGCGCCTTCTTCTCGCCGTTAGCCACCATCAGCACCATGCGCGCGCTCATGATGGTCTGCACGCCCATGGTGTACGCCTGACGCGGCACGTCCTCAATGCGGTCGAACAGGCGGCTGTTGGCCTCGATGGTGCTCTCGGTGAGATCCACGCAGAACGTCCCCTTGGAGAAGGCGTCCGCCGGCTCGTTGAAGCCGATGTGACCGTTGTTGCCAATGCCGAGCAGCTGCAGGTCGGGATAGCCAGCCTCGGCCACCATGCGGTCGTAGGAGTTGCAGGCATCCTCGGCATCCGGGTTGGAGCCGTCCGGCACGTGCGTGTTGTCCAGGTTGATGTTCACGTGGCTGAACAGCTGCTCGCGCATAAAGTAGTGATAGCTCTGGGCATCGTCGTGGGACAGGCCGCGGTACTCGTCCAGGTTGTAGGTGCTCACCTGCGAGAAGTCGAGGTCGCCCTGCTCATAGAGGCGAATGAGGTTCTGATAGGTCCCGATGGGGGTCGAACCGGTTGCCAGGCCCAGCACACAGACGGGCTTGAGCGTCACCTGGGCGGCGATGATATTCGCCGCCTTGCGGCTCATATCCTCGTAATCGTGTGCCTGAATGATCTTCATAGCGCGCTCCTCTCATATTCGAAAACCGACGCCTCGGTTTCGCGGTCCACGCGCAGGACCGCTACCAACAAGAGACGCGCGCTTTCCAGGGCGAAGAGCCGCGCTGCGTATGAAATTGTCCCGCGGTGTCGAGGCCCCTGCCCGTCCGCCACGCATCCGAGCCCCATCGGCTCGAACATCTCTATCATGCCATGAACACGGGTGCACGAACAAGGGGGTGCGCAAATCGGCCGCATTGGGTTCGGGGCGCGGAACAGGCCGCCACGTGGGCGAGCGGGCTCAAACCGGACATTCGTCTATCCTGCGACTGCGAAATACCGGAAGGCTCAGAAAACAGGCCGTCCGCGGCTATTCGGCGAACATGCGGAAGCAGGCGCCGCCCTACCGGGCCTTGAGCGCCACAAGCTCGTCGAGCTCGTCGACCGACTGGCCTTCGTTGCCCTTGATGGAGGAAAACTCGATCGAGTTGCAGATGATGATAGGCACGGTGGCATCGTAGCCATCGGATCGAATGCCGGCCGCGTCGAACTCGATGAGCAGGTCGCCCTGCTTGACGGTATCGCCCTCGGAGACGTGGGTGATGAACCGCGAACCCTTGAGCTCCTCGGTGTTCAAGCCGATGTGAATGAGAACGTCCACCCCGTCGTCGGTGTGGAGCGCAACGGCATGGCCGGTAGGAAAGATGGCCTCGACCTTCGCGCGCGCCGGAGCCACGACCCGAGAACCGCTCGGTATAATAGCAACCCCCTGACCCAGCAGGCCACGTGCAAACAGCTGATCTTTCACCTCGGACAGAGGGATGACGGTGCCAGCCAGCGGTGCCAGGAGCACCGTGTTGTGCGCATGCACGCCCAACGACCTCAATATACTCCCGAACATCTAACTCCTTCGCTGAACCGATTGCCATAATCCTACCGCAAATCGGCCCATCTGGACACCGTTCGCCTGGCGAAATCGACCGTTCACGGCATCATACAGCATGAGGACGCACGCACATCCGACATCTATGTCACCGGCGCACAACGAAAAAAGGACCCGCCCCCTGCGGAGCGGATCCCAAAACAGCGTGAAACCAGATCGGATAAGCTTAGCGCTTGGAGAACTGGGGAGCACGACGGGCCTTCTTCAGGCCGTACTTCTTGCGCTCGACCACGCGAGCGTCGCGCGTGAGGAAGCCGGCGCGCTTGAGGTCGGCGCGGTAATCGCCAGCCTGCAGCAGGGCGCGGGCAATACCCAGACGCAGCGCACCGGACTGGCCGGTGATGCCGCCGCCATCGCACAGGGCGATGACGTCGAAGGTGCCGACGGTGTCGGTCACCTTGAAGGGGGCGAGGGCGTCCTCAACAAGCTGGTGACGGCCGAAGTACTCATCGGCGTTGCGCTTGTTGATGGTCACCTTGCCGGTGCCGGGAACGATACGGACACGAGCAACGGCGTTCTTGCGACGACCGGTGCCGTAGTAAACGACGGTATTCTCAGCCATCTTTAGCCCTCCAGCTCGATCTTAACGGGGTTCTGCGCAGCATGCGGATGCTCGGCACCAGCGTAGACCTTGAGCTTGGTCAGCTGCTTGCGACCGAGGGTGGTCTTGGGGATCATGCCCTTGACGGCACGCTCGATGACCTTCTCGGGGTGCTTCTCCATCGCCATGCGGAAGGACTCCGCCTTGAGGCCGCCATTGTATCCGGTGTGACGGTAGTACACCTTCTGATCGGCCTTGTTGCCGGTAAGCTGGACCTTATCGGCGTTGATGACGATCACGAAGTCACCGCAGTCGGAATTGGGCGTAAACTGGGGCTTGTTCTTGCCGCGCAGGATCATGGCGACCTGGGTGGCCAGACGGCCCAGAATTGCGCCCTCAGCATCGATGAGCACCCAGTTGCGGGCAACCTCACCCTGCTTGGCGTAGTGAGTCGACTTCTGAATCACTTTTCCTCCATGTACAGTACGTGTCTTAACAGAGATTCACGGGGCTCTGCAAAGTAACTTGTCGAGTATACCGCGCATCGTGCGTCCGTCAACGCGTTTTTTGCTGCCGCAGAGTTTCTGCACAGGCCAAGGAACATGTGGCAGCGCGCCAGCCGCTTACGCCGCGTGAGCCTGGTGCCCATTGGAGCGGGATAGCCGCCATGCCGCCGATTGCAAGCAGTCATTGGGGCGCGTGGGCATGCGGTCATGCGCGCCCAGGTTCGCTCGCTGCCGCACAAAAGAAGGCCGACGAAGAAACTCCATCGGCCTTCCGACCTCCCCGCCCTCTAGGGGTTGCACTGAGCTATATCTCAATGGGGAGGACCCTTTGCTCATTGGTATTGTTCCACCAAGACCAGTTTTTATGCCGGTCAATCCAAAACCCGAGCCCCGATTCCGCGAACGGTCGGTTTTGGGCGGCAAACGGTCGATACTGGCCGGGGTGCTACGCGCACGTCAGCAGTGGCCGTACGCATGGAGCCCACCGCCGATCTCACGCCGCACCGACAGCGCGGGGCCCGCCGCCT
>CABRIF010000082.1 GCA_902470925.1 uncultured Collinsella sp. | reverse complement strand
CTACACAAGGAGTATCGTCGGCAGCGTCAGATGTGTATAAGAGACAGATCTCGCTGTCCGTGGGCTACGGCAGCGAGGCCGCCGAGATCCGCCGGCTGGACGCCAGCGGCAGCGCCGCGTTTCTCGACGGCTGCGGGCACCGACGCAGCAGCGGCGCCTCCGATATCGACCGCGGCGTGACCCGCCCCGGCGCCATACCGGCCCACCGCAGCGCAGCAGTGCGCGATCTCATGGCCGACAGCGCGCGCATACGCGACTTCTACCGCGGCGAGCATGGGACGCGCCCCGCGCAGGCGCGACGGGCGTTTGCCCACACCGGCGGCCAGCGGCGCCTCGGCGGCCGCACGAACTCACGGCGGCGCCTGCAGGAGCGCTTCTTCGCGCTCTGGGATGAAACCGTGGACCGCAGGCGCCCCATCAAGCGCCTGAGCATCGGCACGGGTGGGCTCATGCCGGAGGAGTTCGCCACCTACGACCTGTTCTGCGATGTTGCCGCCGAGCAGCACGAGCGCGAACTGCAGCGCACCATCGTTGACGTGAAGGGACGCTGGGGCAAAAACGCCCTGGTTATGGGCCGCAGCCTCTGGCCGGCAGCCACAGGGCGCGAACGCAACGACCAGATCGGAGGACACCATGCCTAGAAGCCGTTACACGAGCGGGCGTGCCCAACAAGGCTCCGCCGCACCAAGCGTAACCTCGAACGGCCGACCCCGGGCGAGCCGCGCCTCCCAGTTCATGCCGTTCGCGGCGCTCACCGGCTACTACGAGCTCACCCGGCAACAGGAGCGCATCCGCGAGCCCAAACACGACCTTACCGACGAGGAGGCGCTCGCGCTCTCGCGCGCTATCGAGCACTGCGGCCGAGGCAGCTGGGTGCGCGTCACCCACTACGACCGCGATGCCTACCGGGTCACATCGGGACTGGTGGGCGGCCTGGACCCAGCACGGCGCCTGCTGCAGGTGGTGGGCGAGCTTATCCATTTCGACGACATATGGCGCATCGAGCTTGCCGACCCCTGCGGCAGCGCGAAGTGAGACGATGCGGGTAGCGTTCATCGACCTAAGGGAGGGACCTATGAACGACGCTCTTCAGGCGGCCTGGCGCACCAAGGCCGCAACCATCATCAAGCAGCTGGCGCGCCGGAACATGACCGGCCATTACTGCGCCAGCGCCTCCGAGGTGCCGGCGCTCATGCATGAGCTCATCGCCGAGGGTTCCAGCGTGACCTGGGGCGGCAGCGTCACGTTGGCCGAAGCCGGCGTGCGCGACGAACTCGCCCGCGGCGCCTGGAACCTGCTCGACCGCGCCGATGCAACCACACCCGAGCAGCAGCGCGACATGTGGCGCGACCGCGCCAGCGCCGACTGGATGCTCATGAGCACGAACGCCATCACCGAGGAGGGCGAGCTGGTGAACATCGATGGCAACGGCGACCGTCTCGCGCTGCTCGTGCACGGCCCCGCGCACGTACTGGTGGTGGCAGGCATGAACAAGGTCGTCACCGATGTCGACGCGGGCATCAAGCGCGTCCGCACGCACGCCTGCCCGCCCAACGCCGCGCGCCTGCATACCAATACGCCCTGCGAGCTCACCGGCGTCTGCGCCGAATGCCATGGGCCGGGCTGCATGTGCTGCGAGACGGTGATCACCCGGCACTCCCGCCACGCCGACCGCATCCACGTGGTGCTCGTTGGAGAGCCGCTCGGCTACTGATGCCGCGCAGCCGGGATAGCACGAGGCCGGCGGCGCCCCGCACAGGGAAGCGCCGCCGGCCGCCAAGGCTATGAGATATCTGTCCAACTCATGCTCGATCAGGCACGCGCCTTACGCGATGTGACCCAAGAAATCGCGCGTGCGCTCGGACTTCGGATGGTCGAAGACCTCCTCGGGCGTGCCCTGCTCGACGATCACGCCGCCGTCCATGAAGATCACGCGGTCGGCCACCTCGCGGGCAAAGCGCATCTCGTGGGTCACCACGATCATAGTCATGCCGCCCTGGGCCAGGTCGCGCATGACGGCCAGCACATCGCGCACCAGCTCGGGATCGAGCGCGCTGGTGGCCTCGTCGAACAGCATGACATGCGGATTCATGGCCAGGGCGCGCGCGATCGCCACGCGCTGCTGCTGGCCGCCGGACAGCTGGGAGGGCATGAAGTCCACGCGGTCGGCAAGACCGACCTTGGCGAGTTCCTCCACGGCGATGCGCTCCGCCTCCTCCTTGCTGCGCTTGAGCACCTTTTGCTGCGCGATCATGACATTGCGCTTGGCAGACAGATGCGGGAACAGGTTGAACTGCTGAAACACCATACCCAGGTGCGTGCGGACCTCGTTGATGTCCACGCCCTTGGCCGTGATATCGGTGCCCTCGACGATAACCTGGCCCGCGGTGGGCTCCTCGAGCAGGTTCACGCAGCGCAGCATGGTGGACTTGCCCGAGCCCGAAGGCCCCAGCACCACGACCACCTCGCCGCGGTGCACGTCCAGGTCGATACCGCGCAGCACCACGTTATCGTCGTAGCTCTTCTGCAGCCCGCAGATGCGCACGACGGGCTCCTCGGCAGCAGACGGCATCGTTCCCTGTCCGTCGGCGGTCTTATCGTCCATATCGGTCTCCATATCGATCCTCCCCTACAGCCCGGCGATGTGATCGGGCGGCGTGGCCACCACCGTACCGGCGCTCTTCAACGGCTTCTTCGACACGCGGGCGCTTCCGGACGAGCGACCCGTCAGATGCGCCTCGAGCATGCTCACCAGGCGCGCCAGCGGCAACGTGACCACCAGGTAGAACAGGGCGGCCACCACATACGGCGTGATGGAGCCCGTCGTAGCCACGATCGTCTTAGCATACATGACGATCTCCATGACACCCACCGCCGCCAGAAGCGAGGTGTCCTTGTACAGCAGGATAAACTCGCTGGTAAGCGTGGGGATGACGTTGCGGAACGTCTGGGGCACGATGATCGACACCATCGTCTGCACGCCGCTCATGCCCAGCGAGCGCGCCGCCTCGGCCTGTCCGCGCGGGATGGACTGGATGCCGGCACGGAAGATCTCGCACAGATAGGCCGCCGAGTTCATCGCCATCACGATCACACCGAGCGGATAGTTGTCGATGTTGACGCCCGCGAGCGGCAGGCCGAAAAACGCGATGTAGATCTGCAGGAACGCCGGCGTACCGCGGATGAGGTTCACGTACACGCTTGCGAGCGCGCGCAGCAGGCGCGACTTAGAGATGCGCATGAGCGCGAACAGGAAGCCGAACGGAATGGCCAGCGGAAACGCCACGACCACGATGGCCACCGCCATCAAAAAGCCGGAGAAGATCACCGGCAGGCTGCTCACGATCAGCAGCGGGTTGAAGAACAGGCGCAAAAACGCGTTGTCGTTCCACGCCTGCACCCATGCCTGCCCCTCCAGGAAGGTCTCGATCTTGTCGAGCATGGTCACGCCGGTGATCTTGACCGCGGGAATGCCAGACACCTCGTGCTCGGAGCCATCGGCCAACGTGTAGGTACCCTCCAGCTGCATGGAGCCGCCCTGCTCGGGAAACACCACGCCGTAGACCTCGACGCGGAAGTATCGGCCGGCCGGGGCTGCCTCGGGAAACTCCAGCGTGAGCGTTTGGCCCTTCTGCTCGATCGTGGGCTTGATGAACTCGCGCTCCATCAGGTCCTCGCCCGACAGCATGGTGACGCGCAGATCGTCGGTGGTGTAGGTGGTGCCAGCCGGCAGCGTCAGCGACAGCCCGGCGACCGCCTCGTCATCGGCCGCCTGGACCTCCCAGGTCAGGCGCGTCTCCGTGCCGCCCATGACATCGCTGCCGGTATCGGCGTTCGGCTGCGCGGTGAGCTTCGCCACCTCGAGCGCGCAGGCATCGGCAGGCAGCGCCGCCACGCCTGCCGCCGCAAGCAGCACGGCCGCTGCCGCCGCGAGCGCCGCGCGGCGGACACGTCGGGCCGGTGCCCCGAGCACGCGTTGCCACACCGCCGTCGCCGTATCGTTCTTCATTGCCTTGACCTCCTCGGTCCTCATTCAACACACGGCCCCGATGGAGCCGCGAAGACGCACCGCGCGGATGCGCCTTCGCGAGCCCAGCGGACGCAGCCCCCTCGCACAACCTGCGCGCCCGCCGGTGAGTCGCATAGACGGCGGGCGCGCAGGCATATGCAGCATCGAAGGGGGTCGCTACTTGATGTTGTACTTCGTCATCAGCTCGTCGATGGTTCCGTCCTCGGTGAGCTCCTTCAGAGCCTCGTTGATCTTCTTGGTGAGACCGGGGTTATCCTTGCTCACCGCGATCGCATACTCCTCACCCGTGGAGATCTGCTTGATGACGTGCTCGTTGGTGTAGGCGTCCGCAACCATCTGCGCGGCCATGGAGCGGTTGGTCACCACCGCGTCGGCCTGATCGGACTGGACAGCGGCGAAGCAGTCGGTGGCGTCCTTGAACGGAACGATCGTGGCGTTCGGGAAGTTCTCCTTCGCGAAGCTCTCCGCCGTGGAGCCGGACTGGACCGCGATCTTGGTGGCGGAGTCGTTCAGCACGTCCTCGTAGTTGTCGGCGGTGATGGTCGTATCGTCGGCCATGGTCACGATCGCCTGGTCGTCCATGTAGTAGGAATCGGTGAAGTCGACCTCCTTCTCACGTGCCGGCGTGACGGTGATGGAGGCGACGCCCACATCGTATTTGGTGCCGCTCGAGATGCCCGGCAGGATCGAGTCGAAGTCGACGCTCTCGTACTGGACCTCGAGCCCGAGCTTGTCGGCGATCGCGGCCGCAAGCTCCACGTCGAAGCCCTTGAACTCACCGTCCTCCATATACTCGAACGGCTCGTAGTCGGCCGAGGTGCCCACGACCAGCTTGCCGTCGGAAATCAGCGAGTAGTCATCGGAGCTTCCCGATGACGAGCTGTCCTGGCTCGAGCCCGCCGAGCTGTTCGTGCCGCCGCATCCGGTGAGCGCGAGCGCACCGACCATCGCCGCGCAAGCCGCCATCGTGCCAAGATACTTCATTTTCATGGTGCAATCCTTTCCCCGTTGGGTCCGTCTCCTCTGCAAGCGCGATTGCCTGCCAAGGATTATACGTAAACTCGTATCTGAGTCCTCTATTTCTTGAAAATATTTCTTCTGTGTTACAGCCACATGAATAGTTTAACATAAATGTTGCATACTGCTCTAGCGAAGAGAAGTGCTCGATCTGATGGACAGACCCCCTCTGAACAGGGCAACTTGACCTTGAGTGCACTCCAGGCGCTATCCTTGATGAACGTTCAACCATGCAATAGGCACGTATCCGAGGGAGATGGAATATGTCGCAGCGAAACGTCGCGAAACTCGAAAAGCCCGCCATCAGACGAACCCTGCAGCGGTTTTGGGACGTCACGAGGCTCGTCCCCGGCGCCGCCGCGCTCGCGGTTATCACGTCGGTGGCGTATGTGGCGCTGCTCACCTATGTCAATACCTGGATGATGGGCCTGATCGTGGACCGCGTGCAGGCCTCCCCCGTCGCACCCGAAGACGTGTGGGAGGTCTTCGGTCCCTACATCGCGGGGCTGCTGATCGTCAACGCCGTCGGGCAGGCCTGCTCCAAGCTGCAGGACTACGCCGTCTACAAGCTAGAGATCAACGGCAACTACCATCTGGCCCGCACCTGCTTCAACACCTTGTCGAACCAGTCGATGACCTTCCATACCAGCCGGTTCGGCGGCGCGCTCGTCAGCCAGACGAGCAAGTTCATGAGCGGCTACACCCAGATGGTCGACGTGGTGGTCTACTCGCTGATCCCCACCGTGGCGAGCACCGTGTGCACCATCGTGGCGCTCGTCCCCGTGGTCCCCAGCTACGTTGCCGTGCTGGCCGTCATGCTCGTGGCCTACGTGGTCATCGCCACGCGCATGTACCGCCGCATCCTGCCGTTGGCCACCGCCACCGCTGCCGCGCAGAACAAGCTGTCGGGCATCCTGTCCGACGCCGTCACCAACATCCTCGCCGTCAAGACCTGCGGGCGCGAGGACTATGAGCGCGCGCTGTTCAACGAGGCGGATACCCAGGCCATGCAGGCCGAATCGCGCAGCATGCGCGCCACGATGCAGCGCGGCTTCACCACCAGCGCGCTCATCACCGTCATCATGTTCATCGTGTCGGTCTTCGTGGCGGGCGGCAACGCCTGGTTCGGCATCTCGGCGGGCACCCTCGTCATGATGTTCACCTACACCTACCAGCTCACCATGCGCTTCAACTACATCAACTCCATGATGCAGCGCATGAACCGCGCCATCGGCGACGCGAGCGAGATGGCCCGCATCCTCGATGAGCCGCGCCTGGTGGAGGATGCCCCGGGCGCGCCGGAGCTCACGGTGCGCCGCGGGGAGATCGATTTCGAGCACCTGGGCTTCGCCTACGCCGATGCTGCCGCCGGCGACACCGTGTTCGACGACCTCACCCTGCACATCGAGGCGGGCCAGCGCGTGGGCCTGGTGGGGCGCTCTGGTTCCGGCAAGACGACCCTCACCAAGCTGCTGCTGCGCCTGTCCGACGTGCAGGACGGGCACGTGCTCGTAGACGGCCAGGACATCAGCGCCTGCACGCAGCAGAGCCTGCGGCGCCAGATCGCCTACGTGCCGCAGGAGGCGCTGCTGTTCCATCGCAGCATCCGCGAGAACATCGCCTACGGGCGCCCCGACGCCACCGACGAGCAGATCAGGCAGGCGGCCGCGCAGGCCAACGCGCTCGAGTTCATCGATCGCATGCCCGCCGGGCTCGACACCATGGTGGGAGAACGCGGTGTGAAGCTCTCCGGCGGCCAGCGGCAGCGCATCGCCATCGCACGCGCCATCCTCGCCGACGCCCCGATCCTGGTCCTCGACGAGGCCACCAGCGCGCTC
The DNA here is from genome assembly GCA_902470925.1 of uncultured Collinsella sp. Classification (GTDB taxonomy): domain Bacteria; phylum Actinomycetota; class Coriobacteriia; order Coriobacteriales; family Coriobacteriaceae; genus Collinsella. The sequence continues at coordinate 4,297 of CABRIF010000082.1, read as the reverse complement.
GACTCCGAAAGCGAAGCGCTCGTGCAGGACGCGCTCGAGAACCTCATGCGCGGCCGCACCTCGATCGTGGTGGCGCACCGCCTGTCCACGGTGGCGGCGCTCGACCGCATCGTGGTGCTCGATGAGGGGCAGGTCGTGGAGGATGGCACGCATGCCGAGCTGAGCCGCGCCGGCGGCGCCTATGCCGCCCTGTGGAGCCGCCAGACCGGCGCGTTCTTGGAAACGGAGTAGAGCCTCTACTGACCGCGCTGCGCGGGCGCTCCCCAATCCGCCCGCGCAGCGCCCCAGGCTGCCCGTATGTGCTGCATATGCAAAAGCGGCCCGGAACGCGATGTCCCGGACCGCTGTGCGCGCTATGGAGGCGGCTCCCGGATTCGAACCGGGGGTAAAGGCTTTGCAGGCCTCTGCCTTACCACTTGGCCAAGCCGCCGTAGAAGAAAAAGGCCGATTTTTCAACCGGCCTTTAACATGCAATGGAGCGGACAACGGGGCTCGAACCCGCGACCCCAACCTTGGCAAGGTTGTGCTCTACCAACTGAGCCATGTCCGCTTGGCGAGAAAGTAATATACGCGAATGTTGGGGGGCATGCAAGCATTCTTTCAAACTTTTTTTCGCCAAACCGGTAAAATAGTGGAGTCGCTTAGAGAAAGAGCAGGTAGAGGGCGCAGCATTGGGTTAAGATTCCCTCAAACTTTTTTCGGCTCCCACCCTGTCCTGTCCCCCTCGCCACCCGAAAGGCACTTGTGTTCCACATCGTTGTTCTCATAGTGGCCACCCTCTTGGCGGGCCGCGGCCTCATTTGGATCGTGCAGCGCCTCCACGACCGCAACGGATTCGGCCGGTCGTTCCGACACCTCATGACAACCGGCGCGCTCGGGGCGAGCATCTACGAAGGGGCCACCTGGCGCACCGTCAGCTTCTTCGGCAAAAAGCACCTGCGCTCCATCATCGCCCGCGATCAGTGCCGCGTCATCCGCCAGCACAAAGCCGCGCTGCGCGAGGCCTTCCTGGACAGCTGCACGCCGACCCCATACCACTACACGATCATCTTCCTGATCGCCTCGGTGCTGGGCCTGATCATCGAGACTGTCTACACCCTGCTCATGTTCGGCGTCCTGGAAAGCCGTGTGGGCCTGGTGTGGGGCCCGTTCTCGCCGCTCTACGGCGCGGGAGCCGTCCTGCTCACCGCAACCCTCTGGCATCTTCGCAAACGCCCCTGGTGGATCATATTCGGCGTCTCGGCGCTTTTGGGCGGCATCCTCGAGCAGACGACCGGCTGGGGCATGGAGCGGTTCATGCATGCGCAGTCCTGGACCTATCTGGGCCTGCCCGACCACCTCACCCAATGGGTGGCGGTGCGGTTCCTGCTCATGTGGGGGCTGATCGGCCTGGCATGGTGCCGCCTCATCATGCCCGAGCTCATCTATCGCATTGGACGCCCGAGCAGCTCACGCCAGCCCGTCCTGGTAGCGCTCGTGGCAGCGTTGCTGCTGCTCGACATCCTGGTCACCATCCTGAGCTTCTACCGCGCAGGCCAGCGCGCCCACGATATCCCGCCGCACAATCCGCTCGAGGCGTATGTGGACACGCATTTCGACGACCGCTTCATGGCCGAGACCTTCGAGAACATGCGCTTCGGCGAGCCCCTGCCGCCGGCGAGCCGGTAGCGGTGCGCGCGCCGCCTTGGTACCGCATCGTCCAAGGCCTGTCGGCAACCGGGACCCGCAGGCGACCGACCCCACGGCTACAGGATTCCAGAACCCAGCGCAACGCGGCGCGCTGGGTTGGGTTCTGAAATCCTATGGCATGCGTTGCGCCGAGGTTGAAACTTCAGGGGGGTCCGCCGGCAACCGGGGCTTCAAAAATCTTTGAAATTGCCCCTTGCGGCAGCCGGGCGGCTCCGGTATAGTAGCTTCTGCGCGCAAGGCGCACCCTGAACGGGCGATTAGCTCAGGGGGAGAGCGCTTCCCTGACACGGAAGAGGTCACAAGTTCAAATCTTGTATCGCCCACCACGAATTACAACCCGGGAGCTTCGGCTTCCGGGTTTTTTCTTATATGAGCCCCTCGCTGTCTTGGCGTCCGAATGCCAAACCGCCCAGCCATCGCCGCTCGGATCTCGTGTGTGCAAGCTATCGGGGTTAAGCTTCAAAAAGTGGGGCTATGGTTCAGAATGTGTGTACGAATTCGATAGATGTGCCCAGCTATCGGCTGCGGGGCAGGCGGAATCCGCCTCCGAGCCGTCAACACCCGCCTATGCGATTTCGCGGGTTTCGGTGCCCATCCATGCGACCGCAGCAGCGCGGAGAGACGCCGCACGAGCTTCCAGGACCGCTTCCTTCCCCCATCCGGCTGCAGCCTCGATTCCGCGGCCTTCAGGCCCGCGCCGCCCAATCTCGCGCCTGGGCTTCCAGGCCCACAACTGCCGCTGCTGCAGCCGCCCCGCTTCCCTACTCTGCGCGGCCGATCAGCTTGATGAGGCGCACGAGCGTGCCCGGGCCGTCGTCACGGCGGCGCACCTCCACGCTGTCCACCAGCAGCCGCATCAGGCGAATCCCCCGCCCGCGCTCCTGCGTGGGCGCCGGCTCCTCGCCCGCCGCCAGCTCGAATCCCTCGCCGCAGTCGCGCACCTCGATGACCACGCGATCGGCATAGGCGTGCAGCGTCACCGTGCACCCGCAGGCATCGCATGCATGGTCGTACGCGTTCGAGAGCGCCTCTCCCACCGCCAGCGCCGTGTCGAAACACGCCTCGCGCGTGATCGGCAGGCCCGAAAGCAGCTCGGCCACCCGATGCCGGTAACCCGCCAGATGCTCCATGCCGGGGCGCACCACGAAGCTCTTGCTCCACTTGGGTGATTCGTTGGGCGCAAGCACCGGCACGGACGGCTTATCGGCGGTCGAGACGTGCAGCACCTCGATCAGACGCGCGATCTGAATGAAGCGCGCCACGAACGGGGAGGCGTTCACGAGCGATAGCAGCCCGTCACGCCGCAGCAGCTCGCGGGCGCGCGTGAGCAGAAACGCCAGCCCCGTGGAGTCGATGAAGGTGACGTTTTGACAGTTCACCAGCACGCGGCGCACCCCGGAGGCAATCAGGGCGTCAACCTGCGTGCGCAGCTGCGGCACCGTCGCGATGTCGATGTCATGCGCGGGCGCGATCACGGCTATGTCATTCCACTCGTTCATACGCTCATGATTCCCCGCTGCGCGCACTCTATTCACCCATCCCGTCGAAGCGCAGGGCCACCAGCGCGATATCGTCATCGAGCGCCGAGGAGGTGAAGGCGTCGAGCTCAGCGAGCACCTGGTCGCACAGGCCCTCGATCCCGCCGTCGGATGCGCGCAGCAGCACATCGCGCAGGCGCTGCTCGCCGAAAAACCCACCGGACGCGTCGCGGGCCTCCAGTGCGCCGTCGGTATACATGAACAGCATGTCGCCCGGGGAAAACTCGATGACGCCCTCCTCGTACACCATGTTCTCGAATGCACCCACCACGCCCGACTGCACGCTCAGCAGCTCGACCTCGGCCGCATCGGTTCCCGGCGCATGCAGCAGCATCGTGGGGGGATGGCCGGCCGAGCAGTAGCGCAGCTGGCGGGCACGCAGGTCGATCCGGGCAATGAACACGGTCACGAAGGTCTCGACCCGCGAGAAGCTCATGAGCATGCTGTTGAGCGAACGCGCCATGCGCGCCGGGGCGAGCCCCTCCCAGGCGTAGGCCGCGAGCGCCGTCTTCACCAGCGCCGACATCGAGGCCGCCTCGATACCCTTGCCCGAGACGTCGCCCAAGATCATGACGGCCTGCTCGTCGGGCATGCGCATGAGCGTATAGAAGTCGCCGCCCACCAGGGCCTGCGAGGTGGCCGAGGAATACAGGCTGTCGGCAGTGATGCCGGGAACCTCCCCCAGCGAGCTGCGCATGCCCGCCTGGAGCGTCTGGGCGATATGGCGCTCGGACTCCTGCCGGCGCGCGCCCGCGGTGACCAGCTCGAAATCGTGCGCCATATGCGTCAGGTAGTCGAACTCCATGTCGTCGATCGGCTCCTGCGTGCCGTCGCGCAGCAACAGCATCATGCGGCTGGGCGGGGTGGGCAGCGTCGAGGCAATGCTGAGCTCGTGCCCGGCCGCCGACACCGGGGCGTCCGAAAGCTCGCTGATCCCGATGCCCAAGTCGATAAAGACGCCCTGGCAGGGCAGGTCGTGGTACTCCAGCCAAGCGCCGGCACGGCTCCCCCGCTCGACGCGGGACAGACGCTGTCTCTTATACACATCTGACGCTGCCGACGATACTCCT
>CABRIF010000081.1 GCA_902470925.1 uncultured Collinsella sp. | reverse complement strand
CTCCGACCTCGACCTCTCCAAGGTCCGCGCGGCCGGCTTCGAGCCCGCCGACTGGACCGAGCGCCTGGCGGGGTACATGGCCTCGCTGTAGAGATCCTTGATGAGTTGAAGGCAACCGGGGCTATCGCGTTGGGCAGATAGCCCCGGTTGATGTAAGGTACGGCAACTTGGTCGTTGCTAGCGATGAAGGAGCGCCCGGGTTGCCTTTTTCGCAATCTGCGCGATGCGCCCATGTTGGCGCGCGGAGAGCACCTGCTGTACTGCGGCAGCGCGATCGCGTCCGGTTTGAAGTTGCAGATAGCCGCTTTCGCATGTCAGATTTGGATTAGCTAGAAGATCTGATGGATGCTCTTCAGATCGGCCTTCGTCTTCTTTGTCGATGACTGCTGAGGACATTGGTCCATACGCATGGGCAAGATCGCACTGTTCCCATAGCACGGGCGCGTTACATTGAGCTTTAATATGGGGCAGAACGGTGCACAACTTTCCGTCCCTCGACATCAGTGCACATAGACCGATTGCAAAATCCAGCGGACTTTGCAAGCGCTCAATCGTGGTCTCGTAGCGGAGGATGTCTTTGGCAGAAACTGCCATGCACACGGGTCCGACCGCAGTGTAGTTGCACGAGCATTCAGAAAGACCGTGATAGCCCCCTCCCATATGGTCGGAGAAGTTCTGATTGAGCAGATGCCAGGAGCGATGATCGTCAATGATGAGCCCACAGTTTTGAACGAGCCCATCGGGATAGAAGACCTTGGGTGCGACGATGCCCACTTCCGGACGAGAAAGGCAGCCAAACAACTCGCGTATACCCGCTTCATTATGGAGTTTCAAGCCCGGAGCGCATATCAGAAGAGGGTGGTCTGAAGCTCCTCTGGCTGCAGCAAGGGCAGCTCTGCCCCAGTGCTCACTGGGATCGATGTCCACGCGAGTCGTATCGTCAACGACTCCTTGGTAGCCGTAGCGCTCTCTAAAGACGCAAGCGATGTCGGTCGGTTCGACTGTAGCGGCGATAGAGCGTCGCTCGAAATGAGCCGAGAGGGCTTCGATGCTCGCTTGGATGGCGTACGGCTTGCTTTCCATAAGACCGCCGTTTGTTGATCCGGCGTGCGCCCTCCAATGATAAAGAACATATGGTATATGGCATATCGAACGAGCGATTTCTGAAACCTTAAGTGTTAGGTCGTAGTCCTGCGCGCCGCTCGTGCTATCTGGAGATAGGTCAATTTGTTCGAGCGCCGTTCTGCTGACGGTAAGCATATGCACCACGTAATTATGTGAATACAGCAGGTCGAGGTTGAAATCAGGTTTGAGCATGGGGGCATAGCGGTCGCTCAGATCGCTATGGAAGTTGTCTTCATCGCAATACAGGAGATCGATGGTGCGGTTGTTGTTAATTGCTTCAGCGTAATAAGCCAATATGTGCGGATCAAGCATGTCGTCATGATCAAAAAAACAAATGTAATCACCGCGGGCAACTCGTATGCCGGCATTGGTGTTGCCCGCGATTCCTAAATTGTCCTCAAGTGTGACAACTCGCAAGCGTGCATCGTCGTAGCTTGCGATTGCAGACCGAAGTTCGGCGTTTTTGGGGCTTGCGTTGACAAGAATCAGTTCCCAAGCGCTGTATGTTTGCGAAAGGACGGATGAAACCATGTCATGAAAGAAGGGTATTGGCGTCTGGAAAAGCGGGACAATAATGCTGAACAGGGGGTGATAGACCAGCTGTTCGCTATCAGGCGCCTCCAGCTCAATGCGATGCTCGTGTTGTGCCAGCCATTCTGGATAAGCTCCATCGATGGATGGGTTTACCATATCGAAGTTGCGCTGCGTTGCAAGGCGCTCGTACGTTTCCTTCGTGAGTCGAGCAAGGGGCCGTCCATCGGTCCGGACGACGAAGGGTGCGCTATTTCGAGGGACGCGCAGCGATAGAACGGGAAGGCGATTCTTCTGCTCGTCGAGCGTATACATGCGCGTCACTTGAGCCTGTATGGGACGTCCTCGCTTGGTTACCGAGATGAGCGATTCGTCAATTTCGAAGTCATTGTTCAAACACAGTCGAACAACCTCTGCATCTTCTGCATCAAAGACCTGAATGAAACGCGCGCCGTTCGTGGCGCTCTTGATGAATCTCACGGAACTCCCTGTGACTTGAATGCCTTCTTGTAGAATCATACCAAACTACATGTAGGACTAGACAAAGGTGATGGCATGCAGACAGATGCGCAACCGCTTGTTTCGGTTATCGTTCCGACGTACAACACCGAGAAGTTTCTCGACCAGTGCCTCGAGAGCATCCGTGCGCAGACGCACCGCAACCTCGAGGTACTCTGCATCAACGACGGCAGCACCGACGGTTCGCTCGATATCATGAAGCGCCATGCAGCCCAGGATGCGCGCGTGCGCGTGATTGACAAGGAGAACGGCGGATACGGCGCCGGATGCAACCGGGGCATCGATGAGGCGACGGGCGAGTGGCTTGCCATCGTTGAGCCTGACGACTGGATCGACCCCACCATGTTCGAGGAGATGCTCGCCTTCGCCGCACGCTTTGACGAGCGCATCGATCTCATCAAGACCCCGTGGTGGGACCTGAAGGACTGGAATGACCCCGCCAAGATGAAGGCGTATCCGAGCCTGCTTACCGGGCATATTGCCGCTTCAAGGCGTCCGTTCACGGTTTGCGAGAATCCTGAGTTCCTGGCGTATCATCCGAGTATCTGGTCTGCCTTGTATCGTCGCGACTTCATCCTGGAGCGCCAGATTCGCTTTCCCGAGTACCCCGGGGCGGGTTGGGCCGATAACCCCTTTTTGATCGATACGGTGTGCCAGGCGCAGACGATGGTGTACTACGACCGCCCGTTTTACCGGTACCGCGCCGATCTGCCCGGGTCGACGCTCAACCACGCAACGCCCGAGTTGGTGACGAGGCCCTTCGACCGTTGGCTTACGATGCTCGATCGCGTCGAGGAGCTTGGCGTGGCCGAACCCCGTGTGCTCGAGGCGCTGTATATGCGCGGGTTCACCTACGTGGACGGAGCGATGTTTGACGACGGGGCCGATAACCCCCTGGTTCTTGAAGGGGCCCGGCGCGTGTTCGGCCGCATGGACCAACAATTGGTGCTCTCGAGCGCGCGCATCAGCGGCCGCCGCAAGAAGCTGTTCTGCCGCATTTTGGGCGTTGCGTACCAGCCCTCGATCGATCCGATGCGGCTTGCCTATGTTGCTCAAGATGCAGTCTCGTATATGCGCATCTATGGGTTCGTCGATCTGATGGGCCGCGTAATGGGGCGCCTATCGCGAACAAAACCGGCTTAGCCGTTGCGTGCCGACAGGTTGCTCGCGTCCGCGATGGGTGACATAGGCGGCTGACTCCTCGTGGGCGCTGTGAGGGGTGCTCTGATTGGGCGCTGAGGGATCGGTGCGTTGGTGCCCATTTTTGATTGGGTGGGCGGTGCGTTGGGGCCCGCCTTTGATTGAGGGCAGTGCGCTGACGCCCATCTCTGACGCTGCATCCTGGCAGCGGGGATACGCTGTCGCAGTCTCTCGCGTTACCACATGCGCTGGATGGCATGATTCGGCGCTTCTGCCATTCAGGGTTCGGCTTTCAGCCGTTCATCAAACTCGGGTTCGTCCTTCAGCCGTTTGGAGCTTGTTTTCGCTCGTGAATGGATAGGGGACGAACCCTTGTTGTCTCGATGGCCGGAACGCGAACCCGGGATGCGAAGACGGTTGAGATATGCCAGCATTTTTGGCGGCCAAGGATAAGCACGGGGCGCGTGGAAGCCGGTGGGCTTTTCGCGTCTGCCGCCAGTCGGAGCGCCTTGGCATGAGATGCGCTGCTGACCGGGATGCCTGGGGCACATCTCGCGCCTGCCACCCCGCCAGAACATCCAGAACCCGGGATGCGCGGCCTCGTGCTCTGAGTCTGTTCGCACTCGCCCACGGAGAACGTTGCTGCATCCGGGCCCCGAATCTGCCTCCGTGACCGCATCCAAGCCGTGGATCCTCCACAACCGCGCTTGGTCCCTGAACCCGCCGTGACCACATCCATGCCATGGATTCGCGCCCGTGATCGAAACGACCCCGTCCCCAGACTGCAGGCTACGGCCGCGGCGTCCTTCGCCGGGTGGCGCATCGGATGGCGCCCGCCACGCACAGCCCCGCGAGCGCGGCGAGGCTGATCGCGATGCCTGCGCCCACGCCGGGGGAGCGGTAGGTCATCTCGATGGTGTGCTCGCCTGCCGACAGCTCGAGCAGGGACATGCCGCCGTCGAACACCGGCTCAAGCGACGCCTGCTTTCCGTCCACCATCACGCTCCAACCCGCATCGTAGGGGATGGAGAGCACCAGCTTCGTGTGGTCGGCGCTCGCCTGGTACGTGCCGGTCACGTGTCCGTCCTGGAACACGTCCGGGGTGAACTCGTGCTCCCTGAGGGTGCCGATGAGCTGCTCGAAACGCGCGTAGTCGAGGGCGTAGAACACGCAGGTCGTACCCTCGGGCATGGAGTCCGCGCCGTCGGCGCACGAGACGGTCACGGTATGCGTCGCGCCCTCGCTGCCGGCAACCGGCTCGTGATCGAGCTCGTGCACGTTGTTGGCGAAGCGCCAACCTTCAAGCGGCGTCACCGCGTCGTCGACCGTGAGCGCAACGGGCCGGTTGCTCCCGGCGTCCTCGCCGCGCATGACGTAGGTGTAGCCGATGTACCCAGCGGGCACGTCGACCTCCCAGCTGATGCCGCCGGCGCTGCTCGACACCTCCCGTGCCTCGATGCGCGTGTAGAGGGGCGTCTCGTCGCCGGTGAGCGCGGCGGCAACGGCGTTCTGACGCTCGAAGGGGTTGCTTGCGTCGAGCGCTGTCGCGGCCGTTTCGATGCTCGCCAGCGTGTAGCCCAGCGAAAGCGCATGGGGGTTGTAGGCGGTCGTGGCGCCGTTGGCCGCGGCGGAAAGCGTCGTGGCCTCATATCCTGCGGGCGTTCCCCAGGTGCTCACGTATCTCACGCCGAGCAGGCTGTCCATGACCAGGTTAGGCGCGGCGTAGACGCTCGAGAACTCGCCCGGCGAGCTGTAGCCGAGCGCGTTGAGAAAGGCCACCGCAGCGGGGTTGTTCGCTGAGGAGTAGGTGGAGAGCTGTCGGAACCCGTGGGCGATGCCCTCGTTGAAGGCGGCTCCCGTGCGGGTGTAGGTCTTGTCCGCCCGCCAGAACGCCGCTCGGTCGTGCGCCTCGAGGGCGTTGACCCACACGGTTGCCTCGTCCCGATAGCTCTCGTGCTGCTCCTGGGTGTAGCCAACGTACAGCTGGTTCAAGGCCGTATGCGCGTTGAGGCCGAGGTCTATGAGGGCTACGGCGAGCACGGCGGCGGCAACAGCAGGCGAGTGTACCCAGCGGCCGCGTGCACGGTGGCGTCCCGTGGCGCTTGCGGGCGCGTCGGCGGCTGCGGTGCACCCCGATGCAGCGCCGCCGCCCGCGTTGCGCACCCGCGCGCACTCGATGCCGCGTACCCCTCGTCCGCCGCCGTTCGCACCGTGCCTGCCGTGCATGGCTGCCAGGAAATACCCCGCCGCCCAGATCTCCATGAACCCGAGCAGAAACGCCGTGCGCGAATAGAAGCCGTTCGGCACACGAAAGCCGCACCAGATGTACTGGAGCGGTCCCAGCCACGAGCTCGCCGCAAGAAACATCGCTACAAGCAGGGCGAGCGCGCGCAGGCGGCCGTCGATGCGGCGGTATCCGAGGAAGAGCAGGGCCAGCGCGAGCGGAACGATGCCGGTATAGAACTGTGGCACGTGGTCGGGCACCCACAAGCACGGCAAGAGTCCCTGGATGATCGCCTTTGGATATGTTGCGAATTGCGCGATGTCCTGGGTGCTCGAGCCGCCTGCCATCGCGCGAACGGTGGGCACGAAGGTCCAGGCAGCGAGCGCCATGCCGAGCGCCATCGCTCCGGCGAAGCGCCCCGCGCGCCCCGCGATCCAGCGCGCTCGCACCCTGTTGCCCTCGCATAGGTAGACGGCGAGCTCGAACAGCACGAACAGGCAGAGGAACAAGCAGGTGATATAGGCCATGTACCAGCAGCAGATGACGTTTGCGGCCGTGAGGAGCGCCAGCGGGATCCAGGAGCCTCGGCGAATGAGCTGGTGGCAGCACCAGGCGGCGAGCGGCAGCAGGATGAGCGCGTCGAGCCACAGCGGGTTGCGCAGGTTGGCGGCAACCCAGGTGGACCAGGCGAAGCACAGGCCGAGCGCCGCCGCCCATGCCGGCGCGAGCGCGAAGCGCCGCCTCAGATACCAGGTCATGCTCAGCTGCATGCACCCGAGCTTGAGCGCGACGATGCACACGATGGCCAGCGTGAGGTGCTTCTCATCGAATAGCAGGATGAGCAGGTTGAAGGGGCTGGCGAGATAGTAACTGTACAGGCCCCAGGTGTTTGACCCCAGCCCCTGCGCGAAGCTGTAGAAGATGTTCGCGTGGCCCGTGAGGACCTGCCGATACCAGGTGAAGAAGTCGATGTACTGGTATTTGAGATCCTCGGTGAGGAAAGATTCGGGCCCGAACGGGTAGATGCCGCCCCAGGCGAGCAGCGCGCAGAGGATGGCGATGGGCGCGGCAAAGCATGCGACCCAGAATAGGATCGATGTCAGGCGCGGCGCGGCTGTGCGCGACGGTGCGTTCGCTGGTAGAGAGCCCGTATCGGTGCCCAGCGCCGCGGTGCGCGGGTTGCCTTCGCATGAGGTCGAGCTGGCCGCTGATAAGGCAGCTGCGCGGGAAGTCGGGGAGTCTGCGTCGCCGTGGCGCAGAGCGTTCGGTGCGGGCGCGCCCGAGGCCTGCGCCGTCTGTGTGTCACGCGTGCGCATCGGCATCCTCCGGAGAGCTGGCGTGAGCGGGTGTTTGGCCTGCCTGTGCGCGCGGCGCCGGGTGCGCAGCGGGCTCCGTTGCGTTCGCTGCGCGCGCCGCCGGAGTTGCCGCCGGGTGTCCGGGCGCCGCGGTATCTGACATGGGCGCCGACACCGTGCGCTGTCCCGGCACCGCTGCGAGCGTCTCCGCAGGTGCCGAGCGTGCCGGACCCGCGCACTCCGCGTCCTGTCCCGGTATCGTCGCGGCGCCGCAATTCGACTCCCGGACGATATAGGCGGGCCGGCGCTTGGTTTCCAGATACGTTTTGGCCAGGTACTGCCCCATGATGCCGAGGCACAGCAGCTGGATGCCCCCGATGAAGATGATGATCGAGGCGAGCGACGGCCAGCCGTCCACGGGATCGCCGAACAGCAGCGCCCGCACGATGATGAAGATGAGTGCCGCGAAGGCGACAAGGCACAGCAGCGCGCCGGCGATCGATGCGAGGGACAGCGGCACCGTTGAGAACGCCACGATGCCGTCGATCGAGTAGAGCAGCAGCGAGAAGAAGTTCCACTTGGTCTCGCCCGCGGCACGGTTGACGTTCACGTAGGGGAGCCACTTGGTTTTAAAGCCCACCCAGCCGTAGATGCCCTTCGAGAATCGGTTGTACTCGGGAAGGGCGAGAATCGCGTCGACCATGGCTCGCTTCATGAGACGGAAGTCGCGCGCGCCGTCGACGATCTCGGTCTTGGAGATGTGGTTGATGATGCGGTAGAACAGGCGCGCGAACGCGGAGCGGATGGGCGGCTCGCCCTCGCGCGTGGTGCGCCGTGTCGCCACGTTGTCGTAGCCTTCCTGGCAAATTATACGGTACATCTCGGGTAGCAGACTGGGCGGGTCCTGTAAGTCGGCGTCCATGGTCGCCACGAGCGCGCCGCGCGCATGCGCAAGGCCGGCCAGCAGCGCCGCCTCCTTGCCGAAGTTGCGGGAAAACGACAGCCAGCGGACTTCGAAATCGCCGCCCCGGCGTTCGGCCTGCTCGCGCATGACCTCGAGGGTGGCATCGTGCGAGCCGTCGTCGACAAGGACGACCTCGAAGCGCATGTGCTCGCGCTCCGCCATGGCTCGCGTGGTGCGCGCGAGCTCCTCAAAGAAGATCGGTAGGCTCTCCTGCTCGTTGTAGCAGGGGACTACAATCGATATGTCGATGTGCGTATCGGTCACAGCTGTCTCCCGGATGCCGGCTGCTATCAGATTCGTGTTTCCGTACAAAGTATAGTTCCGGGCGCGCGGCTCCCTGGCGGCGTTCGCCACAAGGTGGGGGATTCGTGCGAGTGAGGCTTTCTGCGGGATCTTCGCCGCGGCAGGTTGGAGGGCGGTGCGGCTGGGGGTTGACGGGCGGTGCGACAGAGGACCGATGGGGCGGTCGGCAGGTCGGCGGGTCTGCGGACGTCCCGGCGGCGGACCGGTTGAACTCGTGTAGATGGCACCCTGCGGTGCGACGGAGGGTGCGTTCGGCTAAAATACTGAGCGATTATGCCTCGAACGATAGGGGCCTTGAGTCCCCGTTGCCATGGTGGAGGGTATGAGATGGCAGATGTGAACAATAGGACGCAAGGGCGTCATTTCAAGCAGCCCGGCGACGCATCGCCTGCGCGCACGGCGGATAGCTATAGCCGGACCCAGGCAGGCAGCCGGCCCCAGGCCGATTACGGATCCCCGCGCCCTGCGCAGGCGGACTTTGGCTCTCGGCGCCCCGCGCAGGCTGGTGCCGCGCCGTCTGCATCCCGCGGCGTGCCGGAAGGCGAGCCGCTCTATCTCCTTCCCCATTCCGATTCCACCTCGTCGGGGTCCTCGCGCAGGGGGAAGGGCTCAAAGCGTCGGCGCTCGTCGCGCAAGAAGAGCAAGGCTCCCGTCATCGCGCTGGCGGTCGTGCTCGTGCTGGTCGCCGCGCTCGCCGGCGGCGGCGTCTTCGCGTTCGTCTCCGCGCGCAACCTCAAAAGCCAGGCCTCCGAGGTGATGCAGAACGTGAGCGCCATCTCCGATGCCGTCTCCTCGCAGGATTACGCGGCCGCTTCCCAGGCCGCGCAGCGAGTGGCGAGCCTTGCGGGCGAGATGGACCAGGAGCTTTCCTCGCCAATCTGGACGATCGCCTCGCTTGTGCCTGTGTATGGCCAGGATGTCTCATCGGTCCGCACCCTGGTGAGCTCGTTTTCCGGCGTCGCGAACGATGCGCTCGTTCCGCTCACCAAGACCCTTGAGGCCAATCCCGTGGACAGCCTGATCTCGTCGGACAAGACCGTTAACGTCCCCGCGGTCGTCCAGCTGCTCGATGCCGTCCAGGATGCGGCGCCGGCCATGCAGACGTGCGCCGACGCGGTCGCCTCGCTGCCGCAGCTGCACATCTCCCAGCTCGAGGAGCTGGTCTCCTCTGCCAAGAGCAAGATCTCCCAGGTCAACGGCGCGTTCCAGAGCGCCGCCGACTTCGCGCCGCTCGCGTCCTCCGTGCTGGGGGCCGAAGGCGACCGTACCTACCTCGTCGTGGCGCAGAACTCCGCCGAGATGCGCGCCTCCGGCGGCTTCCCCGGCTCGATGGGCGCCCTGCAGATCAAGAACGGCGCGATCAGCCTCGGCGACTTCTCCACGGTCTACGACGTGATGGCGGAGCAGACTCCGGCGTCGATGAACATTACGGAGCAGGAGATTTCCCTGTTCGGCGGCTTCATGAACGTGGCGTGCGACGCCGGCATGGACCCGGATTTCACGCGCGTGGCCGCGATCTGGGCCGCCGCCTACGAGGCCAAGACCGGCACGCATGTGGACGGCGTCATCTCGGTGACCCCGAGCGTGGTGCAGGACCTGCTGTCGATCACGGGCTCCATTACGCTCGCGGACGGCACCGAGCTTGACGGCACGAACGCCACGAAGGTGCTGCAGCATGACCTGTACTGGAAGTACCTGTCGGCCGACTCCAGCGTCGCGAACGGCAACGACATCACAGATGGGCTGTTCGCCGAGGCGGCGGCGCTGTCGTTCGACAAGCTGTTCTCCAGCTTGAACTCCGAGACACTCATGAAGTTCTCGACGTGCATGACCGAGGGCATGAGCAAGCGCACCGTCATGTTCTGGCTGTCGAACGCCGATGAGCAGAGCCAGCTTGCGTCGCTGAACTGCTCGGGCGCGCTCAACAGCGACCCGGCCAAGCCTGCGGTGGGAACGTTTTTCTCTCTCTGGATCGGCTCGAAGATGGGCTGGTACATCGATATCGACAACAAGATTCTCTCCTCGCAGGAAAACGCCGACGGCACCTATACATATCGGGTGCAGACGACGTTTGCCAACACGGCCACCGAGGACGAGGTGAGCCGGGCCGGCAACTACATCGCGGGCTATCTTGACGGGTTCGACCAGGATAACCTGTATCCATACCTGCTCGTGTACGCGCCGGCGGGCGGTACGATCTCCTCGTTCGAGGCCACGGGCGGTGCCCAGTTCACCGAGACCGAGCATGAGGGGCTGCAGCTGTTCGAGGCGGTCCGTCCCGATTTGCGAGCTGGCGAGTCCATCGTGTGCACCTACGAGGTGACGACCTCCAGCGAGGCAACCGAGCCGCTGACGTTCATGAGCACGCCTACCTTGACGGACTACCGCGGGTAGCCAGTTCGCTTCGCCCGGCAGTCGCACATTCGCTGCGGCTGCCGGGTTTCGACTTGTTCCAAGTGATTGTCGGGCCTCGATCTGCGCTACGGGGCTTTCGGGACTTGGCCTGCGTCAAGGGGTTGTCGAGCCTCGGCCTGTGCCGAAGGGCTGTCGAGCTTCGATGTGTGCCGAGAGGCCGGCTGCTGGCTGCTTGGGAGGGCGGCCCCTTGAATCGGGCTTGGCGCGATCGTTGTCTCAGCTATAGTCTACGAAAAGCGGGCCCCGAGCGATTCGATCGTTCGGGGCCCGTTGCGTTTGAGCTGGTGCGCCGTGGGGGATTCGAACCCTCGACCTTGAGATTAGAAGTCTCCTGCTCTATCCGACTGAGCTAACGGCGCGCTATGCATCGCATGATTATAGACCACTGCGTGCGTTGCGAGCGCGTCGGTTGGCCAGACGTTTTTGCCTGGCGTGGGCATGTTGAGTTCGGCGCCGATGTGCACCGTCGACCGAGCATGGCTGCATGTTGCTTTTTACGTAAACGAGCCGTTCCTCATGCTCCGCGAGCTGTTTCTACACGCACAGCGAACCATTCCCAGCGCTCGGTGCGATTGATGCCCGTGGATTGAGGGGAACACGTGTGCTTTGCGATGGGCTGGCTGTCGAGGAGCCAGCAAACAATGAATATTAATGTGACTATATGCGAATGAGCTAATCGTCTTGGAAATGTCCCGGAGCGCAAGGGGCCTGTGGGGCTATATGATCTTCTGTTGTGGTCGCAAATGGCATCTAATGGGTTTTTGCCTGTTGCAAAACACTATGCATGACGGGGTCCGTGCACGTTCGAAGCGCAGATTTGTCGTCTGAGGCCCGCCGGGAGAGCCGCAGGGCTGCTTTTTGCGCAATATGCGTGCAGTATTCGTCACCCGGCTCGCAACGAAACACCCATTAGATGCCGTTTGCGACCATCTGAGGTCGAGATGACTTAAAAAGCAACCCCTCATTACAAGCGATGAGCCGCAGTAACCTATATTTGCTCGAAAATATAGG
>CABRIF010000080.1 GCA_902470925.1 uncultured Collinsella sp. | reverse complement strand
ATTCCTCTACGTCTCGTGGGCTCGGAGATGTGTATAAGAGACAGATTATGTACATACTATGATTCTTCAGGAGGGGAGGACCAAACCACAGGTGCGGCACTCCAAGATCACCCGTCGTTGAAATGGAGAGGAGGAACCATGGCAGAGAAGAAGTACATCGTAGGTGTGACAGCCTGCATGATTGGAATCGCGCATACGTTCATGGCCGCCGAATCGCTCAAACAGGCGATTGAGGCTCTTGGCTGCGAGGCCAAGATTGAAACGCAGGGTGCAACCGGCATGGAGAACATGATTACGGAGGAGGACCTTGCTCGTTGCGATGCCGCAATCATTGCGGCGGACGTGAAGATCAAGAATCCGGAGCGGTTCGATCCGGTCCCAACGCTTTCGTGCAAGACCAACGAAGTCATGACTGTCGAAACCGCACGTTCTGTGGTTGAGGAAGTATTGGAGGCAATTTCCTAATGGCAGAGATTAAGCGCAAGAATGCCCCGGTTAAGAAGTCTCGCGCCCAGGAAGCCTGGGATGCGGTCCTTACGGGAATTTCGTACATGATTCCGTTTATCGTAGGCGGCGGCGTGTTGTGGGGAATTGCCAAGGCGATGGGTGGATACAGCATCGCAGCAGACATGGAAGGCTTGGCATATACCGATTACTCGCTCGCAATGGTGATCTATGCTATCGGCTCTGCGATTTTCAACGTATGTGTCCCCATCATTGGAGCCTATATTGGTTGGGCGCTGGCCGACAAGCCGGGCTTGGCTCCGGGTTTTGCCGTCGGCGTTATCTCGAACACGATCAAAGCGGGGTTCCTCGGGGCCGTTATCGGCGGCCTGATTGCGGGCTATGTCACGTTGTTTTTGAAGGACCTTTCAAAAAAGGTGCCGAATGATGTGAGCTCGGTTTTCCCGATCCTCATCATTCCTGTGCTGTCCACGCTGATTACCTCCCTGCTCATGTGGTATGTTGTCGGCGTTCCTATTGGCTGGTTCATGACCCTCATTACCAATGCGCTGATGGATCTGCAGGGCGTCGGTGGGTTTGTATTCGGCGCTGCTATTGGTGCCGGTATGTCTACTGACCAAGGCGGCCCCATTTCCAAGGCGGTTGCCCTGGTTGCCAATGGCTTGAATGCAGATGGTATTCTTGGGCCCGCTGCCTGCAAGATGTGCGGCGGCATGCAGAATCCGCTTGGCGTCTGCTTCGCTCAGATTATCGACCGCTTCACCGGTAAGAAAAAGTTTACCGAAAAGGAGCGCTCGACTACGATTTCCGGCCTCGTGCTTGCGTGCTGCTACATCCAGGAGTACGTCATCCCGTTCCTGGTGCAGGATACCTGGCGCTGCCTTGTCCCCTGCATGATTGGTGGAGCGATCTCTGGCGGCCTGTGCGGATACTTCGCCCTGGAATCCGCAGCGGTTCATGGTGGCGTGTTCGTTATCCCGATGATGAGCAATCCGCTGCAGTTCGTACTTTTCTGGTTCGCTGGTGCCGCCGTAACGGGTGTGCTGTACTTCCTGCTCCGCAAGCCTGTTGAACAGGATGCTGAGATGGGCGGTAACGGCGTTCTTGATCAGCTTCTCGGTTAGTTAGAAGCCCTCGCATCGGAGGGGCGCCCCACGGGAGTCCCTCCGATTTTCTAACCGCTTTCCTAATGTCGCATCCGCTTGCCCCTTTGTTGGAGGCGGCATTTAGAAGGCGAAGCAGGTTGATGCCAGTGGATGAATCCCCTCGGAGTAGGGGTTGATTTCGTGCGCTTCGTGTAATCGACCCAAGTTGCTAGCGAGCACGCGTTCGATAAGGAGCAAGTCATGTACACCTCGATGAAAGAAATGCTCGACCACGCAAACGAGAACCATTATGCGGTCATGGCGATCAACTGCACCAACATGGAGCAGGCCCGCGCCATCTGCTATGCGGCTGCTGAGGAGGCATCCCCGGTCATCATCAACGTTTCCCCGCGTCAGATGCTGGCGCATGCTACCCCTGAGATCATGGTCCCCATGATTCGCGCGATTGCGGAGCCGCTCAATGTGCCGGTCGCGTTCAACCTCGATCACGGTGACACCTATGCCAACGTCTGCCGCTGCCTGCGCGCCGGTTTCTCGTCGGTCATGATTGACTCGTCGTCCTATGAGTTCGAAGAGAACGTGCGTCGTACGCGCATGGTAACCTCGATCGCCCATGCCTGTCATGCGAGCGTCGAGGCGGAACTCGGCCATGTGGGCCAGGCAGCTGCCGGTGATGGACGTACCGCTGACATGTACACCAACGTCGAGCAGGCAGTGGAGTTCGCCGAGCGCACGCACTGCGATTGCCTCGCCGTTGCAATCGGAACGGCGCATGGTGCCTACCCTGACGATTTTGTGCCCAGTCTCGATTTCGATCGTCTGACGGAGCTCAAGGCAGCGACCAAGATGCCGCTCGTTCTGCACGGAGGCTCGGGCGCCGGCGAGGAGAATATTCGCCGTGCGGTCGAACTCGGCATCAACAAAATCAACGTGTGCACTGACCTGTTCAAGCATCAGCGCCATGCGATGCACGAGAAGCTCAACGAGCAGCCCGGTATCGATTACATGGATATTCAGATGGTTGGTGAGGATGCCGCCAAGGACTACATCAAATCCTATATGCGGTTGATTGGCTCCGCGGGCAGGTACACCTTCGACCACACCGGTGAACAATTCGATTAGCAAGGCTTGAAGGGAGGGGCAAGGAAATGGCGCATTTTCTCTTCGCATCCGATTCGTTCAAGGGCACGCTTTCGAGCGGGCAAATCGCAAGGATTCTGAAGGAAGAGGCGCTTCGGGTCTTTCCAGATGCCTCCTGCTCCGCGCTCCCCATCGCTGACGGCGGCGAGGGGACGGTGGACGCTGTCCTCTCCGCTTGCGGCGGCGAGCGCGTGTACGCAACGGTTGAAGGTCCGCTGGGCGGTTCGGTGCGCGCTGCCTACGGGATTCTCCCCGACGGTCGGTGCGTAATTGAGCTCGCCGCCGCAAGCGGCATCACGCTGGTTGAGCCGGATGCGCTCGACCCCTTGCGCGCCTCATCAATCGGTTTTGGCGAGCTCATACATCATGCACTTGAGCACGGGGCCCGCGAAGTGTACCTCGCGCTGGGCGGCAGCGCCACCAAAGACGGTGGCATGGGTGCCATGCGTTCCCTCGGGATTAAGTTCTACGACCAGCAAGGAAGCGAGCTTCTTGGGCGTGGCGAGGATCTCGAACGGCTCATCCGCATCGATGCCAGCGGCCTTATCCCGGAAGCTCGTGAGGCTCGCTTTACCGTGATGTGCGACGTGACCAACCCGCTCATTGGCCATATGGGTGCGACGATGGTTTTCGGGCCGCAGAAGGGCGGATCGACCGAGTCTCTCACCCTGCTCGAGCGCGGGATGGTCGGATATTCGCGACTCATCGAGCGGGAGTACGGCATGCGTGTTGACACGATGCCTGGCGCCGGCGCGGCCGGCGGTATGGGCGCCGCGGCGGCAGCGTTTCTCTCGGCGCGTTTGGTGTCGGGTGTTGAAAGCCTGATGGACCTGGCTCATTTCGACGATCTCCTTGCCGAAGCGGACTGCTGCTTTTCGGGTGAGGGGCGCGCGGACGCGCAGTCCCTCGATGGCAAGGTTCTCTCGGGGGTGGCTCGCCGATGCGCCGCTGCCGGAAAACCTCTGTATGCAATTGTGGGGTCCGTTGCAGACGGTGCCGACGCGCTGCTCGACCTCGGTGTGACTGCGATTGTTTCCTGCGTTGAGACGGGTGCTCCCATCGAGGAGGCTCTCGCTCATGCGGAGGAGAACTACCGTCGTACGGCTGCGGACGTCTTTGCGATGCTTGCTGGGCGGCAGGGGGAGGAGGCGCCGCGATGATCTGTGGAAGTTCGTGCTGGAACTCGTTTCAGCAGCGAGGCATGGTGTTCCGCATCGTGGGCGGTAGGAGTTGCTACACGTTTGAGCAGATGCCCGAGACCCTCTATGACCTGCTCGCCCAATCAGCTTCGCGCAACGCAGGCACCATCGCCATTGTCGACGACGATGGCGCGGGCTACGCCTTTGACGACCTGCTCGCATATACCGACGGCGTCGCGGCGCATCTCGCATATGACTACCATGTCGGTGCTGGTGACCGCGTGGGGCTTCTGCTCGATTCGAGCATTGAGTTCTGTGCGACGTACTTCGCATGTAGCAAGATTGGGGCGGTTGCCGTTCCGTTCTCGACTAAGTACCGTGAGAAGGAGATATCCGGCCTGCTTCGCCATGCGGGCCTCTCCGTCCTGTTCATCGATCCACGCTATCGCGCGCGTATTGGAGCGGCGGCGGGCGTTGTCCCGCATGTCGAGTTCTGCGACCGCTCGGGCGAACCCGGAGGCTTCGGCCTCTCGCGCTCCCTGCGTGACCTTCCGAGCGCCGAGCGCGCCGGCGACCTCGGCTCTGATGCCGTGATGATCTACACTTCGGGCACGACCGCCGCGTCGAAAGCCGTTTTGCTCAGCAATCTCAACATCATCCATGCCGCCTTGGTGTACGAGCGCCTGATGGGCACCACCGCATTCGACCGTACCATCATCCCCGTGCCCATCTACCACGTCACCGGCTTGGTCGCGCTGCTGACACAGTTTATCCATGCCGGCGCCCGCATCTACCTCCATCGTCGCTTCGACGCGCGCCGCTTGCTCGATTGCGTGCGCGACGAAGGAATCACGTATCTCCACGCATCACCCACAGCGTTTGAGAAAGTGCTTGCCTTGCGCGCCGACTACCCTTCGTTGCCGAGCCTCCGCGCCATTCTGTCTGGGTCGAGCTACGAGCCCGTGGGCAAGATGCGCGCCTTCCACGATTGGATGCCGGCCTGCGCATTCCAAGTCGTCTACGGTTTGACCGAGACTGCCTCGCCCGCTCTGCTCTTTCCCTACGACTCGCCCACGAGCGTATACGCGGGAGCGACGGGTAAGCCGGTTCCGGGCGTGGACGTCCGCATCGTGGATGAGTCGGGTTCGGAGGTCGAGGATGGTCGTGTGGGCGAAATCCTATTGAGCGGCACCTGCGTGACGCCCGGGTACTATAACTCGGAGGCCGAGGCTCTCGACGAGGGAGGATGGCTTGCCACGGGAGACATGGGGTATGCCGATGCGCACGGGATGGTCTGGGTTGTCGACCGCAAGAAGGACATGATCAACCGCGGTGGCGAGAAGGTCTGGTGCAGCTGCCTCGAGGAGATCATCGGTGCGTTGCCGGGCGTGTGCGAGGTGTGTGTGACGGGTATCCCCGACGAACTCTACGGCGAGGTTCCCGTGGCCGCGATCGTTCCCACCGGCGACGTCAAGCTCACCGAGGCATCCATCATTGCCGCTTTGCGCAAGCGAGTGGCCGGATTCGAGGTACCCGAGTACGTGGTGCTCGTTGACAGTATCCCGCAAACAATAGGAGACAAGCCGGACCGTGTGGCAGTGCGTACGGTAGTGCTCGATCAGATTAAGGAGAACCTTCGGTGATCAAGGCAAACTTCGTGACGGCTGATGAGGCGGCTGCCTCGATTGAGGATGGTTCGACCATCGCGACCATCGGAATGACCCTGGTGTCGGCATCCGAGTCGAACCTCAAGGCCATCGAGCGGCGCTTCCTCGAAACGGGCCATCCTTGCAATCTTACGCTCCTGCACTCGTGTGGCCAGTCCGATCGCGAGCGCGGCATCCAGCATTTTGCGCACGAGGGCCTGGTCAAGCGCATTATCGGCTCGCACTGGGGCCTCCAGCCGCGTTGGATGGATTTGATTGCCAACAATCAGGTCGAGGCATACTGCCTGCCCCAGGGTCAGATCGCCCAGCTCTACCGTTCCATGGCCTGCGGCCTGCCTGGCAAGATGAGCCGGGTCGGCTTGGGGACCTTCATCGACCCACGCATCGAGGGTGGCAAAATGAATGGCCGAACGCGTGAGCTCGAGGATATCAGCGAAATCATCACGGTGGACGGTGAGGAGTACATGTTCTACCGTGCCGTTCCGATCGATACCGTCCTTATTCGCGGTACTGTTTGTGACGAGATGGGCAATCTCACCACCACCGAGGAAGCTATGAAGCTCGAGGTTTTCAACGCGGTTCTTGCAGCGAAGCGCTTTGGCGGACAGGTGATCGCCCAGGTCAAAAATGTGGTCAAGAATGGCACCATCAACCCCAAGGATGTCACGGTGCCCGGTGTCTTTATCGACAAGATCGTGGTCTGTGATGACCCTGAGGTTGATCATCGACAGACGCACTCCTTCTACTTCGATGCTTCGTATTGCGGTCAGATGGTCGTGCCCGAGACCTCCATCGAGCCCGCGCCCTTCAACGAACGCAAGTTCATCGCCCGACGCGGCGTTATGGAGATGTACCCCGGCTGCGTGGTCAACCTGGGAACGGGCATTCCCAACGACATGGTCGGTCGTGTTGCGCAGGAGGAGGGATTCTCCTCTGAGGTCATGATCACCGTTGAGAGCGGCATCTACGGTGGTGTCCAGATGGGCGGGGCCGACTTCGGTATCGGTCAAAACCTTATTGCGATGGTCAGCCATCCCGAACAGTTTGATTACTACGATGGTGCGGGCGTCGACGTGACCTACATGGGCTTGGGTGAGCTCGATGGCGAGGGAAACGTCAATTCCACCAAGATGGGCTCTCGCTGTACAGGTGCCGGCGGTTTCATCGATATCACCCAGAACGCCAAGAAGGTCGTTTTTCTGGGAACATTTACCGCGCGCGGGGCACGGTATTGCTTCGATGACGGCAAGCTTGTCATCGAGCAGGAGGGCCAGATCAAGAAGATGGTCAATAAGGTCGCCCAATTGTCCTTCAACGGCCCTCGGTCCCGTGCGTCCGATCAGCAGGTCCTGGTCATCACCGAGCGCGCGGTGTTCGAGCTTGTCCCCGAGGGTGTCAAGCTGGTCGAGATTGCCCCCGGTATCGATCTTCAAACGCAGGTGCTCGACATGATGGATTTTGAGCCGATCGTCGCCGACGACCTCAAGGTCATGGACGCGTGCCTCTTCACCACAGATGGTCCCGCCGGTCTTATCGGCTATCTCTAGGGGTTGCTCCCTTCCACGTTCAGGTATCAGGTGTTCTCAGAGAAAGGGCAGAACAATGGCAAAGGTAGCAGTAATTGGTTCCGGCCTTATGGGAGGCGGTATCGCGCAGGTGTGCGCACAGGCAGGCTTCGAGGTCGTCAACATCGATATCGCGGCTGAACCGCTTGACCGCGCTCGTGCGCTGGTCGCCAAGCTTATGAACAAGAAGGTCGCCAAGGGCAAGATGACCCAGGAGGCATGCGACGAGATCCTTGCTCGTATGAGCTACTCTACGGATTATGCTGACCTTGTCGGTGCGCGCTACGTCATCGAGGCTGTTCCCGAGCGCCTCGACTTCAAGGAGTCCACATTTGCCAAGATGGATGAGTTTGCCGACGAGGACGCTGTGCTTCTCACCAACACATCCGGTATCGATATCGATGCTATCGCGGCTGCCACCAAGCGTCCCGAGTCTGTTCTTGGCATGCACTTCTTCTATCCCGCACCTGTGATGAAGCTCGTTGAGCTCATCCGTGGCACCGCCACCTCCAGCGAGGCCTTTGCGGCCGCCAAGGAACTCTCCGATGCGGTTGGCAAGACGAGTGTCACCGCCCCCAACCAGCCCGGCTTCATCGTCAACCGCATCATCGTCCCATATCAAAACGAGGGTGCCTTCCTCGTGTCCGAGGGTTGCGCCCCCGAGGATGTCGACAACGGTATGAAGCTCGGCTGCAACCATCCCATGGGTCCGTGCGAGCTTATGGACTTCACGGGCATCGATGTGGTGTACGCCACCATGAGGGGCCTCTATGAGTCTTTTGGCGATGAGAAGTACCGCCCCTGCCCACTGCTCAAGGAGATGATTGATGCGGGCAACCTAGGTCGCAAAACCGGGCGCGGTTTTTACACCTACGAGTAACCGTTCCATCTCGTGCCGTAGTCCGCGCGGGAGCGTCTGTATGGCGATCGTGCAATTCCATGAGTGGTCCCCAACCCTTCTGACTGCGCGGTATCTCGGCTTTAATCTTGCACACGAACAATTGCGATGAAGGAGCAATTAGAATGGAAAAGAGCGCTAACGATATCGTCATCGTCTCTGGTGCCCGCACCGCTATTGCCAAGTTCGGCGGCAGCCTCAAGGACGTGTCCGCGATTGACATGGGTGCCCTCGTGGTTGCTGAGGCGGTTAGGCGAGCCGGAATCGACCCCGCCGCCGTCGACGAATGCATTATCGGCCAGGTTGGATCTTGGGGTGAGAACGGGTTTCTCGCCCGTTCCATCAGCCTCAAGGCCGGCCTTCCCAACGAGACGTGCGCCTATTCTGTCAACCGTCAGTGCGGCAGCGGTCTGCAGTCCATCGTCGACGGCATCATGGAAATCCAGACCGGCGCCGCCGATGTTGTCGTCGCGGGTGGTTCGGAGAATCTCTCACAGCTTCCGTATTACGTGCCGAGTGCCCGTTGGGGCGCCCGCATGGGTCATAAGCAGTTCGAGGATGGCGTGATTGACATTCTCACCTGGCCGCTCGACATGTCCCACAATGGTGTGACCGCTGAGAACGTTGCGAAGAAGTACAACGTCACCCGTGAGGAGCAGGATGCCTTCGCGGCCACGAGTCAGCAGCGCGCCTGTGCCGCCGTGGAGGCCGGCGTGTTTGCCGATGAAATCGTTCCCGTAGAGCTCAAGGGCCGCAAAGGCAGCGTCACGCTTTTCGACACCGATGAGAATCCGCGCCAAGGCGTTACCGCCGAGAGCCTCTCTCGCCTCAAGCCCTGCTTTGTGACTGACGGCACCGGTACCGTTACCGCCGCCAATTCCTCCAGCCTGAATGACGCTGCGGCAGCCGTCGTGATTATGACCCGTGCCAAAGCCGAGGAACTCGGCTGCACCCCGATGGTCGCCATCCGCGGATACGCGATTGCAGGCTTTGAGGCCTCGCTCATGGGCTATTCGCCGTACTATTCCAGCAAGAAACTGGCCGATAAGCTCGGTCTTGACCTTGCCGACATCGACATGGTCGAGATTAATGAGGCCTTTGCAAGTCAGGCTTATGCCGTCATGCGTGACCTTGGTCTCAATCACGATAGGGTAAACATTTACGGCGGCGGCATCTCACTGGGTCACCCCATTGGAGCCACCGGCACCATCCTCGCCATCAAGTGCGCTTATGAGCTCGCACGACGTCATCCCGAGAAAAAGGACGCACTTGTATCCATGTGCATCGGTGGCGGTCAGGGTATCTCGATGTACTTTACAGCCGAGTAGCTTATCCCCATTGGAGGAGGGCGACATGTCGGCGCGTTTTGACGTTTCCAGCTTCGCTCTGCGGGGTTGCGTGTGACGGCATGGTCCTTCCGTCTTGAGCTATTCGCGTGCCCGGGCTAGGCGGCCTGCAAAGTGTTGCGTATGCGGCCGGGCTTTCATCAATCCGGGTCCATCTATTGAAAGGAAGACAGCAATGGTCAATTTCGAGTATCTCGTTCCCACTAAGATTGTATTCGGTAAAGATACTGAGCGTGAGGCGGGCCGTCTGGTTAAAGAGTTTGGCGGTACCAAGGTGCTCGTCCATTGGGGCGGCGACTATGTGCGCGACACTGGCTTGCTTGCTCGTGTCGAGGAGGGTCTTGCCGCTGAGGGTATCGCCTGCGTCGAGCTGGACGGTGTTGTTCCCAACCCGCGCCTTTCCCTTGTAAAGAAGGGTGTTGAGCTCTGCCGGGAGGAGGGCGTTGATTTCATCCTGCCCATCGGCGGCGGCTCTGCCATCGACTCAGCGAAGGCCATCGCCTATGGCCTCGCGAACGACTTCGATCTCGAGGACCTCTTCCTCGGCAAGGTGGCAACAACCAAAATTGCCAAGATCGGTGCGATCTCAACGCTCGCTGGCACCGGATCGGAAACCTCCAACTCCACGGTCATAAACATCGACACTATGGGCGATAAGATGCTCAAGCGCTCGTATAACCACGAGTGCGCCCGTCCGCTGTTCGCGATTATGAACCCGGAGCTCACCTATTCGCTGCCCGCGTTCCAGACGGCCGCGCCGGGTGCCGACATCATGATGCATACGATGGAGCGCTACTTCACCACCGAGCAGCATGTTGAGCTTACAGACGAGATTTCCGAGGGTCTGCTGCGTACCGTCAAGACTATGGTGCCCGAGGCAATTGCCAATCCCAAGAGCTATACCGCCCGCGCCAACCTGCTGCTTGCGGGCTCTAAGTCCCATGATGGTCTGACCGGCCTCGGTCGCGTGGGTGATTTCGCCTGCCACGCTATCGAGCATGAAATCGGTGCTCTGTTCGATGTCGCGCATGGTGCGGGCCTCACCGCCATCTGGTCCAGCTGGGCCAAGTACGTCATCGACGTCGATCCCGAGCGTTTTGCCCAGTTTGCCGTCAATGTCTGGGGCGTGCAGAACGACTTCCACGATTCCAAGGCAACCGGCCTGCGCGGTATCGAGGCATGGAACCGGTGGTGTCACTCCATCGGGATGCCTACGAGCCTATCTGAGCTTGGCATCGAGCCCACCGACGAGCAGATTCATGAGATGGCGCAAGGCGCTGTAGATGCGCGCGGCGGCGATCATGCGGGTTCGTTCATGGAACTGCATGTTGGGGATATCGAGAACATTCTGAAGGCTGCCCGTTAGGCATTTCGAAGGGAAGGATAGCGTTTCATGAAAGAATTCGTACAGCCCGGGCAGGTTCTGCTCGATATTGACTGCACGGCCAAGGACGAGGTGCTGGCTCTTCTTTCGGACAAGGCGTTCGAGTTGGGTATTGCTGATGATCGTGATGCCGTGAAGGCGGCATTCGACGCGCGTGAGGAAGAGGGTTCAACGGGCATGATGGACGGATTCGCCGTACCACATGCAAAAACTGATGCCATCAAGGATGCTGCCGTTATCGTGACACGCTTTGCTGCTCCTATCGCCGACTGGGAATCTATTGACGGTTCAGAGATCGCGGTTGGTATCGCGCTGCTTGTTCCGGATGCCGAGGCGGGTAGCACGCATATTGCGCTCCTCGCTCAGATTGCACGTGCGCTTATGGATGACGGGTTTCGCGATGCGATTCGCGGTGCATCGGAGGCGGCACAGGTTGCCGATCTTATCAATGCGCGGTTAAGAGCCTAGGGGATGGGGTCTGCGCTCCAGTTTTTGCGAACAGGCTAGATGAGGCAGAGACCCCAGGGCCTTCGTTTTCCAGTTTGGGGACGGGGTCGTTTCGTACGCGCGATGGGCGCTGCCGCGGCGAAGCGGGGGCGCGAGCGCAAGCGCCGCGCGCTCGGGTGGGGAGAATGCCCGGGCGCGCGGGTCCGATACGGGGCGGGCTTAGACCCGCCCCTCGCAATCTGGGGACCATGCAATCTGCAATCTGGGGACGGGGTCGTTTCGTATCACCGCTGGTGGCCGGCAGGAAACGAAACGACCCCGTCCCCAAACTGATCAGCAGGAACACGAAACGACCCCGTCCCCAGATTGAAAAACGAAAGGGACTGCGGACGTTTTCTTGTACCTACACCGCGTACCCTAGCACAAGGCGGTGCTCGTCGGGCGTGAGCCAGCCGAGCGCCTGGGACATGCGGCCCGAGCGGA
>CABRIF010000079.1 GCA_902470925.1 uncultured Collinsella sp. | reverse complement strand
TTCCTCTACGTCTCGTGGGCTCGGAGATGTGTATAAGAGACAGTCTCGGAGCTCGCGTGGTAGGCCGTGTGCATCTCGCTGGCGGGCGTGCCCAGGCTGCCGTGCGGGTAGCACCACCAGTAGATCGGATAGTAGTAGCCCATCTCCTCGTCCCCGCGCAGGTCGTGGGGCACCGCGTCGGCCAGACGGCGCAGCACCTCGTCGGACACGCCGAGCGCCACCGCCATGACCAGCAGCTTGTTCCACAAGATCAAGTCGCTCGGCACGGCCTCGTCCAGGTTCGTGAAATCCTCCAGCCAGCGCTTGAGCGCCGCGCAGCGCTCGCGCAGCTCGGTGGCCTCCTGCGTGTAGCAGGTCGTGGTCGACACCGCGAGCATTGCCGCCGCAAGCAGCACCGCCGAGGCGATGAAGGCGGGCATGTTCGCGAAATCCATCGCGAGGGAAAAGAAAAGCGAGCCCGCGGCAAACAGCACGATCAGCACCATCGCGCCAACGGTATACCCGGCGCTCACCAGGCTCACCAGGCTGCGTCGCTCCAGCTCGGCGCTGATGTCGGTCTTGAAATCGTCGATGCGCTCGCCCATGCGCTCAGGGTCGTCTTCGGCCGCCTCGTGCAGGCCGTCGAACGCCACGCGCGCACCTGCCTCGGCATCGGCGCCGAAGTACAGATCGAGCGCACGCCGGTCGATCTCGCCCTCGGCGCGGTCGGGATCGAGCAGCACGAGCGTGTAGGCCTCCCGCCGCTTGCTGCCGAACAGGCCGCGCTTCTCCTCCACTGTGCGCTCCAGGGCGACGGCGCGGTTGTCGGTGAGGCGCATGAGGGTCGCCACGAACGCGCGGTCCTCGACCACGCCGTTGTTCATGAACGCGGACAGCACGGCCGGATGGTCGGCAGACGGCACGTCGCGGAAATAGGTCTCCTGGAACACCGGACGGCGCGTGCGATATTTGGTTGCACGCACGAACAGCACGCCCGCCAGCAGCAGGGCCGGCAGAACCACCTGCACGACCGAGCCTGCCGCGAGCAGAACCCGGGCGCGCTCGCGCTGCGCGTTGGCCTCATCGGCCCACGCCTGCTCCTCCTGCAAAATCGTGGGCAGCCGCTCGCTGCCGGATACCGCAAGCCCGGGCACCCAGACAGCCGGGAACGCGATGCGGGCCTCGGCGAACTGGCCCGACTCGACCTCGGGCGCCTCGAAGGTGACCTGGGAGGTGGTGCCTGCGTCGATGGACACCGTACCGTCGAGCGGCCCGTGCGCCCATGCACGCAGGTTGGGGTCGCTGGCTTGGGCGCCGGCAGACGCCGCCACGCCCGAGGCGGCCTCGCCGGCAAACGTCACGGTAAGATGCACTTGCTTGGAGCTCTCCTCCCACGCGGGCCCGATGAACTTCCAGTACAGCTCGGCCGTGTCCGGCCAGGCCATGACCGCACCGGACAGCACGTAGGACACGGTCACGCGCGCCTCGCTATCGGAGTCCGACGGCATGAAAACCTGGATGCGCTCGGTGCCGTCCTCCTGGGAGACCGTGAACACGCCGTCTTCACCCGCCTGCGCACTCGACGCCTGCGAGAAGGCCCGCTCGCCATCGCCGCGGTCGACACTCACACCCTGCACCTGCACGCTCGATGCCGCGCCCTGCTGGTTGTCCCCCTCGGGAATCTCCCAGAACACGCCGTTCACCTCGTCATCGAACGCAAAGGTACGCGACTCGCGCACCGCAAGGGTGCCGTCCGCCTCAACGACCGCTTGAATGTCCACGCCCGTCATGCTGTAGTCGCCAGCACGGGCCGCTTGTGGCGCAACCATCACCGCGCATAGCGCGAACGCGAGCGCGGCGAACAGGCGCGCGCGAAAACCGTTCGAACCCATGAGATTTCCTTCCTCGCAGGTACTGTTGTGCGCCTATTGTACCTGCTGTGGCTGTCGCCGACACCGGACTCCGTGCACGCGCCAGCCGCAAGGCCGCACCGGCTGTGAGCCCGCGCGGCCGCCAGCCGGCACCCGCGCGGGCCGGCTGGCGCGGGCACGGGCCATAGGTGTCCGCGCCGCCGGGTATACTGAGCCGCAAGGCGGCACCGCCGATGTGCCGCGCAGGCAAGCGACGCGCAGCGCCGGGAAAGAGGTTCGTATGGCTATCAACAAGAAGGTTGCCGATATTCTGGAGCAGCAGATCAACAAGGAGCTCTACTCCGCATATCTGTATCTCACCTTTGCCGATTACTACGAGGACCGCGGCTTGAAGGGCTTCGCCAACTGGTACATGATCCAGGTGCGCGAGGAAACCGATCACGCGCTGGCGCTCCGCCGCTACCTGCTCGACAACGAGTACACCCCCACCATGCTGGCCATCGAGCAGCCCACCATGACCTTCGACAACGACCTCGCCCCGCTTGAGGCCGGCCTTGAGCACGAGGAGTTCATCACCGAGAGCATCCACCGCTGCTACGAGGCGGCCGCCGAGGCGCACGACATCCGCGCCATGCGCATGCTCGACTGGTTCGTGCGCGAGCAGGGCGAGGAAGAGGCCAACGCGCGCGACATGATCACGAACATGAAGCTGTTCGGCTCCGATCCCAAGGGCCTGTTCGACCTCGATCGCGAGTACCAGGCCCGCGTGTACAACCAGCAGACCGCGCTGCCTATGTAGCCTTACCTGTAGCCTTGCATGTAGCCCAGCGCAGAGAGCGCGGGGCCGCTGACGCGCGCACATCCGAGAGCGGGATTCCATCCTGTGGGCTATAGGACAAAAAGTGCGTCTCGTATTGGGCCGTCTGCGCAGGTAGACGGCCCTTTCGTCCATCCAATGGACCGGAGGCTTGCGCTTCGGGTTCCGGCTCTCCGCGGAAGCAATGACCTCCCCTCGGACCATGAATAAGCCGCCCCCATTCTCTCGATGTCGAGAAATGGAGGGCGGCTCAAACGGTTTTTGGGGCGAGGCGTCGCGCTACGGGCTACTCAGCATCCGCCTTCAACGGGAAGGTGCGCAGGCGGGAAGGGGCCACCGTGAGCTCGACCGGGAGCTTCGGTCCCTCGTCGCCGTCCATGCCGCAGGTGAGCTCCCCGTCCAGGCACTCGATCTTGATGCTCTTGCCGTGCAGGAACAAGACGTGCTCGCTCTCATCCACCGAGCGCGTGAGGACGTTCGGGATGATCGAGACGAGCGTCGGGAGCGAGGCGTCCTTGAGCGCGAGCAGATGGATGAGGCCCTCGTCGATCTGCGTGTCCTCGGCAGCAGAGAACTCGTTCACCATCACGTTCGCGGAGAAGCCGATGAACGAGTTGATATCCTCCTCGATCGCATCCCCGTCGACGGTGATGCGCAAACGATGGGACTCGTCCCCACCGACATGCTTGAGCTCGCTCGCAACATAGGCTGCGAACCCGAAGCGGGACTTGTCCTCAGAGGAGACCTCGCGGATGCCCTCGGGGAGCGCCCCGCCCGTAAGCGTGTAGGTGAACGGGTCGCCGTTCGCGAAGCCCAGATCGAGCGGCACAGTGCGGGAGCAGTCGATGGCCTCCAGGACCCCGGGCACATCGCGCGGATAGCCGAGGGTGCGAGCGAGACCGTTGCCGGTACCGCCGGGGAGGATGCCAAGCGTAGGGAGCTCCTCGGTCTCGTCTGCACCGTCGAGAAGGCCGCGGACCGCGGTGCCCACCGTACCGTCGCCACCTACCACGAACAGGGCGTCCACCTCGTTCTCGCGGCCCTCGCGCGCGAGCTTCTTAACATCCTCCGCATCCTCGCTCACGCAGATTTCCACCTCATCGAAACAGGCGGAGAGGCTCGTCTTGATGTCCTCGGCGAGGTCCTTCCCGCTTTCATCGCCGGAATTGGGGTTGATGATGACGCGTGCGATGCTCATGGCAGGACCTTTCTCGCGAGCGACGTTTGTACGAGGTTTATTCTATCTGCTTTGTGGCCTTATGCGGCAGGAAAACGCCAGGCAGGCGGCGTGTCAGCACCTTCTTTCCCAGTTCGGAAGCGTAGCTCCGCCCTCGGGGTAAACCTTTCTTTTATATAGGCAACCTGCGGGCAGCGACCAGGGTCCTGAACCTGCACACGCACGTCTCGCGCCCGCAACAGGGCAAGCATAAAGCGAGCGCCCGCTCAACCCGAAGGGAGCAGGCGCTCGCATACATTTCACCTGGCGGAGAGAGGGGGATTCGAACCCCCGAGACGCTTGCGCGCCTAACGGTTTTCAAGACCGCCGCATTCAACCGCTCTGCCATCTCTCCGTGAGTGGCTATCATAGCACCCCGCGCGCCGAATGCCGCCGAGAGTCGGCGTCTACACGCCCAGCACGCGCCAGACCAGCTGATTGGCCGTAAACGTCAGCTCGGTCTCGCCCTGCTTGCTGTGACCCGAGACCCACCACTTCTCCAGCAGGCGCACCAAACCGCCCGCCGCGAACTCGGATGCAGCGGCAAGCGTGGGCAGCTCCCCCTCTGTCGCGCGATAGACGTTGCGGTAGCGCTCCCGGATGGTCTCGGCAACCTTGTCCACCATCATGAGCATCAGCATGCCGCTCATCGAGCTTTCGAAAATGTTGTCGACCAAGGTCTCGTGCTCGAGCATGAAGCTCACCATGCCGTGCAGGATGACGACGCCCTCC
Source organism: uncultured Collinsella sp. (assembly GCA_902470925.1). Classification (GTDB taxonomy): domain Bacteria; phylum Actinomycetota; class Coriobacteriia; order Coriobacteriales; family Coriobacteriaceae; genus Collinsella. The sequence continues at coordinate 7,159 of CABRIF010000079.1, read as the reverse complement.
TCATCGACCGTGGGGTCCTGCGGGCAGCTCAGGCGGGCCAGCTCGTCGTCGACCGACTCCTCGCCGTGCTTGAGCAGCTCAAGGCGCAGGTTGTCCACGAAGAAGGCGAAGAACTCGGATTTGTCGGCGAAATGCTTGTAGAACGTCGTGCGGCGGATCACCGCTTCGTTGCACAGCATGGCGACCGTGATCTCTTCATAGCGGTGCGTCTCCAGCAGGCGCGTGAACGCGGTGAGGAGCGCGCGATAGGTTTTCTCGATTCGCAGGTCCAACGGACTCACTTCCTTGGCACAGCGGAGGCTATATAGCGACGCATAGGAGATTTGCGCACGTTATCTGCCAACCGCACATTGAACATCGGCTGTATCTTACCGCAATGACATACGCCTGATACGCGAATTAACTGTTCTTTGTCCGTTATGGGACAATTGTTTGTTTTTTGTACAAAAGCGTTACGGCGTCTCAAAACGGCCGGCACAGATCCAGGGCGGGCGTCGACCGATGCGCATATCTTGCGCACAGTGCCATGCGCCCTCGAGCACATGGGTATACTGATAGTCAACTGACGCGAGGCGCGCTGAGGCACGCCGCAGAAAGGGAGTTTTCCATGATCCCCATCATCATCGGCATCGTGGTTGTCATTGTGATCGTCATGGTGGTCGCCGGCATCTACAACAACCTCGTCACGCTGCGCAACCGCGTTGACAACGCATGGCAGAACATCGATACGCAGCTGCAGCGCCGCAACGACCTGGTTCCGAACCTGGTCGAGACGGTCAAGGGCTACGCCGCACACGAGAAGGAGACCCTCGACGCGGTCATCAGCGCGCGCAACAGCGCCACGAGCGCCCACACGCCCGAGGAGAAGATGGCGGCCGACAACGTGCTGACCGGTGCGCTGCGCCAGCTGTTCGCCGTGGCCGAGGCCTACCCCGACCTGAAGGCGAACACGAACTTCATGCAGCTGCAGGGCACCCTCGAGGACACCGAGAACAAGGTTTCCTACGCGCGCCAGAGCTACAACGACTGCGTGCTGAACTACAACAACGGCATCCAGACCTTCCCCGGCAACATCTTCGCCGGCATCTTCCAGTTCAAGGAGCGCGCCGGCTTCGAGGCCGCCGAGGCCGCCCGCAGCGTGCCGCAGGTCAAGTTCTAGCGCTGCAGCCACGCACCTGTCGCTCGTCGCGCATCCAACGCCGCGCCTGGAGCTTGTCGTGGCGCGCAGCACCGTGCCCGGCGCAGCCTGCCGCCTGGCGCGGCCCCGTGTCCGCTCCCGGAACCTGCCACGGCGCCGCAGCCTACGCGGCCCGGCACCTGTCACGTCGGCTGCAAGAGCCAAGGACCATATACCGCCGTCTGTCGAGCCGTCCGCAAGGGCGGCTCGTTTCGTTATCGCAGGGGCCCGCATCTCACCGAGTGTCTGCGGCCGCTCGCCGATATGTATGCACCCCCGACGCAGGGAGCACCGATGCCTTTCCTATAGTGGTGCCATCCGTACCACCTCGTCAGAAAGGTCATCTGCATGCACACCACGTCAACCGCGTATAAAGCCGAGCTGATCCGTCGCTTGACCGAGCTCGATGACGGACAGGACAGCGCCATTCATGAAGCCGCCCTCATCATGGCTGATACCATCGAGCGCGGCGGCATCATCCGCGCATTCGGATCCGGCCACTCCTATGCCAGCGCGCTCGAAATCTCGGGGCGCGCCGGCGGATACATCCAAACGCGCATCATCAATGAGCCGGCGCGCGGCATCTATGAGCGCGTTGAGGGCGTGGGCGAGCTGTTCTGGAACAGCCTCGACGTGCGCGAAGAGGACTGTTTGGTCATCATCTCGAACTCCGGGCGCAACCCGCTGCCACTAGAGCTCGCCCTGCACGCACGGGCTGCGGGCATCAAGGTCATCGCCGTCACGGCGCTCGCTGCCTCGCAGGCGGGGACCTCGCTCCATTCCAGCGGAAAGCTGCTCTTTGAGGTGGCCGACGTGGTGCTCGACAACAAGTCGGCGTTCGGCGACACCTGCATCGAAGTCGAGGGCCTGCCCTGCAAGGTGGGCGGCACCTCGCTATATACCAGCAGCCTGCTGCTAGACTACGCGGTCATGGATTCCATGGATATCCTGGTGGAGCGCGGCGTGGTGCCGCCGGTGTTCATGAGCGCGAACGTCGATGGCGGACCGGAGTTCAACCAGCGGCTTCTCGACCAGTTCAAGCACCGCTTGGCGGAGTTTTAGCGGCATTCGGGACGATCGGGGGCATCCGGAAGAACCCGGTTGCCCGTCCCGCAACAGGCCCGCCACCGGCGCATTCAGCCACCAGCGCATTTACGGAGCAGCAGTCGCATCGAGGCGGGATTCAACTCGAGGCGTCGCCGCCATCCCATCCGGATAGACCGGGGCAGCGTGAAGGGGCCGCCGCCAGCTTTGTCGGTAATGGCCGCCGCCAGCTTCGCCGAAAGGGGCCGCCGTCAGCTTCGTCGGTGGCGGCCCTCCCGATTTCCCCTGCGACACGGCGCAGACATGCTCCCAGTGCAATCGAGGGGCCAATACGACTAGCGAACCGCGCGGCGCCATCCGCAAACGAATGCTCCAGGACATGCTTAAATCTTGGCTAAAATCCCGTTCCGCCATGCCCGCCAGCGGTCACCTTCGGCCATAATGCGGTAGAGCACAGGGAGAGGAGCTGCCGTGGACACGCGCATTCTGGTTGTTGACGACGAGAAGACCATCACCGATCTGGTGGGCATCTACCTGCGCAACGAGGAGTACGACGTCACGCTCGCCTATACCGGAGCCGAGGCGGCGCGCGCCATCCTGGAGCAGGAGTTCGACCTGGCGGTGCTCGACATCATGCTGCCCGACATCGACGGCTTCGAGCTGCTGCGCACGATCCGCGCCGAGCACACCTATCCGGTGATCATGCTCACCGCGCGCGATTCCCAAACCGACAAAATCGAGGGTCTCACCCTGGGCGCCGACGATTACGTGGTCAAGCCGTTTCGCCCGCTCGAGCTCGTGGCGCGCTGCAAGGCACAGCTGCGCCGTTACACCAGCTACGGCAGCCGCGACGGGGCTGGCGGGACGGACGAGGGACCGATCATCTCCTTCAACGGGCTGGTCATCAACCGCGATGCGCGCACCGTCACCGTCGACGAGCGCCCGGTGCGATGCACGCCGCTTGAATACGCGATCTTACTGTACCTGGCCGAGCACCGCGGACATGTGGTGCCGGTGGAGGAGCTCTTCCGCGCCGTGTGGGATGAGGAATTCATGGCGGGCTCGAACAACACCGTCATGGTGCACATCCGCCACCTACGCGAGAAAATCGGCGACGACGCGCAGAACCCGCGCTTCATCCGTAATATCTGGGGCGTTGGGTACACCATCGAGGGATAGCAGGTAAAAGGCGGTATTTTACCTTTTATCGACTAGGGTATTGCACCGAAAATGGGTGGTACGTGCAGTTCGGTATGGTTTATAGGCCTGCTAGCGCATACAGGAATTGTCTCGTATCGCCTCCTTCTATTCATGGAGATAGACAGCTGGCGATTTGATGGTAACTCAAGGGCATCGCTGTGCTGTCTTAATAATGGATGGAGTAAATGACCTAATGGTGTCTACGGCCATGAAAAACACCCGATAGCCGACCGAGTGGGGGAATGTCCACAAGGAGGGTTATCGGGTGGAAGTCGAAAGTGTCTAACTAATTAGAATCGAGCCAATCATCGAGTAACCATCCTCGCTTTCGATATCCATGATATGGGGGGGCTTTCACGGTGATCTCAGATCCCTCCTTCACCTCTTCGTCTGGATCAAGCAGGGCGATTACCCTCTTTTCTTCGTCTGCGTCAATCAGAGCGTCGGCACTCTCATAAAGGTAGTAGTGTGTTTGGAAGCCAGGTTGCTTGAAGTAGAGTTCGGCAAACCCAGTAACCGTTACAGTCGCAGTGTCAAACGTCTCGCATAGGTCGTAAAGCTCTTCGAAGTCAATGTCCTTCACAGTGGTGCCGTCTGTCGGTTCGGATACTCCGCCCTTACACAGAGGCTGCTCATCGAGAAGCAACCCGTACGGCTTCAAGTAGAGGGTCATCTCGCCAGTCTCATTATGATCCCAGACCTCGGTATAGTCATCGAAGTGGATCTCGATAAACCTTGATGGATCTGGGTTGTCGACGGAGTACATCTTCGCTTTATCAAAATCCTCGACCTTGCTCACCGTTCCGGTTATTCGATAGAAGGTGGTCTCGTATTCATCGACATACTGCTTTAACTCAGGAACTAATAAGTCGGTATTCCCGCCTCCCGACTCAATCACTCTCTCGTAAGGAGTTCCAACTGGCTTGGGGGCTTTTTCCGATACATTTTGCTGGGTCGATTCCATGTCCTCGCTCAAGCCACCGCTTTGTTGACAGCCCACAAGCGGAAGCCCAAGGGCTATCACAGACACCAATGCAGCAATAATCCCACTACGCATCTTCGGCCTCAATTCCATCCTTGCTCATTACGGCATGGTCTTTCATTTTCACTCCACCTGTGTCCTTGGTTTTCTCCATGCCGGTGCAAAAAATCGCTAGAGTGGCGACTCCCATGCATATAAGGGCGAGACCACCGACAGCAAGCACCGCCTTTACAGTCATTGCCCCGGAGATATGACCTCCCAAGATGCACGCTCCGATAATGTAGTTATAGGCATCCCCGCCGACATACTCCTCTATGTGGAAATACTTCGGCCCATTGAGGCTGTACGTCGTCAGGTCTTCTCCGGGCATGGGAAAAAACAGACCAACAAGCAAGCAAAGCGCACCGGCAGCGAAGAACAAGTATGGAGCAAGCCTTTTTGCAGTTTTCTGAAGCTCGGCCTTGCTTGGCTTAATGGAAGTCCCTGCTTCCCCAAGATTTCCGCTAGTAGCGGGCGTAGCGGGGCTACCCAGAATCTCGGTCTTCTTCTCATCAAACTCTTCCTGAGTGATTAAGCCCTCGTCAAGCAGCGACTTGAGTTCTTTAATTTGGTCGAACATGTTGTCCCTTTCCGTTGCTGATGCCGTTACGACTCGATGACATGGTGATTTCGGGATTAGAGTCCAAGCAGCTCCCTCTTTTTCGCCTCGTACTCTTCTTCAGTGATAGCGCCCATGTCGAGCAATTCCTTAAGCGCCTTGACCGTCTCTGCGCTGTTCTTCAGATTCGCTCGTCGCACTCCGCCGTCGCGCACGCCCTCTGACCGATCCGATGCAACTTGTCCCTTGCTGCAATCGGCGTTCGCTGCCATGCCTGCGCATACAACTGGCACGCAGAGCCACGTTGCGGAATACCTTAGGAACGTGCTTAGGTATCGAGTGCTGCCGAACTTTTCGCCAAACGGAATCACTTCCAAAAACATAAGCAGTAGAGCGAATGCGGTCAGGCAGAAAGCCAGCGCAAGCAATGCGGCACTCTTATCATCGTTCCGTGATAGCGCCCAAATTGCCCCCGCGAGTGAAAGGGCGAACGGAGCTATCAGCAAAATAAAGTAGGGATTGAACAGCGATGCAGGGAATTCGAGTGCGTTGTCGGAATAATGCAGCGCATACAGACAAAAGGACATTTTGTATAGGCAGAGAGAGACGATGACGCACACGCATTGCGGCATCCGTCTGAGTGCAATCATGGCGACAAGCAGGAGCAGAGCCGCGAAAAAAGACACGATGTCCTCTATGCCCGACCCAGACCATCCGGGCATCAGCGCGGGGTACATTTCCACCGTGAAACCGTATTCGCTATATGACACGCAGACAAACGAGAAAATAAACGCTACGGAAGCCAGTGCGATTCCGATGATGCGCGACGTGTCCTTTCTCACGGAAAGGCCGACCATTAGAACCACTCCCTCCTTCCTGCGGCATAAATCCTCTGAAAATCCTCGTCACTCCTAGTGAGGTAGATCACGCCCTCGACAATGCCGACCAATACGGGGATGTACTTTAGAATCCCAACCAGCTGGATGAGGGGAATGATTCTCAATCCGTGGACGACCATCGTGACGGGCAGAGACAAGCCGAGAGTCACGGCTAACAGGATGGCTCCTTGCGAGGCGTACCCGAGGTAGAACTTATGCACGCCGAAGCCTCCCAAGAAGATTCCCGTAAGGCCAGCGACGATCTTGCTTTTCTTGACGGTATGGTTCGAACTCGCGGGGATGCTCGGTGTACCCGCCTGTGTCGTTGGATATGCGGAGGATGCAGCACTGGTCGCATCGAGCAGCTCTGCCTTCTTCCGATCATATTCCTCTTGGTTGATGAGCCCTTCGTCAAGGAGCTGCTTGAGCTCTTTTATTGCGTCTAGGTTTTGCACGGTTTACTCCTTGGGCCGTCTATTGATGTTGGGCGGCTAGAACCACTCTTTCTTCTTCACGACGTAGATGTTGTTGAAATCCTCGTCGCTCTTGGTGAGGTAAATGATCCCTTCGATGAAGGAGATAACGGCGGTGATGAGCGGGCCGACGAGCAGCAGTGCCCCAAAAATCGTCACGAGCAGAAGAATGATTCCCTGCGTCGTATACCCAAGGTAGAACTTGTGGATGCCAAGGCAGCCGAGAAATATCGCTAATAAACCTGCCGCCACCTTGCTTTTTGACTGCGTCTGGGTGGTGACTTGAGGGCGCTGCGGTACAGCCGGGGCCGCAAGGACATCGGAAGATGTGGATGGCTGAGCCGGACGATTAAGAATCTCGGCCTTTTTCCTGTCGTAATCCTCTTGCGTGATGGCTCCCATGTCCAGAAGTTCTTTAAGAGCCTTAATTTCTTCGACCATATCGCTTCTCCTTCCAACAGCACCGATGGTCAACCGTGGGAGGATTCTCTTGCTTTGCCGATGCACGATGGCAACGCGAAAAGGAGAGGTATCCACCACAGTCACCACAACCGTCTCGGGCGCTCGATAGCTCGAACCATCCGGAGAGATAGGTAAATACCTCTCCCTGTCGACGGTTCGAATCTCTTCAATTGTGAGTGCCCACCTCTGGCGAGGTTGACGGTTGTGGTATTTGCTATTATGCCATGCTTCGGGTGTAAAAACTTCTCGGACGGCCTAATGAATACATGGATGCAGCCTTTTAATTCAATCGTTGATTTCCAACCTTAGCGAAACACTTCCAACACTCAGCGCGACATGTATCGC
>CABRIF010000078.1 GCA_902470925.1 uncultured Collinsella sp. | reverse complement strand
GAGATTCCTCTACGTCTCGTGGGCTCGGAGATGTGTATAAGAGACAGCCTGCGCATGCCGAAGCTGGGCGCACCCAAGCGCCCGCAGGGCGGCGCGACCGGCCCGGCCCGCCCGAAGCCGCAGAAGGCCGCGGGTGCTCCCGCGCCGCTCGCGCGGGCGTTTTCCGGCGCCGCGGCGGTGCTCGGCCGCCTGCCGCTGCCGCACCTCAAGCGCGGCCCGGTCCTCATCGCCGCAGGCGTGCTGGTGCTGCTGGCGCTGGTGGCCCTCGTTGTCGCCAACTCGCCGCTTCTGGCTGCCACCGACATCCAGGTGAAGGGCAGCGCGCATGTGGACCAGCAGACCGTCGAGCAGCTCGTGCAGGTGCCCGACGGCACCACCCTGCTCAACGTGGACGAGGCATCCATCACCGCGTCGCTCACCGCCAATCCCTGGATTGACGGCGTGCAGATCGAGCGGAAGTTCCCGCACACCCTTATCATCACGCCGCACGAGCGCACCGTGCGCGCGGTGGCCTACATCACCTCCGACGACATCGCCTGGGCGATCAGCGACGATGGCATCTGGATCGCCCCGCTGTCGCTGTCGGTGGCGGTGGATGCCGAGGGCAACGAGGTTGCGGCCTCATCCGACGGCAGCTGGCCGGAGGGCGCAACCGTGCTGTCCGGGGTGGACGCCGCCCTGCAGGTCGCGCGCGACAACAGCGCGCTGCTGCTCACCGATGTCCCCTCCGACGCCAACCCGTCGAGCGGCAAGGCGGTGAGCTCCGAGGTGGTGCTGGCGGGCCTCGAGTACGCGCGGGGCTTCTCCTCCTCGTTCCTGGAGCAGGTGAAGGACCTCTCCATCGCTTCGGTCGAGGCCATCTCGGCGAACCTGACCTCGGGCGTGGAGGTCTCGCTCGGCGAGCCCGACAACATCACCGAGAAGGAGCGAGTGGTCACGCGCCTGCTTGAGGAGCAGACGGGGGTCACCTATATCAACGTGCGCGAACCGGGCGCCTACACGTTCCGCAGCGCGCCGCAGTGAGTGTGAACAGACGCCCCTACCGTTCGCCCACGGGTGAACGGTAGGGGCGTCTACCTGCGAAAACGGCTCAAAATTCACATTCGGGGCCGGGGTATTTGACTTATGGGCCCGCGATATGCAAAGATAACGCGGTTTACCTCGACTTTTAATTTCAACTTGAGGGTTAACGTCGCGATGCCGCCTGTGAAGGCTTAAACACAGTGTTCGAAAGGACCGCACATGCACGAGAACGAGATCAACAACTACCTTGCTGTCATCAAGGTTGTCGGCGTGGGCGGCGGCGGAACCAACGCCGTGAACCGCATGATCGAGGAGGGCATCCGCGGCGTCGAGTTCGTGGCCATCAACACCGACGCGCAGGCGCTGGCCATCTCCGACGCCGACATCAAGGTGCACATCGGTACCGATCTCACCCGCGGTCTGGGCGCCGGCGCCAACCCCGAGGTGGGCCGCAAGGCCGCCGAGGAGAGCCGTGACGACATCTCCGAGGCGCTCGCCGGGGCCGACATGGTCTTCATCACCTGCGGCGAGGGCGGCGGCACCGGCACCGGTGCGGCCCCCATCGTGGCCGACATCGCGCTGAACGACGTGGGCGCGCTGACGGTCGCCGTTGTGACCAAGCCCTTCACCTTCGAGGGCCGCAAGCGCAAGTCCTCCGCCGAGGAGGGCATCAAGACGCTGTCCGAGAGCGTCGACACCATGATCGTCATCCCGAACGATCGCCTGCTCGACATCGCCGAGAAGAAGACCACGATGCTCGAGGCCTTCACCACCGCCGATGGCGTGCTGTCGCAGGGCACCCAGGGCATCACCGACCTCATCACCGTCCCCGGCGTCATCAACCTGGACTTCGCCGACGTCAAGACCATCATGAAGCAGGCTGGTACCGCCATGATGGGCATCGGCGTCGCCTCCGGTGACACGCGCGCGGTCGACGCCGCGCAGCAGGCCATCTCCAGCCGCCTGCTCGAGAGCTCCATCGATGGGGCCACCCGCGTGCTGCTGTCCATCGCCGGTTCCAAGGACCTGGGCATCCAGGAGATCAACGACGCCGCCGACCTGGTGGCCAACGCCGTCGACCCCGAGGCCAACATCATCTTCGGTACCGTGGTGGACGAGTCGCTGGGCGACCAGGTGCGCATCACCGTCATCGCCACCGGGTTCACCGATTCGAACGTGAACCGTCAAGATGAGCTGTTCGCCAGCCAGAAGAGCAGCCGCATGAGCGATCACGCGCAGGAGAGCTCCAAGGCCGCTTCCGCGCCGGCGACATCCACCCGTACGGTGGGCGGTACCGAGCTGCCGAACTTCGGCAACGATCAGTTCGAGCTGCCCGACTTCCTCAAGCGCGGCAACTTCTAGCGCAGCAGTTTCGCGCCTACGGAAGGGCCGGCTCCCTGCCTTCGCAATCGCTCGGAGGCGCCCCATGCGTTGCTCGGGGCACCTGCGGGACGTTTGCTTCAGGCGCGGAGTCGGCCCTTTTCGCTATCGCGCTGGTGCGACGGGGCGGGCGAGGCGCGGTGCTGCGCCGCCCCGCGCGCTATCCGACGGGGCGGGCGATGCCTTGCCGGTGATGGGACGCAGGCGCCACGGCCCCGAGCGCAAGCCGCCGCCGTGGCGCCTGCGCGAAGGACGGCTCGTCGCCCGACGGTCTTGCAGCCTTCGGGGAGCATGGTGCCGAGGCGGCATATCGAGCAGAAAGGGGAGGCCGGCATGGATCGGTTCGAGCGTTGCGGGGTCGTGCTGCACGGCGAGGTTGCCGGGCCGGTGCGCTTCGCCTTCACCGAGCGCGGCGGCGGCGTCTCGCAGGCGCCGTACACCTCGTTGAATCTCGGGAGCCGTGTGGGCGACGATCCCGCGGCGGTTGCCGAGAACCGGCGGCGGGTGCTGGCGGCGCTGGGGTGCGCCGACGCATGCGATCGCCTGCTCGTTCCCAACCAGGTTCATGGTGAGCATGTGGTGACGGTGGACTCGTGCGACCCCCGTGCGTTGGACGAGGTGCGCTCCGAGCTCGCGGCCGGTGCGGACGCCGTCGTGTGCACCGCGGCGCAGGTGCCGGTCCTTCTGTGCTTCGCCGACTGCGTCCCAGTTATCCTCACCTGCGACAATGGCTTCGCGGTCGTGCATTCGGGCTGGCGGGGAACCTATGCGCGCATCGCCGGGTCCGCGGCGCGAGCCCTCATGAAGGCCACCGGGGAGGATGCGGGGTCTATCCGCGCATGGATCGGTCCGCACATCCTCGGCGATGAATATGAGGTATCGCCTGACCTTTTGCTCACGTTCTCCGAACAATTTGATAACATTGAACCTACTGTGCGTCGGACGCTCGATCTGTCCGCGTGCATTCGTCAATCGCTTGAAGAGGTGGGAGTCCTTTCGTGCGAGATTCACGACCTGCAGCTTTCCACGGTGCGCAAGAACGACCGGTTCTTCTCGTATCGCGCGGAGCGCGGAGTGTGCGGCCGGCACGGCGCCGTCGCCTGCATCGTCTAGGTGGCACGGCGGCCGCTGCATTCGCCTGCGCGGCAGCGCTTCTGCTTACCGCCTGCTCAGCGTCTACCGCAACCGAGCAAATCACCGTTGCCGGGTCCACGACCTGCCTACCCATCGCCGAGCAGGCCGCCGAGCTGTTCGGCGAGGAAACAGGCACAAGCGTTCTGGTGAGCGGCCTGGGGTCATCGGCCGGCATCGAAGCGGTCGCCAACGGCACCGCCGAGGTCGCCACCTCGTCGCGCAGCCTGAACGCCGACGAGGAGCAGCTCGGCCTCACCACCATCCCGGTTGCGCACGACGGCATCGCCGTGATCGTGAACCCCGACAACCCCGTCCAGAACCTCTCCATCGAGCAGCTGCGCGATATCTACGCCGGCCGCATCACGAACTGGAGCGAGGTGGGCGGCGAGGATATGCCCATCCAGCTGGTGAACCGCGATGAGGCATCCGGCACGCGCGAGGCGTTCAAGACCATCGTCATGGACGGCGAGGCGTTCGACCGGCGTGCGGCCGTGCTATCAGGCACCGGTCAGGTGCGCGACGTGGTGAGTCGCTCGCGGGGTGCGATCGGCTATATCTCCATGGGTTTCGTCGACTCCGCCTACGCCGAGACCGAGGTGCGCGCCATCTCCGTGAACCATGTGGAGCCCTCTGAGAAAACGATCGCGAGCGGTGGCTACCCCATCTCGCGCGACCTGTACTTCTTCACCAAGGGCGAGCCCACCGGCCAGGTTGCGGCCTACATCGACTACGTACTCTCGCCTGCCATGGACGAGCAGATCCGGGAGGCCGGCTTCATCCCGGTCTCGCATGACGAATCTTCGAAAGGGGAGTGACGGCCGTGGCATCCACGCCGCATGACCAGACGAGCGCCTCGAGCGGCACGGCACCGCGCAAGCGCGAGCTCGCCTTGGTGTCGCGCAGCACGCATCTGAAAGAGAAGGCGCTGCAGTACCTGTTTTTCGCCTGCGCCTTTTTGGCGGTGGTGACGGTCATCTTGATCTTCGCCTTCACCATGATGCAGGCGGCCCCGGTGTTCACCGACATCGGTTTGGCGAATTTCTTCAGCTTCACCTGGGCGCCCACCGAGGGGCACTACGGCATCATGTCCCTGGCGGCCGGCACCGCGCTGGTCACCGTGGGCGCGCTGGTGCTCGGCGTGCCACTGGGCGTGGGCACCGCCGTCTACCTCACCGAGATCGCCTCGGCGCGGGTGCGCGCGCTGATCAGCCCCGCGGTCGACCTGCTTGCCGGCATCCCCAGCATCATCTACGGCTTCTTCGGCATGGTCATCATCCGCCCGTTCGTGGCCGAGATCAGCGGCGGCTTGGGCTTCGGCGCCCTCACGGCCTGGTTCGTGCTGGCCATCATGATCGTGCCCACCATCACCACGCTCACCATCGACGCGCTGAACTCCATCCCCATGGGCATTCGCGAGGCGAGCTTCGCGATGGGCGCCACCAAGTGGCAGACCATCTACAAGGTCGTCCTGCCGGCGGCGCGGTTCGGCATCGTCGACGCGGTGGTGCTCGGCATGGGGCGCGCCATCGGCGAGACCATGGCCGTGCTCATGGTCGTGGGCAACGCCCCGGTGGTGCCCGATTCCATCACCAGCCCGGTATCCACGCTCACGAGCCAGATCGCGCTCGACATGAGCTACTCCTCCGGCCTGCACCGCACCGCCCTGTTCGGGATGGGCGTCGTGCTGTTCATCGTGTCCGCATCCCTGGTGGGCCTGGTTCGCCTGCTGTCCAAGATGAGGAAGGGATAGCCCATGGCAACCGAACCTTCCGGCACCCCTGCGAGCCCGTTGGCTCCCGAGCAGACATCCGCCCAGCGCATCAAGCGCGCATTGTCCCATGGTCGCACGGGGCGTATCTCCAAGAACACCTCCAACGCCGTGATGCTCGGGGTGTTCCGCGTTGCGGCCGCCATCACCACGCTCGTGCTGCTGGCGATCATCGCCTACGTGGTGGTCAACGGCCTGCCCCACATCTCGCTCGACTTCATCTTCGGCTGGCCCGAGGGCGTCAACGCCGAGGGCGGCATCTGGCCCACGATCGTCTCCACGCTGTACGTGACGGCGCTCGCCATGCTGATCTGCACGCCGATCGCCGTGCTCGCCGCGGTGTATCTGGCCGAGTACGCCAAGCAGGGCCGTCTGGTGAGCGTGATCCGCTACGCCGCCGACACGCTCGCAAGCGTGCCCTCGATCGTCATGGGCCTGTTCGGCTACGCCCTGTTCGTCGAGGCGATGGGCTTCGGTTTGTCCATGCTGTCGGCAGCGCTGGCCTTGGCGCTGCTCATGCTGCCGATCGTCATGCGCACCACCGAGGAGGCCATCCGCGCCGTGCCCCGCTATATCCGCTGGGGCGCCTACGGCCTGGGCGCCACCAAGTGGCAGGTCGTGAGCAAGATCGTGCTGCCGTCGGCGTTCGGGCGCATCGCCACCGGCATCGTGCTCGGCATCGGCCGCGCCATCGGCGAGACGGCCGTGGTGCTCTACACCATGGGCCAGGCCATCAACATGCCGATCACGCCCTTCGATTCGGGCCGTCCCATGACCGTCCACCTCTACCTGCTGGCCAACGACGGCATCAACATGAACGCCGCCTACGGCACCGCGTTTTTGCTGATGGTGATCATCCTCGCCTTCAACCTCATCGCCCGCAGGCTCTCCCGCAAGAACAAGTAAGGAGCACGTCGTGACCGTCTACCGCAACGCACCCGCCGCCGAGTCGAGCGCCATCACCGTCAAGGACTTCGATTTCTGGTACGGCGACTTCCACGCGCTGACCGGCGTGGAGCTCAACATCGCCAAGAACCAGATCACGGCGTTCATCGGCCCGTCGGGCTGCGGCAAGTCGACGTTTCTGCGCTGCATGAACCGCATGAACGACCTGATCGAGGGCACGCGCATCGAGGGCACCATGGAGCTCGACGGCGCCGACATCTACGCCGAGGGCGTGGACGCGGTCGACCTGCGCCGCCGGGTGGGCATGATCTTCCAGCAGCCCAACCCCTTCCCCAAGTCCATCTACGAGAACGTGGCTTTTGGCCCTCGTTTGCAGGGCGTGACTAGCAAAAGCGATCTCGATGACATCGTCGAAGAGTCCCTCAAGCGTGCGAACCTGTGGAAAGAGGTATCCAATCAGCTCTCTAAGGACGGGTTGGCGCTTTCGGGTGGACAGCAACAGCGCCTGTGCATTGCGCGCGTGCTGGCGGTGCAACCGGACGTTCTTCTGATGGACGAGCCCTGTTCGGCCATCGACCCGACCTCCGTTCAGAAGGTCGAGGACCTGATGGCCGAGCTCGCGCCCGAGATGACCATCATCATCGTGACCCACAACATGCAGCAGGCCGCGCGCATCTCCGACCACACGGCGTTCTTCTTGCAGGAGGTCGCGGGCGAACCTGCTACACTGATTGAGTATGGTCAAACCGACGCGATCTTCACTAGTCCGAAGGATAAGCGCACGGAGGACTATATCACCGGCCGCTTCGGCTGATCTGCCCGCGCGGACGGTGCCGAGCACCCGTGCGGGCCGCGCATGGCCCGCGTCCAACTGATTGGAGCCCAGTATGCGCAAACTCTTCTCCCGGCAGCTCATCGAGGCGCGCCACGAGATGCTATCCATCTTCGAGGCGGTCGACCTGACGCTGCACGACGCGGTCGACGCCTTCGTGACCGACGACAACGACCTGGCCAAGAAGGCCAAGAAGGCCACCTACCAGATCGATGCGCGCAGCGCGAACCTGGAGGCGGTGTGCTACAACCTCATCGCCACCCAGTCGCCGGTCGCCTCCGACTTCCGTCTGCTGCAGACGATCATCTACGTCAACTTCAACCTCCAGCGCATGAGCGACAAGGTGCGTCGCATCGCGCGCGCCGCCAAGCGCAAGGTGCGCTCCGACATCGAGCTGCCCGCCGAGCTCGTCGAGCTCATCGGGCGCGAGGCCGATTGCGTCTATCGCGTGCTCGGCGCCTCGATCTCGGCGCTCGTCAGCAACGACCTCGCCCAGATCACCGCCCTTTCCGAGCAGGACGAGGCGGTGCACGCCATCTACAGCCAGTTCTTCCGCACCTACAACCGCATGGCCGCCGACGACATGGCTTCCGATGCGGTGCCCGATGACACCAACAAGACCCTGGACGACCTGCGCCGCGTGATCATGGTGTCGCGCTACCTCGATCGCATGGCCTCCATCTCCATCGACGCGGCCTTCCGCCTGACCTTCCTTCTGACCGGTCAGCGCTGGAGCGAGGCCGATATCGCCGATGCCGACGAGGATGAGCTCGAGAGCATGCGCATCCCCTCCGGCGAGGGCGTGATCTTGGACCCGCTGTCCGACGCGCGCTACGTTGCCGCCCTGTCGCCCGACGAGGTGGGCGAGAAGCTGGCCGCGCTGATTGAGGCCGCCAAGCGGGGCGAGGAATCCATCGACGAGGACGACGAGGACTGACGGCGCATCGCGCCTTGGCCGCTTGCGGCTGCTACAGGTTTGTTTCGTGAGGGCGCGGTTCCGGGTGCGGGGCCGCGCTCCTGCGTTAGTATGGCTTCGAGCGATAGCGATATGAAGGGAGCGTATGCGATGGAGCAAGGGTATGCCGCGGCCGTAGCCGAGCGGCGTGCGCAGATCATGGCGCGCATGGACGATGCGCTTGCGGCGAGCGGGCGGACGCGGGGCGATGCGACGCTCGTGGCGGTGTCCAAGACGGTCGGTGTGGACGAGGTGGAGGCGGCGCTTCATGCCGGCTACCGGGTGTTCGGGGAGAATCGCCCCCAGGAGCTCGTGCGCAAGCTCACCGGCCTCGCCGAGCGCCCGCACCTGCCGCCGCGGCGCTTCGACATGATCGGCAATCTGCAGACCAACAAGATCAACGCGGTGCTGGGACGCGTGGCCCTCATCCATTCGGTGGGGTCGCTGCACCTGGCCCAGGCGATCTCGACGCGCGTGGAGCGCCGTATCCAAGCCGGAGAGCTCGACGGCCCGCAGCGCGTGCTGCTTGAGGTGAACGTGTCGGGCGAGGAGTCCAAGGCGGGCTTTTCGCCTGCCGAGGTGCGCGCCTGCTTCGACGAGCTGCGCGGTCTTTGTGGAATTCAGCTCGTGGGCCTCATGACGATGGCGCCGCGTGGGGATAAAGACAGGGCGCGTGCCTGTTTTGCGGGCCTGCGCGAGCTGCGCGATGAGCTCGAGGTCGCAGGCGGCTGCCCGCTGCCGGAGCTTTCCTGCGGCATGAGCGAGGACTTCGAACAGGCTTTGGCGGAAGGTTCGACCATCGTTCGGTTGGGCCGGGTGGTCTTCGACCCTGCCTTTGCAGTAAAATAGGGCAATTGAGCCCCTACACGCACGAAGAGAGGTACCACCGTGGGCTTCCTAGACGACATCAAAAGCAGGCTTCCCCTGCGTCAGAACCACGCCGCCGATTCGTACGGCGACAGCGCCTATGACGATTACTACGACGAGGACGCCGCTGCGTACGGAGACGATTCCTACCAGGGTGCCTCGGATGCCTACGGCAGGGGATCCTATCGCTCCGATTACGGCGCCGACCAGGCCGGCAACGGCATGCTCGGCCAGACGCGCCGCGGTGAGGCTGAGTCCGTTGCGGTGTACACGCGCAGCGGCGAGCTCGTGGGCGACGCCGATCGCCATGCTTCAACCTACACGCCGCCGGCGCGCGAGGGCACCTATCGCCCCGGTGCCTATGACACGCCCTCAAGCGTTGCGGCGCAGGCTCAGCGCACACAGGCGGCCGCCGCACCCGCTGCCGCCCCGGCTTCCGACACCGCGGCGCGCGTGAGCGCCGTGATGACCGCTACGCCGCAGCTGCCGGCCTACGTGCTGCGCCCGGAGAGCTACGACGACGTGGAGACGGTGGTGCGCCGCGTCCGCACGCGCCAGCCGGTTGCGCTGATCTTCGTGGGCGTGCGGACCGAGGTTGCCAAGCGCGTGCTCGACTTCAGCTACGGGTTCGCCTGCGGCCTGGGCGCCACGGTGCGCGAGGTGGGCGACCGCGTCTTCATCGTGCTGCCGCAGGGTTGTGAGATCAAGGAAACCGATCTGGCGAAGCTGCGCCAGGATGGCTTCCTCAAGCAGTAGGGTGTTTGTTCATGTATATGGTCCTGCGGATCGTGGAGCTGCTGTTCCAGTTCTACAGCCTGCTTATCCTGGTGTACTGTATCATGTCGTGGATCCCTATGCGCCAGGAGGGGTTGCTCTACGACATCGCGTCCGCCTTGCATATGGTGGTTGCCCCGTTCATCAACGTGTTCAGGCGCTTGGTGCCGCCGCTTGCCGGGATCGATTTTTCGCCGGTTCTTGCGGTAATTGCGTTGAATCTTATCGAGTGGTACGTAATGAGACTACTATTGACGTTTGCCTGACGGTACTATGGTCCCAACAGCGAGTCGGCGCGCGGTGCGTCGATGTAGGAAAGGAACGCACGTAGATGGCTATCAAACCCATTGACATTCAGAACCAGGTCTTTTCCGAGGCGAAGCGCGGCTACGACCCTGCCGAGGTGGACGAGTTCCTCGAGCGCCTGGCCGCCGAGGTCGACGCGATGCTCAGCAAGATCGTCGACCTGAAGGGCCGCCTCACCAGCACCGAGCAGCAGCTCGCCGAGGCCCAGTCCCAGCTTTCCCAGGCCACGGTGGCAGCTCCCGCGCCCGCGCCCGCTCCGGTGCAGGCTCCGGCCGAGTACACCGCCACGGCCAGCCAGATTTCCGCCGCCCTGATCGCAGCGCAGCAGTCTGCCGACAACATCGTGGCCGAGGCGCGCGACAACGCCGAGCGCATCCGCAACGAGGCCGATGCCAAGGCTCGCGAGGTCATCCGCCAGGCGCTGGCCGAGAAGCAGAACGAGATCGCCGAGATCGATCGCCTGAAGGCCTCCCGCGAGGAGTTCAAGGCCGAGTACCTCAAGCTCATCCAGCACTTCATGGACGATGCCCAGAACTCCTTCCCGGCCGATCTGCTCTCCAGCACGCCGTCCGGCTCCGATGCCGCTCCGGTTGTCGCTACCCCGGCGCCTGCGCCTGCTCCCGCGCCGGTGGCCGACCCGTTTGCGCCGCTCGATAACTTCGCGACCGACGATTTGGACTAGCGGGTCGCGTCCGGTTGGCGATGTGGGGCGCTCGGGGCAACCCGAGACGCGTCACATGGCCGGCACGGTGTTTGCATACGAACGCTGAGCCAGCGGGCTCGGTAGAGAAGGCGCCGGGCCTGCGGGTCCGGTGCCTTTTTCATATGGGTTGCGCATGGGTGCGCGGCACCGCGGCTTGCTTCAGGGCGGTGCATGCTACAATACCCCACGCGAAGCGAGCCAGGCGATCGCGCGGCCGGCCACATCGATGGCCGGCGTGAGGAAAGTCCGGGCTCCACAGGGCAGGAAGCTGGTTAACGGCCAGGCGGGGCAACCCGACGGATTAGCGCCGCAGAAAAGAAGACTCCCGCTGCCCGCCTTGGGGCGGGTGAGAGAAAAGCTGAAACGGTGGTGTAAGAGACCACCAGCGTCGTGGTAACACGGCGGCTTGGCAAGCCCCTTCCGGAGCAAGCGCAAATAGGAGTGCGATGGGTCGGCCCGGCCTGCACTCGGGTAGCGTGCGAGGAGCTGCGCGGTAACGTGCAGCCAAGATAAATGATCGCCCTCGACAGAACCCGGCTTATCGGCTCGCTTCGCGTCTTTTGCTCTGTATGCCCTGCGGTGTGCGTTGCGGGTGCTGCGCGAAAGGGGAGTGCCGTGGAAAGCTATATCACCATGCTGCCCGGAGCGCAGGCAACCGGTGAGTTCGTCGACCGCAAAAGCCGGTTTATCGCGCATCTGGTGCATGTGGAGACGCCCGAACAGGCCGCTGCCCACCAAGCCGATCTGCGTTCCGCGCATTTCGATGCCCGTCATCATGTGCCTGCCTGGATTCTCGCCGATGGCAGCGAGCGCGCCAGTGACGATGGAGAGCCCCAGCGCACGAGCGGTATGCCGACGCTGGAGGTGCTGCGCGGTGCCGGTTTGCGCGACGTGTGCTGCGTGACGGTCCGCTACTTCGGCGGAACGCTGCTCGGCCCGGGCGGTCTGGTGCGCGCCTATACGGCTGTCGCTCAGCAGGCGCTCGAGGAGGCCCGCGCGGCTCAACAGCTCGTTGAGATGACCTCGGTGATTCCGGTGGACATCCGTATCGATTACGCGCGGTTCGAACAGGTTTCCCGGATGGTTGCCGATGCGGGCGGCCGGGTGTCGGCCACTGATTTCACCGATGAGGTGTGCCTGCACGCCGTGTTCCGTGCGGGGGCTGTCTCTTATACACATCTGACGCTGCCGACGATACTCCTTGTGTA